>JACRPB010000296.1 GCA_016214175.1 Rhodocyclales bacterium
GCCATACCAGGATCGAGCGATCCGCACGCCAGCATCGTGTCGGCCGTGCGCGCCCACTTGGGCGACGGGCGTTGCGGCCATGACGACATCTCCTTGATCACCTTGAGCAATATCCTGCCTAAATAAGCGGACGCTCTTCGGCCTCGCCGCGCTTGCCGAGGCCCGGCAACATCGGTTCTAATCGCGGCAATGAACCGTTCCGCGCGCCACCTCGTCCTGTGTTTGTTCGCCGTGCTGCAATGCCTGTTGCCGCTGCTGCATGCCCATGCGGCCGAGGACCAGGCGCACATGACGCAGCACGGCGTCCACCTCGACGGGGTCGAGGTCGACGGCGCGGTGCCGAGCCTGCTCGCCGCCGCGCACGACCATGCCGGCGTCGGCGTGGGGCTCGCCCTGGCGGCGCGGCCGTGCCACATGTCCGGGCGCCAGCCGGATATCCAACCCGTGCCGCCCGGCGTCTTGCCCGCAGGCCCTCCCCCTTCGCATGCCCTGGAACACGGCCGATGTAGCTCGTCTCTCGCCGGCATACCCAGCCCGCCCCTGGCCGAACGGCCGCTCGTCCCCTATCCCTGCGCCCCGCCGCGCGCCTGATCGGTTTTCTTCCGCGCCTCGCGCGGAGTCCCCTGCTTGCCGCCCCGCCATCGTGTGCGATGTGGCCATATCCCTTGCGCCGTCAGGTGCTATTCGAGGTGAGTCATGAAGAATCCCCCCCTCCGTTTTCTGCCGAGCGCATGGGCAATGGCGATGATGTGCGCGCTCGCGCCTGCCGCTCAGGCGGCCGACCAGCCAGTCAAATTTGCCGTTCCCAATGCTCAGATTCAGGCATTGGGCATTCAAACCGCGCCATTGCAGAGTCAAACCGGCTCGGTCAAGGCGACTTTTCCTGCGCAGGCGGTCGTCCCGCCAAATGCGGAACAGGTGGTCAGTTCGCCGGTAGCCGGCCTGGTGGCGCAATTGCTGGTGCAGGAAAATCAGGCCGTGCGTTCGGGTACGCCGCTGGTTCGCATTGCCGGTCCGGAGCTTGGCCAATTGCAGTTGCAGTTGTTGCAAGCCACCGCCCGCGCCACGCTGGCGCGGCAAACGGCGCAGCGCGAGCAAGCCTTGTTCGATGAAGGCATCATCTCGCAACGCCGGGTTCAGGAAGCGCAGGCCGCTTTGATGGAAGGCGAGGCCATGCTCAACCAGGCCAAGGCGGCGCTGCGCTTAAGCGGCATGCCGGCCGCGATGGTCGCGCGCGTCGCGGCTTCCGGCAAACCGGAAGACAGCATCACGCTGGCCGCGACGCAGGCCGGAATCGTCACCGAAGTTGCGGTCAGGCCCGGCCAGCGGGTCGAGGCGGCCACCGCCTTGTTGCATGTGGCCCAAACCGATTCCCTGTGGCTGGACATTCAGGTTCCGATTGCCGAAAGCGCGGGCTGGAAACCCGGAACCCGGCTCAAGGTGCAAGGCCGCGACATTGCGGCGCGCATCCTGAGCGCCAGCCCGACTGTTTCTGCCAACAGCCAGACGGTGATGCTGCGCGCCGTCATCGAGGGCAAGGCCGGTCAGCTGCGTCCCGGCGAGCTTGTGACCGTCGAGTTGCCCATCACGGCTGTGACGGGCAGTTGGGACTTGCCCTTGTCCGCCGTGGCCCACGACGGCAAGCAGGCTTATGTATTCGTCCGCACGCCGGACGGCTTTGAAGCCAGGCCGGTGACGGTCGCGGCCAGCGCCGGCCAGCGGGTACGAGTACAAGGCGCCCTCAAGGCCGGCGAACAAGTCGCCGTCGGCGGCGTGGTGGCACTCAAGGGCGCCTGGCTCGACGCGAAGGGGAGCCAATAATGCTTTCCCGCCTTGTCCAGTTTTCCTTGGCGCAACGCCTGTTCGTCCTGTTGGCGACACTGATCGTCGCCGGTACGGGCTGGTTCGCCTATCGGGGCTTGCCGATCGACGCCTTTCCCGACGTGTCGAGCACCCAGGTCAAGATCATCATGAAAGCCCCCGGCATGACGCCGGAGGAGGTCGAAAGCCGCATCGCGGTGCCGATCGAAGTGGAAATGCTCGGCATCCCGAAAACCAGAATCCTGCGCTCGATCACCAAGTACGGCCTGGTCGATGTGACCATCGACTTCGAGGACGGTACCGACATTTATTGGGCACGCCAGCAGGTCAGCGAACGCCTGAGCGGCCTGACGGACAGCCTGCCGAGCGGCATTTCCGGCGGCATGGCACCGATCACCACGCCCCTGGGCGAAATGTACATGTTCACCGTCGAAGGCGAGGGACTGTCTTTGGCGGAACGGCGCGGCCTGCTCGACTGGGTGATCCGTCCCGCGCTGCGAACCGTGCCTGGCGTCGCCGATGTCAATGCCTTGGGCGGCGTCGTGCGCGCCTTCGAGGTGGTACCCGATCAGCTCAAACTGGCCGCGAGCGGCGTGACGCTGGCGCAACTCAAGGAGGTGATCGAAGCGAACAACCGCAACGACGGCGCGGGCAGGCTGGGCGAAGGTGAAGAAGTGCTGCTGGTGCGCAGCGAGGGCAGTATCACCGGGCTGGACGACCTGCGCGCGGTCGTGGTGGCGATGAAGGACGGCGCGCCGGTACGCCTGGGCAATCTGGCCGAGGTCAAGATCGGCACCGTGACACGCTACGGCGTGGTCACGCAAAGCGGCAAGGGCGAAGCCGCCCAGGGGCTGGTGTTGGGCTTGGCAGGCGCCAACGCGCAGCAGGTCGTCGAAGGCGTGCGCAGGAAACTGGCCGAATTGCAACCGACGCTGCCAAAAGGTGTGCAGATCAAGACCTTCTACGACCGCGCCTCGCTGGTGTCGAAAGCGGTCGGCGCCGTCTCGGCCGCGCTGCTGGAGGCGACCGTGCTTGTCATCGTGCTGCTTGGACTGTTTCTGGGCAATATCCGCGCGGCGCTGACGGTCGCGACGGTGCTGCCCCTGGCGGCGCTGATCACCTTCATCCTGATGCGCGCCTTCGGCATGTCGGCGAACCTGATGAGCCTGGGCGGGCTAGCGATCGCGATCGGCATGCTGGTCGATGCCGCCGTGGTGGTGGTCGAAAACATCGTGCAGCGCCTGGCGACCGACCCCACCGTCGGCAAGTTGCCGCGCTTGCACACGATCTATCGCGCGGTGCGCGAGGTTGCCGTTCCGGTCACGGCCGGCATCCTGATCATCATTACCGTGTTTCTGCCCTTGCTCACCCTGCAAGACCTCGAAGGCAAGTTCTTCGTGCCGGTGGCGCTGACCATCGTCTTCGCCCTGGCCGGTTCGCTGGTGTTGTCGTTGACCGTCATACCGGTGCTGGCGTCTTACCTGTTGCGTGAAGTGAAGCACGAAGACCCGTGGCTGCCGCGCAAGCTGCTTGCCCTGTATGAGCCCGCCCTCGTCTGGGGCATGCGGCGGCAGCGTTTGGTTGCAGCGGTTGCCGTAACGATGCTGGCGGCGGCCGGCGTGATTTATACCCAGGTCGGCAAGACCTTCATGCCGACGATGGATGAGGGTGATCTGATTGTCGGAATCGAGAAGCTACCCTCGGTAAGCCTCGAACAGAGCGCCGCACTCGATCTGAAAATCCACCGCGCCATCATGCAGGCAATACCAGAGATCACCGGCATCGTGGCGCGCGCAGGCTCAGACGAAATCGGGCTCGACCCGATGGGGCTCAACCTGTCCGACACGTATTTGCTGATGAAGCCGCAAGGCGAATGGCGCATGAAGAGCAAGGAAGCGCTGATGGACGAAGTGCGCAAGGTGCTCGATCCGATGCCAGGCATCAAGTACAGCTTCACACAGCCGATCGAAATGCGCGTGTCGGAAATGATCATCGGCGTGCGCGGCGACCTGGCGGTCAAAATCTTCGGGCCGGACCTCGATAAACTCAACGAGTACGCGAGCCAGGTTGAAGCGCTCGTCAAGACGGTTCCCGGCAACCAGGACGTGTACACGGTGCAAAACGACGGCGTGCAGTACTTGCGCGTGGTGGTAGATCGTTTGCAAGTCGGCAGGCTCGGTTTGAGTGTGGAAGAAATTCAGGATGCGCTGCGC
>JACRPB010000274.1 GCA_016214175.1 Rhodocyclales bacterium
CCGCTTCCGCATAGCGCTTCAGCACGGCATGGGCATCGCCGCGCAAGCCGTAGAAAAGGGCTTCGCGCGGCTCGATGGCGATCGCCGCGGCGGCCGCGCGCAGCGCCTTCTCGGCCTCGTTCTTCTTCAGCGCCTGCTGCCGACGGCCCAGGCCCACTACGGCCTCGGCCAGATCCGGCTCGGCCGCGGCGAGCAGAACCAGGCCATCGAGCACTTCCGCAAGGCGGCCGACGCCAAGGACGAAACCGGCAAGCGGGCCTCCGTCGCGCTCGCCCGCCTCGACCTGCCGCGCAACCCCGGCGCCTACTTCGCCACCACGGTCGAACGCAACGGCGCCGACCAGTTGCTGCTGGTCGTGCGCAATACCTCGCCGGTGCCGGTCGCCGGCGCCACCATCGAAGCCGTCCATTCGGCCAAGGGCCGCGAAACCTATCGCGTCGGCGCCCTCGGCCCCGGCGCCGCCGCCCGCATCGCCCTGCCCTGGAATGCCGCCGGGTTGCGGGAAGGCGTGCGCATCGGCGGCCGTGTCGTCGCCGCGCGCATCGCCGAATAGCACGCATGCGGAATGCTGCACACCAGCCTAGCACCCTTATTCCTACGATAAGAAAAAGTGAATAGCGCTTATAGATCGCAGCGGGTAAATTGGAGGCGTCGGTTCGGGTCGTGCGATCCGGACCGCACTGCTCCACTCCCTCTGGCGATGAGCCAGATTTGCCCCGCCCCGCAAGGGGCGGGGAATTTTCTCGACGGAGGCGGAGTGCGCAACGACTCACGGAGGACGGCAAATGCATGACGGGCGCACCACGCTGACCCAGTTCATTATCGAGGAACAGCGGCGCGTCAAGGGCGCCAGCGGCGACTTCAGCGCCCTCCTCCAGGACATCGCCACCGCATGCAAGTCGATCAGCCACGCCATCTCGCGCGGCTGCCTCGGCGCCGACAGCGAAGATCCGCAAATCTACCTCGAACGCGCCGCCGCCGATGCCATCGTCAAGTCCAACGTGTGGACCGGCCGCCTCGCCGGCATGGCCTCGGAGAACGAAAAAGACTTCATCGCGATTCCGGACAAATATCCGCGCGGCAAGTACCTGCTGGTGTTCGACCCGCTCAACGGCTCCGGCAACATCGACATCAACTTTCTCACCGGCACGATTTTCTCGGTGCTGCGCGCCCCCCCCGGCAAGGACGAAGCGACGGCCGCGGATTTCCTCCAGCCCGGCAGCCAGCAAGTGGCGGCAGGTTTCGTGCTCTACGGCGCCTCGACGCGGCTGGTGCTGACCACCGGCAACGGCGTGAACGGTTTCATGCTCGACCGCGAGATCGGCGAATTCATCCTAACCCACCGCAAGATGGTGATTCCGGACAACGCCGCCACCTTCGCCATCAACGCCTCCAACGAACGCTTCTGGGAACCGCCGGTGCGCCGCTACGTCGAGGAGTGCCTCGCCGGCAGCACCGGTCCGCGCGGCCGCGACTTCGGCATGCGCTGGGTCGCCTCGCTGATCGCCGAGGCCTATCGCGTCTTGAACCGCGGCGGCGTCTTTCTCTACCCCGTCGACGCGAAGACGCGCGACCAGGGCGGCCGCCTCGGCTTGCTCTACGAAGCCAATCCCATCGCCTTCATCATGGAGCAGGCCGGCGGCGGCGCCATTACCGGCAGGAGCCGCGTCCTCGACGTGACGCCGTCGGAACTGCACCAGCGTGCGCCCTTCATCTTCGGCTCGAAGAGCGAAGTCGACCTCATCCACCGCTACCATCAGGACTATGTGGAAGGGCGCGACCACGACAGCTACGACCTGCCGCTGTTCGGCACGCGCTCGCTGTTTCGCCACGAATAACGCATCTCCTCGGAGAACCACATGTCGGTCAAGCATCCCGTCATTGCCATCACCGGTTCTTCCGGCGCCGGCACGTCCACGGTCACCCGCACCTCCCAGCACATTTTCCGGCGCCAGAACCTCACCGCCGCCATCGTCGAAGGCGATTCCTTCCCTCGCTACGACCGCAAGCCGATGAAGGAGGCGGTCGCCGAGGCCAACACGAAGGGCAACCACCATCTGTCGCACTTCGGCCCCGACGCCAATCTGATCGAGGAACTCGAAGCCCTGTTCAAGACCTACGGCGCCACCGGCACCGGCAAGCGCCGCTACTACCTGCACAACGACGAGGAAGCGGCGCCCTACAATCAGGCATCCGGCACCTTCACGCCCTGGGCCGACATTCCCGCCGGCACCGACCTGCTGTTCTACGAGGGCCTGCACGGCGCCGTCGTCACCGACAAGGTCAACGTCGCCAAGCATGCCGATCTCTTGATCGGCGTCGTCCCCATCATCAACCTCGAATGGACGCAGAAGCTGCACCGCGACAAGAACGCGCGCGGCTACTCGACCGAGGCCGTCGTCGACACCATCCTGCGCCGCATGCCCGATTACGTGAATTACATCTGCCCGCAGTTCTCGCAGACGCACGTGAACTTCCAGCGCGTGCCGACCGTCGATACCTCGAACCCCTTCGTCACGCGCGACATCCCGACCGCCGACGAGAGCTTCGTCGTCATCCGCTTCGCCAACCCGAAGGGCATCGACTTCCCCTACCTGCTGTCGATGATTCACGACTCCTTCATGTCGCGGCCGAACATCATCGTCATCCCCGGCGGCAAGCTGGAACTGGCGATGCAACTGATCTTCACGCCCATGATCCTGCGCCTGATGGAGAACAAACGCCGCGCCACGTCGATCTGAGGCCCGGCGCCCCAGCCTCAAGCTGTAACATCAACGATTTACCCTTTGCCATCCGGATTGGCCGATAATTCGGCCTTTCCGGGGCGTGGACTACAAGGACTCCCCATGACCGCCACTTTCAGCGATTTCGAGCCGCCCGTGTTCAACAACCTGACCAGCGCCATCCGCGCCTTGGCCATGGATGCCGTGCAGAAGGCCAATTCCGGCCATCCCGGCGCGCCCATGGGTATGGCGGAGATCGCCGAGGTGCTCTGGAACCACCACCTCCGGCACAACCCGAACAATCCGCACTGGGCCGACCGCGACCGCTTCGTGCTGTCGAACGGCCACGGCTCGATGCTGATCTACGCCCTGCTGCACCTCTCCGGCTACGATCTTTCCATCGACGACCTGAAGAACTTCCGCCAGTTGCACAGCAAGACGCCGGGCCACCCCGAGTACGGCTACACGCCGGGCGTCGAGACCACCACCGGCCCGCTCGGCCAGGGCATCACCAACGCCGTCGGCATGGCCATGGCCGAGAAGCTGCTGGCCAACGAGTTCAACCGTCCCGGCTTTGATATCGTCGATCACCGCACCTGGGTCTTCCTCGGCGACGGCTGCCTGATGGAAGGCATCTCCCACGAAGCCTGCGCGCTGGCCGGCACCTGGGGCCTGGGCAAGCTGACCGCGTTCTGGGACGACAACGGCATCTCCATCGACGGTCACGTCGAGGGCTGGTTCACCGACGACACGCCGAAGCGCTTCGAGGCCTATGGCTGGCACGTGGTGCCGAACGTCAATGGTCATGACCCGGAAGCGCTGCATGCCGCCATCAATGCCGCCAAGGCCGTCACCGACAAGCCGACGCTGATCTGCTGCAAGACCGTGATCGGCGCGGGCTCGCCGAACAAGCAGGGCACCCACGACGTGCACGGCGCACCGCTGGGCGACATCGAGATCGGTCTGACCCGCCCGCACATCGGCTGGCACTTCGGTCCCTTCGAAGTGCCCAAGGAAGTCTACGAGGCCTGGGACGCCAAGAAGAAGGGCGCCGGCTGGGAGAACGACTGGAACCGCAAGTTCGAGCACTATGCCAAGGCCTTCCCGGCCGAGGCCGCCGAGTTCAAGCGCCGCATGGCCAATGAACTGCCGGCCAACTGGGCCGAGCACGCCAAGGCCGCCATCGAGGCCGCCAACGCCAAGGCCGAGACCGTCGCCACCCGCAAGGCCTCGCAGATTTCCATCAACGCGCTGGCCCCGGCCCTGCCCGAGTTCCTCGGCGGTTCGGCCGACCTGA
>JACRPB010000275.1 GCA_016214175.1 Rhodocyclales bacterium
GAAGACTGCCTGGGGATCAAAATTTCTCGTCTTCGCGCAGGTAGCGCCACTGCCCGAGCGGCAGGTCACCCAGGCGCACGCCGCCGATGCGCACGCGCTTCAAGCCCGTCACGCGCAGGCCCACGAGTTCGCACATGCGGCGGATCTGGCGCTTCTTGCCCTCCTTGAGGACGAAGCGCAACTGGTCGTCGTTCATCCAGGCCACTTTCGCCGGCCGCAGCGCCTTGCCGTCGAGTTCGAGGCCATGATTGAGCCGCGCCAGGCCGTGCGCATCGAGCGAGCCCTCGACGCGCACCAGGTATTCCTTCTCGACCGCCGAGTCGTCGCCGATCAGGTGGCGCGCGATGCGGCCGTCCTGCGTCAGCACCAAGAGGCCGGTCGAATCGATGTCGAGCCGCCCGGCAGGCGCGAGGCCCTTGAGATGGGCGGGCTGGAAGCGCTGCGTGGCGTCGCCGGCGAACTGGGTCTGCCGCGTCACCAGCGTCACCGCCGGCTGGTGGCCATCCTCGGCCTGGCCCGAGACGTAGCCGATCGGCTTGTGCAGCAGCACCGTAACCTGCCGCGCCTGCTGCGCCCGCGCCGCCGTCGCCAGCGTGATGACGGCGCTCGGCGCGGCGCGCGTGCCGAGCTGGGTGACGCGCTCGCCGTCGACGAAGACGAGGCCGCGCTCGATGTAGGCATCGGCCTCGCGGCGCGAACAGAGGCCGCGCTCGGCCATCAGCTTGGAGATGCGCACGCCCGCCGGATCGGCCGTCGCCGCCGCGGCTGCGGGTGCCGCGGCCTTGGGCACGCGGCGCAGGATGCGTTTTTCGTTCATGGCGCATTTTAACGGTTACGCGCCCTGCCCACCCGCAAAACGCGCGGCGGCGCGACGGCCGCAGCCGGCCGGAACTAAACGGCAGCGCCGCCGCTCACATATCGCATGGCGCCGGCTGGAAGGCGCGGACGCATTGAGGGAAAGGAGAGACCCACCATGAGCCTCCCGTCATGGCCGGCCCTGCCCCTGGCCGAATGGCAAGACACCTACGCCACGCTGCACATGTGGACCCAGATCGTCGGCAAGATCGTCTTGACGCTGACGCCGCAGAGCAACCACTGCTGGAACTCGACGCTGCATCTGACGGCGCGCGGACTGCGGACGCGGCCGCTGTCCTGCGGCGGCAGCTATTTCGACATCGAGTTCGACTTCGTCGAGCACCGCCTGCAAGTCCGGCGCCAGGACGGGGCGACGCGGGCGCTGGCCCTGGCGCCGCGCTCGGTCGCCGACTTCTACGGCGAATTGATGGCGACGCTCGACCGCCTGGATCTGCCGGTGCGCATCTGGCCGGTGCCGGTCGAAGTGCCCGACCCGATTCCTTTCGCCGAAGACCATGTGCATGCCGCTTACGACGCGACCTATGCCGCCCGCTGCTGGCGCATCCTGTTGCAATCCGCCCGCGTGCTGGAAGAGTTCCGCGCCGGCTTCGTCGGCAAGTGCAGCCCCGTGCACTTTTTCTGGGGCAGCTTCGATCTGGCGGTGACGCGCTTTTCGGGGCGACTCGCACCGGAACGCTCGGATGCGGATCGGATTACGCGCGAAGCCTATTCGCACGAAGTCATCAGCCACGGCTTCTGGCCGGGCGTGCGGCCGGCGCCGCCGGCCGCGGCCGGCGACGACGGCTTCATCCACGAGCCGGCCTTCTACGCCTATGCCGCGCCGGAGCCGGCGGGGCTCGCCACCGCCGTCGTCCGTCCGCCGGGCGCGTTCTACAGCGCCGCCATGAAGGAATTCATCCTGCCCTATGAGGCCGTGCGCACGGCGGAAGCGCCCGAGCGCGAACTGCGCGCCTTCCTCGACAGTACCTACGAGCGTGCGGCGACGCTGGCGCGCTGGGACCGGAGTGCGCTGGAGCGAGGCCGGCGGGACGCCTGAGCGGGAAGCCCGGCGGACTGCTAGCATTCGCTCCCCATGCGTATCGAACAACTCCGGCGCCAACTACACGACCTGGGCGCCAAGCCCTGCCACGCACAGCGCCTTCTCCGCAACTGGACCCAGGCGCTGGCGCTCGACGACAGCCCGCGCCGCGCCGCCGACTTCTTTCCGCTGTCGCTGCGAAACGCCCTGCCCGCCCTGAACGCCGAACTGGCGGGGCTGGTCCGCTTGCGGTCGCAGCATGACGGCGCCGACGGTTCGGCGCGCCTCCTGCTCGAACTCGCCGACGGCCAGACGGTGGAAAGCGTGCTGCTGCCGCGCGGCGGGCTCTGCGTCTCGTCGCAAGTCGGCTGCGCCGTCGGTTGCGTGTTCTGCATGACGGGCCGCGACGGTCTGGCGCGCCAGCTCGGCAGCGCCGAAATCGTCGCCCAGGTAGCGCTGGCGCGGACGCTGCGGCCGGTGCGCAAAGTCGTCTTCATGGGCATGGGCGAACCGGCCCACAACTTGAACGCGGTGCTGGAGGCGATCGAGCTGCTCGGCACGCTGGGCGGCGTCGGCCACAAGAATCTCGTCTTCTCCACCGTCGGCGACCGGCGCATCTTCGCGCGCCTGCCGCAAGGCGCAGTCAAACCGGCGCTGGCGCTATCGCTGCATACGACGAAGGCGGCGCTGCGCGCGCAACTGCTGCCGCAGGCGCCGCGCCTGGATCCGGCGGAGCTGGTGGAACTCGGCGAAGCCTATGCGCGCACGACCGGCTATCCGATCCAGTACCAATGGACGCTGATCGAGGGCGTGAACGACGGCGTCGACGAGCTGGCCGGCATCGTCAGACTCCTGGCCGGCAAATACGCGCTGATGAACCTGATTCCCTACAACCCGGTCGACGGCCTCGCCTTCCGCCGGCCGAGCCCGCAACGTGCGGCGGCGATGTCGCTCCACCTCTATCGCCACGGCATTCTGACCAAACTGCGCCAATCGGCCGGCCAGGACGTCGCCGGCGCCTGTGGCCAGTTGCGCGCGCGGGTGGGCGCATAACTTGCAATGCGTGGATTCCCATAACCTAGAAAAGGAAGGGAAATACCATGCATATCAGCCAATCCAAGCTCGCCTTGACGAGCGAGCACCATTTGCAGACCAGCACCGCGTCCATTGCGCGCTTCTGGCAGGATGCGCAGGCGGATGCGCCGACTTCGTTCGACGAGATCTTCCAGCGCGAGCTGCGCGCGGCGCCGGCGGAACTGCTGCAAATCGAGACGGCGCCTGCGTCTCAGGCCGCCGCGAAGACGCCGGAAAGCCCGTTCCAGGCAATCATGGAAATGCTGTTCGGCTTGCCGCGCGCGCCTGAAGACGGCGGCATTCTCGACGGCAAACTGCCCCAGTTGCCGACGCGCGCCACGGGCGGCCTGCAACTGATGGAACTCAGCCAGACCAGCGAAACGGAAAGCTGCACTTTTGCCGCCAGTGGCAATATTTGCCTCGCCGACGGCAGCACGCGGCAGTTCGACGTCGGCTACCGCCTGGAGCGCAGCGAGCAATCGACCCACTTCGGCGCCGCCCAGTTCAAGGACCCGCTGGCGCTCGACTTCGGCGCGCCGACGACCCGACTCTGCGGCAGCGGCATCGAGCTCGACATCGACTGCGACGGCGACACCGAGACCCTGCGCCTGCCCGCGGGCAACGCCGCCGTGCTGTTCAACGACCGCAACCACAACGGCCGCGCCGACGACGGCAGCGAGCTGTTCGGCCCGACCACCGGCTCGGGCTTCGGCGAACTGGGGCAACTCGACGGCGACGGCAACGGCTGGATCGACGGCGGCGACGCCGCCTATGCCGATCTCAAGCTGTGGCAGATCGCAGAAGACGGCAGCAGCAGCGTCGAAAGCCTCGCCGACGCCGGCATCGGCGCCCTGGCGACAGCCAGCGAGGAAACGCCCTTCACCGTCAAGGAAGACGGTGAAGCCGTCGCCCAGGTACGCGCCAGCAGCGTCTGGCTCGGCGAAACCGGCGGGGCCGGCATCGTGCGCCAGATCGACGTCGGCGTCGGCGACGAGGGGCAGAGTACCTAAGGCGGCAGGCGCTGCATTTCCTCCGCCTGCAAGTCCCGCGGCATGGACTCGACCGGCGCCAGATCGCGCAAGTCCTTGTCCGCGGGTGCGGCCTGGAGGTCGCGGAACTTGCGCGCGCTGATCAGCACGCGCGTTTCCAGCGAGCCGACGGCCTTGTTGTAGGCGCCGACGGCATTGCCCAGATGCTTGCCGACGTCGCCCCAGTGCTCGGCAAGCGTCGCCAGGCGTTCGTAGAGTTCGCGGCCGAGCGCGCTGATCCGCTGCGCGTTCTCGGTCAGCGCCTCCTGCTTCCAGCCGTAGGCGACGGCGCGCAAGAGCGCGATCAGCGTCGTCGGCGTGGCGAGGATCACGCGCTGCTCGACGCCGGCTTCGATCAGGCTCGGATCGGCTTCGAGCGCGGCGCTGTAGAAGGTTTCGCCGGGCAGGAAAAGCACGACGAAATCCGGCGAGGGCTGGAACTGCTCCCAGTAGGACTTGCGGCCGAGCTTGACGAGGTGATCGCGGACCTGGCGCGCGTGGTCGGCGAGCTTGCGCCGGCGCGTCTCGTCGTCGGCGGCTTCCAGCGCATCGAGATAGGCGGCGAGCGGCGCCTTGGCGTCGACGACGATGTTCTTGCCGCCGGGCAGGCGCACCACCATGTCGGGACGCAGCCGGCCCTCCTCGGTATCGGTGCTCTCCTGCTCGTAGAAGTCGCAGTGATCGAGCATGCCGGCCATTTCGACGACGCGCTTCAATTGCATTTCGCCCCAGCGCCCGCGCGTTTGCGGCGCGCGCAGCGCCTTGACCAGATTGGCGGTCTCCGACTTGAGTTGTCCCTGGGATTCGAGCAGCGCGCGCACCTGTTCGGTGAGCGTGGCGTAGGCGTCGATGCGCGTCTTCTCGATGCCGGCGATCTGTTGTTCGAATTTTTCCAGGCTCGTCTTCACCGGCGCCACGAGTTCGCCGATGGCCTGCTGGCGATTTTCGAGCTCGCCCTTGGCGGTTTCCTGGTGATTTTCCAGCGTCGCCCGCGCCAGTTCGAGGAAGGACTGGTTGTTGCGCTGGAGCGCGTCGGCGGACAGGGCCTTGAAGGCGTCGGCGAAGGAGGCGCGCGCGTCTTCGAGGGCGGCGAGCTTTTCGCGCGAAACGGCGCGTTCGCGCTCGAGTTCGCCGTGCAGCGCTTCGGCGCGGGCGCGCAGTTCGGCGAGCTCGCCTTCGCGCGCCGCGAGCGCGCTGCGGGCATCGCGCAGGCGTCCGGCGGCGGCGAAGGCGACGATGCCGGCGCCGAGCGACAGGCCGACGGCCAGGGCGATCAGGGTTTCCATGCGTCCTCGCGTTCCAGGTAGGGGTAGCGCACGTCTTCGACCAGTTCTTGCACGCGCAGCGGCGGCGCCGGCGTCAGCAGGCTGACGACGACGATGAGGGCGAAGCCCAGCGGCAGGCCGAAGATGCCGCTGGCGATGGGCTGAATGCCGAACCAGGACGCCGCCATGGAGCCGCCGAAGAAGGGATGGGTGACGATGGCGTAGAGGATGGTGATGGCGAGGCCGCCGATCATGCCGGTGATGGCGCCCCACATGTTGGCGCGCTTCCAGAAGATGCCCAGCACCAGGGCCGGGAAGAAGGCCGCGGCGGCGATGGAAAAGGCGAAGCCGACCATGAACAGGATGCCGTCGGGCTTGAGCGAGGCGACCCAGGCCGCCACCATCGCCACCACCAGCAGCAGGCCCTTGGTCATCACCAGGCGCCGCTGCGCCGAGGCGTCGGGGGAAATCATCTTGTAGTAGATGTCGTGGGAAAGCGCGTTGGCGATGGTCAGCAGCAGGCCGTCGGCCGTCGACAGCGCCGCGGCGAGGCCGCCGGCGGCGACTAGGCCGGACACGACGTAGGGCAGCCCGGCGATTTCCGGCGTCGCCAGCACGATGACGTCGGAATTGAGCGTGAGTTCGGCCAGTTGCAGGATGCCGTCGCCGTTGATGTCCTCGATCCTGACCATGCCGACCTTGCTCCAGGAGGCGATCCACGACGGCAAGTGGCCGAGGCTGGAGCCGACGACGTCGTTGTAGATGATCCACTTGGCGAACACGGCATAGGCCGGCGCCGTGACGTAGAGCAGGAAAATGAACACCAGCGACCACAGCACCGATTCGCGCGCCTCGCGCACCGAGGGCGTCGTGTAGTAGCGCATCAGGATGTGCGGCAGCGCCGCCGTACCGACCATGAGGCAGACCATCAGCGCCAGGAAGTTGCGCCGCGCCAGATCGCCTTGCGCGGCGTCGCCGCCGAAGGCTTCGGCGTGCGGAGACGGCGGCGCCGCCTTGTCGAGCAGCACGTGGCGTTCCGCCTCCCACTTCGCGCGCGCCTCGGCCGGACGCTTCGGCAGGTCGCGCAGCGCGCGCTGGGCCTGGTGGAAGTCGCGCACCGAGGCGTTGCTGGTGCGCAAGGTCTCCAGGCGCAGCGCCAGGCTCGCGCGCTCGGCGTCGAGCGAGGCCGGCAGATCGCGGATCTTGGCTTCCAGCCGGTCGGCCTGGGCGCGGTAATGCGCGCGCACCTCGATCTCGCGCGGCGCGTCGATCAGCTTCTGCTCGACGGCGCCGAGGCGCTCCAGCACCTTGCCGTAGGTGAGCTGCGGCACCGGAATGCCGGTCACCTTCTGCGACATCATGACCACCGGCACCAGGTAGGCGACGATCAGAATGATGTACTGCGCGACCTGGGTCCATGTCACGGCGCGCATGCCGCCGAGGAAGGAGCAGACCAGGATGCCGGCGAGGCCGACGAAGACGCCGATCTCGAACTCGATGCCGACGAAGCGGCTCATGATCAGGCCGACGCCGTAGATCTGCGCAACGACGTAGGTGAAAGAGGCGACGATGGTGGCGACGACGCCGACCAGGCGCGCGGCATTGCCGCCGTAGCGGGCGCCGAGAAAATCCGGAATCGTAAACTGGCCGAACTTGCGCAGATAGGGCGCCAGCAGCAGCGCCACCAGCACGTAGCCGCCGGTCCAGCCCATGATGAAGGCGAGGCCCTGGTAGCCCGAGAAATAGAGCGTGCCGGCCATGCCGATGAAGGAGGCGGCGGACAGCCAGTCGCCGGCCGTCGCCATGCCGTTGAAGAAGCCCGGCACGCGGCGCCCGGCGACGTAGTACTCGTTGACGTCGGCGGTGCGGCTGATGACGCCGATGCCGGAATAGACGGCGATGGTGGCCATCAGGAACAGGTAGCCGATGGCGCGTGCCGACAGGCCCATGTTCTCGCCGATCGAGACGCCGGCGATGAATTGCCAGCTTGAGGCGCTGCGAAGGTAGGGTGTTTCATGATGCGGGGTGGTCCAGCGGAGCCATGCGCGTTAGAGCCGGTATTCGAGCTGCAAGCGGCTTTGCAGCTTCTTCGCCTGCTTGAAGGCCTGCTTGAGAATAAGGCGGTCGAGTTCGTTCAAGCGGTCGGGATCGATGCGGTTCTCCATCCCGGCGGCG
>JACRPB010000276.1 GCA_016214175.1 Rhodocyclales bacterium
CGTGCGCCGCATGCTGGCCTCGACCGCGGCGCGGCAGCGCGCGCGCGAACTTGCCGACGCCTGCGAGTACATGGAGCTCAGCTCGCGCAGCGATTTCCAGAAAGTTTTTCTGCATCACATCGGATTCCAAAAGAACTCATCCAAGGAGAGTGGCAAGTGAATACGGCATTCAACATCGGCATCATCGGCGAACGCATCAACCCCGGCTTCAAATCCACGCGCGCCCTGTTCGAGAACCAGGATTTAGCCGGCATCCAGGCGCTGGCGATCAAGCAGGCCGAGGCCGGCGCGCGCTACCAGAACGTGAACATCGGCGCCCAGGCGCTGACCGATCCGCAGTGGATGGCGCGCGTCATCGAAGCGATCCAGGAAGTGGTGACGACGCCGCTGTCCTTCGACTTTCCGAGCAAGTCGGTGCAGGACATCTGCCTTTCCAGCTACGACCCGGCCAAGGCCAACGGCGAGTTGCCCATCGTCAATTCCATCACCGAGCACCGCTGGGACCTGATGGAGCTCTACGGCAAGCACAAGTTCAAGGTCATCCTGATGGCTTCGGAGCGCGTCGAGAACGGCAAGGCCCTGGGCAACAAGACCGCCGAGGAAATCTACGGCACGGCGCGCCGCGCCGCGCTGCGGCTGAAGAACGACTACGGCATGCCGCTCGACCACGTCTTCATCGACATGTCGGTCTCCGCCATCATCGCCGACACCGAGGGCCTCAACCGCAGCACCGTCGACGCCATCAAGATGATAGGCAGCGATCCGGAGCTGAAAGGCGTGCACATGATGGGCGGCCTTTCCAACATCGGCCAGCAACTGCCGCCGAAGGCCGCCGACGGCTCCGACCTCAAGCACTGCCTGGAGAACGCCTTCCTCACGCTGACCGTCGAGCACGGCTTCGACTTCGTGCTCGGCACGCCCTGGCGCGGCTACCAGCGCTTGGCCGACGACCATTACGTGCTCAACACTTACAAGAACTTCCTCGAACAGAAGGGCAGCAACGCCTTGCGCGCCGTGCGCAAGTTTTACAAAGCATGAGCGCCCCGCACGGCCGCCCGCAGGGGCGCCAGTCAATCCGCGGAGCCGCGCAGCGGCGAACTTCCGTCACCCCCGCCGGGGAGGGGGCGGGGGGGAGGGGAGTCCAATGAGTGCTCAGGAGTTCGCGGTCTGCGTCGACGGCTGGTTCGACGGCGAGCGGCATCGGCCCGAGCCGACGAGCTTCGTCGTGCGCGCAGGCAAGATCGCCGACGTCAGCGCCGGCGACCACGGCGCGGAACTCGCGGCGCAGGGCCAGGCGGTGCTGCGCGGCGGCTTCCTGATGCCGGGACTCGTCGACGCCCATGTCCATCTGTTTCTCGACGGCCAGCCGACCGACGGGCCGACGCGCTCGGCGCATCTGAAAAAGCCGTTGGAGGAGCTGATCGACGCGGCGCGGCAGAGCGCGCGCCAGGCGCTGGCCTGCGGCATTACGCTGGTGCGCGATGCCGGCGACCGCCACGGCATCAACCACCGCATACGCGATGAAGCGGCGCAGGATCGCAACCTGGCGGCGGTGCGCTCCGGCGGCCTAGGCGTCAAGCGGCCGAAGCGCTACGGCGCCTTCATGGCGATGGACGTCGCCGATGCCGAAGGCATCCGAAGCTCGGTCGCACAGCTCGCCGTCGACAACGACGAGATCAAGCTGATCCTCACCGGCATCATCGACTTCGACGCCGGCGCCGTCACCGACGAACCGCAGTTCGACCTCGACAGCGCCAGGCTCGTCGTGGACACCGCCCGCGCCCACGGCCGCCGGACCTTCGCCCATTGCAGCGGCGCCAAGGGACTTGCCATCGCCGCCCGCGCCGGGGTAGGCTCCGTCGAACACGGCTTTTTCATGACGTCAGAGATCCTTTCCATCATGCGAGACAATCAAGTAGCCTGGACGCCGACCTTCAGCCCGGTCCATTTCCAGTGGGCGCAATCGGAGGCCGTCGGCTGGTCGGCCAACACCGTCGGCAACCTGCGCCGCATCCTCGACGCTCACGCCGAGCATCTGCGCCGGGCCGACGAGATGGGCGTGACGCTGCTCATGGGCACCGATGCCGGCAGCATGGGCGTCGAACACGGCCATGCCATGCACGAAGAAATCGACCGCTATCGCGAAGCCGGCCTCGCGCTGGACAAGACGCTCGCCGCCGCCACCTCCGCCGCGCGCCGCCATTTCGGCCGCGCATCGCCGCTGCTGGCGCGCGGCGCGCCCTTCGAGGCCGTGCTGCTCGACGCCTCGCCCTTCGCGCGCATCGACGCGCTGAAAACGCCGCGCCGCGTCTGGCGCGCGGAGGTCGCGCAATGACCGCCCAGATCATCGACGGCAAGGCGCTGGCGAAGTCCCTGCGCGTCAAGTTCCGCGAACGCGTCGAGGCGCTGCGCACGGCCGGCGTGCAGCCGGGCCTGGCGGTGATCCTGGTCGGCGACAATCCCGCCTCCAAGGTCTATGTCGGCAACAAGGTCAAGGCCTGCGCCGACTGCGGCGTCGCCTCCTTCCACCACAGCCTCGCCGCCGACGCCGCCGAGGCCGAGGTGCTGGCGCTGATCCGGCGCCTCAACGCCGATGCGGCCGTGCATGGCATTCTCGTGCAACTGCCGCTGCCGCCGCACATCGACGTGCGCCGCGTCATTGAGGCCATCGACGTGAACAAGGACGTCGACGGTTTCCACCTCTACAACGTCGGCGGCCTCGTCGTCGGCAACAGCATCTTCCCGCCCTGCACGCCCTACGGCGTCGAACTGCTGCTGGAAACCACCGGCATCGACGTCGCCGGCAAGAACGCCGTCGTCGTCGGCGCCAGCAACATCGTCGGCAAGCCGATGGCGCTGATGCTGCTGCAGAAGGAAGCCACCGTCACCGTCTGCCACGCCAAGACGCGCGACCTCGCCCAGCACACGATCATCGCCGACATCCTGATCGTCGCCGCCGGCAAGCCGGGGCTGATCGTGCCGCAAATGGTGCGCCACGGCGCCATCGTCATCGACGTCGGCATCAACCGCCTGCCCGACAACAGCATCGTCGGCGACGTCGACTTCGAGGGCGTGAAGATGAAAGCCTCCTGGATCGCGCCGGTGCCCGGCGGCGTCGGCCGGATGACCGTGACCATGCTCATCGAGAACACGCTGCGCTCGGCCGAGCTGCGCCTCGGCAAGGGCCACGGCATCGGACACGAGGGCTGGGACGCGGCGGTGATTCCCTGAGCGCCGCGATGTCGTGAGCGCCGGCGATCCGCCGGCGCAATGTGTGCCATAATTGACTCACATACCTGCCATATGGCAGAAGCCGGAGTGTCGTTATGAGTACCGTCGCCGCAATCGCACCTGCCCTCCTTTCAGTCGAGACCCTGTTGGGAGGAAGCAAGATGTTGCGCACACAACCGCGCACCGCACTGGATTGGGTTACCGTCATTCGCCAGGGCATTTCCTCCGCTGCGGTGGATGCCCTGGCGCAGACATTGCGCCTTAGCAAATCCGAACTCGCGGTCGCCTTGGGCATTCCCGAACGAACGCTGGCGCGGCGCAAACGAGAAAGCACGCTCAACAGCGAGGAATCGGCGAAGCTGCTACGGCTGGCGCGCGTGGTCGAGCGCGCCGAGACCATCTTCGAAAGCCTGGAAGCAGCCATCGGCTGGCTGAAGTCTCCCAGCGCTGCGTTGTCTGGCGCGACGCCGCTGTCCTTGCTGGATACCGACGTCGGCGCCGAAAGCGTCATGGACATGCTGGGCCGCATCGAGCACGGCGTCTTCGCCTGATCCCAATGATCGTCGTTTGGCGGCTACTGACCGCCCGCTTCGCGGACACGGCGTTTTCGGGCGAAGGGGCGCGACTCTACGGCGGCCGCTGGAACCGCAAGGGCGTGCCGATGATATACACCGCAGGCAGCCAGTCGCTGGCCATGCTGGAAATGCTGGTGCAGGACAACCCGCTGCGAGCCCGTTACGTCATGATTCAGGCCACCTTGCCCAAGGGGCTGAAAATCGAGCGGCTTGCAGCCGATCGATTGCCTGCCGACTGGCCCCGTCTCTCCGCGCGAGAGACGACGCAAGCCATCGGTAGCGAATGGGTCAAGCGCAGATCAAGCGCAGTGCTGGCGGTGCCGAGCGCAGTCATCCCTGCCGAGTCCAACTACCTGCTTAACCCGCTGCATCCGTCGTTCGCGAAGATCGAGATCGGGGCACCGCAAGACTTCATCACCGATCTGAGGTTGATTCGGAAGTGAACCGCCTCTTCGCGCCGCCCTAGTCGCGCCGCGGCAGCGAGAAGTAGAACGTCGCGCCGGCGCCGACCTTGCCCTCGGCCCAGGTGCGGCCGCCATGGCGGGCGACGACGCGGCGCACGTTGGCCAGGCCGATGCCGGTGCCTTCGAATTCGTCGGCCCGGTGCAGGCGCTGAAATACGCCGAAGAGCTTGTCGGCATACTTCATGTCGAAACCGGCGCCGTTGTCGCGCACGAAAACGACGGTCTCGGTGGCGTCGCCGGTCGCGCAGCCGATCTCGATTTGCGCCGGCTGGCAATGCCGGGTGAACTTCAGGGCATTCGCGATCAGGTTGTCCAGCGCCACCCGCAACATGGAGCGATCTCCGGACACCACGGGAAGGTCGGCGATTTGCCAGCGGACATCGCGGCCGGCGGTCTCCGGTTCGAGTCGCCCGATGACCTCGCGCACCAGCGCTGCCAGATCGACCTCGCTCTGGGCCATCTCGAAACGGCCCATGCGCGAGAAGGACAGCAGGTCGTCGATCAGCGCTTCCATCTGCTTGGCCGCCCTGGCGATCGTGTCGACGAAATGCCGCCCCTCCTCGTCGAGCGTCGTCGCGATCTTTTCCTTGAGCAGGCCGAGAAAGCCGTCGACGTGGCGCAGCGGCGCACGCAGGTCGTGCGAGACCGAATAGGCAAAGGCCTCCAGTTCCTTGTTGGCGGATTCCAGTTGGGCGGTGCGCTCGGCGACGCGTCGTTCGAGTTCCTGATTGAGCTTGCGGATTTCCTCTTCCGCCTTCCTGCGCGCGGTGACGTCGCGGATGATGCCGCGAAAGCTGGCAACCGCTCCCTCATCGTCCCGCACCGCCGTCAAGGCGCAATGCGCGAGCAGCGTCGTGCCGTCCTTCTTCTTGACGGCAACCTCGTACTCGGCCGTCCCCTGCGCTTCGACCATGGCCAGGATGCGATTCCTGTCGGGCGCTTGGGCATAGACGTCCTGCGCGAGATCGAGCCCGAGGACCTCGGCCTTGTCGCCGTATCCGAGCATCGCGACGCCCTTCTTGTTCATCTCGACGATCTTTCCGGCCGGCGTCGTGAGAAACAGGCCGTCGAAAGACTCCTCGAAAATCGTCCGGTACTTCTCTTCGCTTTCGCGCAGCCGCTCCCGCTCGTCGAGCAGTTGCCGCTCCTTGGCGAGCAGCTTGGCCGAGGCTTCGTTCAACGAGGTTCCCAGTTCGGCGATCTCCTGCGCCTGGCCGTCGATGGCGACTTGCGCCCCCCGGTTTTCGTCGAGTTGCTTGGCAAAGGCGGTGAGGCTGCCGATCGAACGGATGGTCGGACGCAGCATGAAGAGGATCAGGACGGCGCTGCCGACCACCCAGGCCAGGGCCAGAAGCAAGGTACTGCCCCAGGTCAGGGCCTGCGCTTCGCGGATCGTCGCCAGGCTGAAGTCGGCCCTGAGCCAACCGAGCACGCTGCCGGCCGCAATCGGCTGCCAGACCACCAGGCGGTCGTTCTCGATGCCGATCGTGGCGCCAGGGCCGGACGGCGGCGTCAGGAGCGCAATATCGGTCCTGGCCCGCGGCGGTTCGCCGGGACGGCGTTCGACGTCCCAGATCAGGGCGCCGTTCGCTTCGCAGACCTGGAGCCGCCGGATGTCGGGCAATTCCGCCGACTGCAGGAGAAAGGATTCCAGTTCCGCGTAGTCCTGAACCAGCAGCAGGCGGGCGCTGCTCTCGGCGAAGTTTCTGGCCAGGATCGACGAATTCAGACGCATGGTGGCCAGCAGATTGGCGGTCTGATACCTGGCGTTCATCCAGCCCGACGCGACGCCGGTCGCCAGCAGAACGCAGGAGACGATGAGAACGATCCGTGCGTTCAGACGGCGCGGCAACAACGACATGTCATTGTCCCCAGTTGGTGAGGCCCTTGATGTCGATCGCTTCCATGGCTTTGTAATCCCGCGGGTAATTCGCAGCAACCGGGTCAGGCAAGTTGACGGACTTCAGCAGTGCCGCACCGTCGTCGCTATCGGTGATGGCCAGAATCGACTTCGTCACCGCATCCCGGAGCTTCTGCGGCACGCGCGGGTGGACGCTGAGCGGATGGGGAGCGACGTCCGACGTCTTGACGATTTCGCGCAACTGACTGCGGGTCTCCTCCGACTCCAGGTTCATTTCCGGCATGAAGACCGCGCCGGCATCGCTCTTTCCCAGCAGCACGTTGATGATCACGTTGCGGGTCGAGCCCGCGTATTCGGTTTCGAACGACAGTTCCTTGTCGTGGCGGGCCAGCAGGTGCCGCATGAAGACGCTACAGATGTTCTTGTTGCCGACGAAGGAGATCTTCTTCCCGATCAGATCGTCGAGGCTGCGGATCGAGGAATCCTTGCGCACGAAAAGCCCCATGGCGATCGGCTTCTCGCCGCGCACCAGCGGAATATAGCCGCGCGACGTGTGGGCGACCACGAGTTGGATCGGCGACGAAAAAATGAAATCCGGGGTCCCGCTCCAGATGTCCCGTTCGAATTCGGCCATTCTTTCGTAATGCTTGAGGCGGAACTTGAGCCCGGTCTCCTTGGCCAGACGTTCGACGAAGGGCGTCCACTTCGCATTCATGGTGATCGGTGGCGCCGAAGGGACGATGGCTATCGTATAGCCCGTGTCGTCGACGGCATGGGCCGTCACGGCCTGGCCGAGCGCGAGTGCCGCCAGCACCAGGCAACGCAGGGCACGCAAGAAAATGTTCGGCATTTGGCGATCCTTTCAGGTGACGCACACGCATTTCGCCGCGGCGACGATGGCGTCTCCGGGCCGATCTTGCTCCATGCGCGAGACCAGGATCAGTTTATCGCGTATTGCTTACGGAATTAGGGTTATCCGGCCGGACGTCGACGGCGCGTCAGGCCAGCAGCGCGCCGAGCGCAAAGCCCGGATCGGCAGCCTGTTCCGGCGTCGGCGCGATGCCGCGGTCGAGCAGCTTGCGCGCGGGCAGGTGATCCTCGGGACGATTGACGGAATCGACCGCGATCAGCTTGTCGCCGCTGTAGTAGAAGACCGAGAACTTGCGCGTCGCCGGATCGCCGCGCAGCACGACGCGCTCGTGGCCGGCGGCGAGGCCGACCATTTGCAGCTTGACGTCGTACTGGTCGGACCAGAACCAGGGACTGGCGCCGAACGGATGTTCCTGGCCGACCAGAGCGGCGGCGGCGGACTTGCCCTGCTCGACGGCGTTATGCACCGATTCCAGGCGGCGCAGGTCGCCGTCGTCCAGGCGCCGCGCCGTGCAGTCGCCGGCGGCGACGACGGCCGGGTCGGAAGTGCGCGAACAGGCGTCGACGACGATGCCGCGGTCGCAGGCGATGCCGGCGGCCTGCGCCAGATCGGCGTCGGGCAGGATGCCGATGCCGACGATCAGCAGCTCGGCGGGGAATTCGCGGCCGTCGGCGGTGCTCACGGCGGCGATGCGGCCGTCGCGGCCGCTCAAAGCGCTGACCGCGGCGCCGGTTTCGACGGCGACGCCCATGCCGCTGTGCAAGGCGTGGAAGAACTGCGAAATCGGCGGCGCGACGACGCGCGCCATCAGGCGCTCCATCGCTTCGAGCACGGTCACTTCCTTGCCCAGCGTGCGCGCGACCGCGGCGATTTCGAGGCCGATAAAGCCGCCGCCGACGATGACGACGCGCCGCACCGTGTGCAACGCGGCGGCGATGGCGAGCGAGTCGTCGAGCGTGCGCAGGCCGTGGATGCCGGCGAGATCGGCGCCCGGCAACGCCAGCCTGCGCAGGCGCGCTCCGGTGCATAGCGCAAGGCCGTCGTAGGCGAGCGCTGCGCCGTCGGCCAGGCGCACGCGTTGCTCGCCGCGCTCGATGGCAACGACGCCGACGCCGGTGCGCAAGGCGATGCCCTTCTTCTCCAGCATCGCCGGCGCGCGGATCGCCAACTGCGCCGCGCCGGTTTCGCCGCGCAGATAGCCTTTGGACAGGGGCGGCCGATGGTAGGGCGCATGCGCTTCGGCCCCGAGCAAGGTGATCGCGCCGGCGTAGCCGAGGCTGCGCAGACTCTCGGCGACGGTGACGCCGGC
>JACRPB010000277.1 GCA_016214175.1 Rhodocyclales bacterium
CCGGGCCCCACCGGCGCCGTCGTCTATCTCGACGGCGGCGACGACCTGGCGACGCCGCTCGGCCGCGTCGCCGCGGCCGGCGGCAGCATCGTCGTGCCGAAGACCCTGATCACCGCGGAAATCGGCTACATGGCCTTGTTCCGCGATACCGAAGGCAACGTCGTCGGTCTGCACTCGCTGCATTGAATCCGGCACTGCAGCGTGGCATGCTGACGCCATTCCATCGCGGAGAACCCGTATGACACGCTGTCCCTGGTGCGGCGACGACCCGCTCTACGTCGCCTATCACGACACCGAATGGGGCGTGCCGCTGCACGACGAGCGCGCCCTGTTCGAGTTCCTCGTCCTCGAAGGTGCCCAAGCCGGCCTGTCGTGGCTCACCATCTTGCGCAAACGCGAGAACTACCGCCGCGCCCTGCACGGCTTCGACGTCGCGCGCATCGCCCGCTACGGCGCCAAGGACGTCGCCCGCCTCATGAACGACGCCGGCATCGTCAGGAACCGGCTCAAGATCGAAGCCACGATCGCCAACGCCAAGGCCACGCTGGCGCTCTACGAGCAAGGCGGCGCGCTCGACGGCCTGTTCTGGCAGTTCGTCGACGGCAGACCCATCGTCAACCGCTGGCGCAGCCTGGCGCAGATCCCGGCGCAAACGCCGGCGTCGCAGGCGCTGTCCAGGGAACTCAAGCGCCGCGGCTTCCGCTTCGTCGGCCCCACCGTCTGCTACGCCCACATGCAGGCCACCGGCATGGTCAACGACCATCTGGTCTCCTGTCCGCGCCACGCCGCGCTCAGTAGCGCCTGAGCGACCGCAGCGGCACGTCACCCGCGGCATCCGCGCTTGCCCCGCCGCGGCAGCGCCCGAGAGGCGGCAAACGCAGCGCCAGCGGCGCTCGCCGCCGGCCCCATCCGCCATGCCCACGTCTTATTGCACGCTCAGCACACCTAAATATTTCTTTAGTAGTATCATGAATATTCATTTTGCCTGACACCTGAACCGAGACCGGAGCAGCTTCTGTCGTGATCGAGCGTTCGAGCGCATTTTCGCCCGCGGCAACGGCGGCGCGGCAGCAGCCGGCGGATGCGGCCGATCTCATCGTCTCCTATCTCGAAAGCATCGGCATCGAGTACGTGTTCGGCATTCCCGGCGGCGCCGTGGAACCGCTCTACAACGCGCTGGCGCGCAGCCAGCGGCGCGGCGGTCCGCGCCCCATCGTCGCCCGCCACGAAAGCGGCGCCGCCTTCATGGCCGACGGCTACGCCCGCGAGACCGGCAAGATCGGCGTCTGCGTCGCCACCTCCGGCCCCGGCGCCACCAACCTGATCACCGGCGCCTCCTGCGCCTACGACAACGGCGTGCCGCTGCTGATCATGACCGGCCAGCCGGCGCTGCCGTCCTTCGGCCGGCGGCCGTTCCAGGAATCGGGCTGCACCGGCATCAACGTCGTCGGCATGTTCGGCCATTGCACCTGCTACAGCTCGCTCGTTTCGCACTGCGCCCAGGTCGAGACCAAGCTGGTGAACGCCCTGATGCGCGCCAACCAGTTGCAACGCCCGGTACACCTCTCCTTCCCGGTCGACGTGATGCGCAGTCCGCTGCCGCCGCGCGCGCTACCGACGCTCGCCTACGACTTGCGCTCGCGCCTGACCAAGCCCTCGCTGGTGGACGAGCTGACGGTGAACGCGCTCGGCGCCGAGATCCGCTGCGCGCGCCGCATCGTCTTCATCGTCGGCGGCGGTTGCGCCGAGGCCATGGCGCCGATCATGGAACTCATCGATCTCAGCGGCGCCTTGTTCGTCTGCACGCCCGACGGCAAGGGCCTGGTGAATACGCATCATCCGGCCTGCCGCGGCGTGTTCGGCTTTGCCGGACACAGCAGCGCCACGGCAGCCCTGCTGAGCGAGCCCGACCTCATCGTCGCCATCGGCACCAGCATGGGCGAATGGAACAGCAGCGCCTGGAGCGAGGCCGTCCTCAACGACCGGCTGGTGCACATCGACGTGTCGGAGGAGCGCCTGATGCGCACGCCGATGGCGCGGCTGCACGTGCAGGGACGCATCCTGTCGGTCTGCGAGCGCCTGGTCGACGCCTTGCGCACCGACGCCGGCGGCGCCGCACCGGACCGCGGCCGCGTCGCCCCCGCCGCGGACCCAGCGCCGACCGTGCCCGACGCCGCGGCAGGCGCCGACGACGCGCCGATCGAGCCCCAGCACCTGATGGCCGAACTCTCGCGCCGTTGTCCGCCGGCCACGCGTTACCTGGCGGATACCGGCAACAGCACGGCCTGGGCCGTGCACTGCCTGCAGCGGCAGAATCGCCGCCTCGACAGCCGCCCCCTGCCGGCCGGCCGCCACGACGCCGGCGCCGGCGAAGAGCGCAGCGCCGACGCGGTATGGCTGCGCGTGACGATGGACTTCGCGCCCATGGGCTGGGCGATCGGCGCCGCCGTCGGCGTCGCACGCGGCAACCCCGGCAGCGGCCCGGTCGTCTGCATCACCGGCGACGGCAGCTATCTCATGAACGGCCAGGAAATCACCGTGGCCGCGAGCGAACAACTCTGCGTCCTCTTCGTCGTCCTCAACGACGGCGCGCTCGGCATGGTCAAGCACGGCCAGCGCCTGACCGGCGCCGAAGCGATCGCCTTCGAGCTGCCCCAGGTCGATTTCCGCCTCATGGCCCAGGCCATGGGCGTTCCCGGCCACGTCGTCGCGACGGCGGCCGATCTCGCCGCGCTCGATTTCGACGCCATCTTCCGACGCCGCGGCCCGACGCTGCTCGACGTGCGCGTCAATCCCGAAGCGGTGCCGCCGCTCAACGTTCGCATCAAGAGCCTGACTCAAAGCGCATGAACGCCATTCCGACCGCCCGGCTGCACGGCAAGACCGCACTGATCACCGGCGGATCCAGCGGCATCGGCCTCGCCACCGCGCGCCTCTTTCGTGCCGAAGGCGCGCGCCTGGCGATCACCGGGCGCGACCCGGACAGCCTGGCGCGGGCGCAGGCGGAGTTGGGCGCGGACACCCTGGCCATCCGGAGCAACACGGGCCGCCTCGACGAAATCGCGGCATTGATGGCGCAGTTGCGCGCCGACTGCGGGCGCCTCGACGTCCTTTTCGTCAATGCCGGCATCGCCAAGGCGACGCCCTTCGATAGGGTGACGGAAGATCAGTTCGACGAGATCATGGCGACCAATTTCAAGGGCGCCTTCTTCACCATCCAGCAGGCGCTGCCGCTGCTCGCCGACAAGGCTTCGGTCATCGTCACCACCTCGATCGCCAACCGCAAGGGTTCCCCTGACTACAGCGTGTATGCGGCCAGCAAGGCGGCGCTGCACTCGCTGGTGCAATCCCTCGGACCGGCCCTGAGCGGACGCGGCATCCGCGTCAACGCCATCAGTCCGGGCCCGGTGGCGACGCCGATGTTCGGTCGTGCCGGCTTGCCGACCGAACTGATGCAGGCGCGCAAGCGCGCCCTGGCCGAAAAGTCGCCGCTCAAGCGTCTGGCCGCCCCCGAAGAAATCGCGCGCGCCGCCCTGTTTCTCGCCAGCGACGACTCGTCCTACATGGTCGGCGCCGAAATCGTCGTCGATGGCGCCATCAGTCTCGTCTGAAAGGAAGATCACGACTTGAGCCCCGCTGCCTCCGAACCCAGACTGAGCGACGTCGACCCGGCCGACGTCGTCCATACGCGCATCTGGCGCGAAGTCGCCGAACCCGACAATCCCTTCGCCACGCGCGCCGCCTACTGCCGCGGCTACGACGTCTTCGGCCAGATGGCGGGCCGCGCGCGCTGGGTCGAAATGATGTTCCTGCTGTTCCGCGACGACCTGCCCGGCAACGCCGCACTGGATACGCTGGAGGCGCTGGCGGTGGCGCTCGCCAATCCCGGCCCGCGCGATCCTTCCGTGCACGCTGCGATGTGCGGCGGCGTCGGCGGCTCCAACGCGGCGGCGAGCCTGATGGCCGCCCTCGCCGTCGGCGCCGGCCGCCATCGCGGCGCGCGCGACGTCTTCGACGCCATGACGGCCTGGCAGGCTTGCGGTACCGACGTCGCCGCCTGGACGGACCACGTCCGCCGCGACACCCGCGCCGAGGTCGACGTCTGGCCGCCGCGCGAACGTCCGCCCGGCTTCGATCCGCACGGCGTGTCCACGCCGACGCCGGTACGCCAGTTGCTGGCCACTTTGGCCGCCATCGCCGCCACGCCCTATCTGAGCTGGCTGGCGCAGCACCGGCAGGATCTCGAAGCCGCCCTCGGCCTGCCGCTGGAGCTTTCAGGCGTCGCCGCGGCAGCCCTGTCGGACCTGGGCTTCACGCCGGCCGAAGGCGAAATGCTCTACCTGCTGCTGCGGCTGCCGGGCGCGGCCGCGCACGCCCTGGAACAGGAAAAGCTGGGATACAAGCGCTTCCCGTTCTATCCCGTCGAACTCGCCGACGATCCCGCCGCCGAGGAAACGCCATGAACGGACCGCAAACCCTCGCCGCCGCCGGCGTCCTGCGCACCCGCATGGGCGCCTTCTGGCCCGGACAGCGCGCGGTTTTCCGCGGCCGCGACCTGCATCGCGAACTGCGCGATTCCGACTGGCTGGCGCTCTACGTCTATGGCGTCACCGGGCGCCATTTCACGCCACCGCAACTCAAGCTGCTGCACGCCATCTGGGTCATCACCAGCTATCCCGACACGCGCCTGTGGAACAACCGCGTCGCCGGCCTCGCCGGCACCGTCCGCAGTTCGCCGACGCTCGGACTCGCCGCCGCGATCGCCGTCTCCGAGGCGACGATCTACGGCGGTGGCGCCGGCCTGCGCGCCTACGACTTCATCACGCGCGCCGCCGCGGCCGTCGCCGGCGGCGCCGACCTGCGCGAGTTCGTCAGCCGCGAAGTGGCGTCCCGCTATCTCTACGGCTACGGCCGGCCCATCCACCGCAACGACGAGCGGCTGGCTTGGCTGGCGCAAGTGGCGGAGGAGCAAGGCTTCGGCTCGGGCAAGCATTTCCGGCTCGCCTTCGAAGTCGGCAAGACCCTCGCCGCCATCGGCCGGCCCAACTTGCGCATGAACTACGCCGGCATGGTCGCGCCGCTCGGCGCCGACCTCGGGCTGTCGCGGCGCGAATTCCAGTTGTTCCGCGTGCCGCTGTTCTTCGCCGGCATGCCGCCATGCTGGCTGGAAGCGGCCGACAAGCCCGAAGGTACGCTGTTTCCCACCCCCTGCGACAAGATCGCCTACGAAGGCGTCGCCGAAAGGCCATGGCGCAAATAATGGACACCCAGCCCAGCACCCACTACCACTCGCCGCACGTCCGCGACTACAACCGGCGCCTGGCCGGGCAGGCCCGGCTCGACCTGTCGCCGGACGCCCTGCTGACTCAGGCGCGGCAGGAGACCGGCCTCGATTTCCGCGGTGACGACAGCTTCATGCCCGCCATGCAGACGCTGCTCGCGTCCCTCGAAACGGAAGCACAGCTCAACCCCTTCGGCCGCTTCGTCGCCCACTCGCGCAGCGTGCGCTCCCTCAAGAACCGGCTCTGGGCCGAGGCCTGCTTCGCCGCCCATCCGGAAATCCGTCGGCGCAGGCTCGCGCCCCCCATCGTCATCGTCGGCCCGCACCGCTCCGGCACGACGCGCCTGCACGGCATGCTCTCCGCCGACCCGCGCCTGCGGCACCTCAAGGCCTGGGAAGGCATCAATCCGGCGCCGCGCGGAACGCAGCCGGACGCCGGGCATGCCGACCGCTACGACGAGGTCGACAGGATGCTCACCGCCCGCGCCGAGATTTATCCCGGCGCCTACCTCGCCCATCCGATGCGCGCCGACTGGCCCGAAGAGGAAATGCTGCTGCTGAACCACGCCTTCTGCGGCTTCACGCCCCTGGGCCTTTACCACGTGCCGAGCTATTACCGCTGGTTCCTCCAGGCCGACAAGACCGCCGCCTATCGCTACATGGCCGACTTGATGCGGCTCATCGCCTGGACGCGCAACGAGCCCGAGGACAAGCCCTGGATACTCAAGAATCCCCAGCACATGCTCGATCTCGACGTGCTGCTGGCGGTCTTTCCCGACGCCAAGCTGGTGTTCACGCATCGCGACCCGCTGAAGACGGTCGGCTCCACGCTGTCGCTGATGTGGTTCTACACCGTCCAGCACACCGACGCGCCCTGCCGCGCGCAGGTCCGCGACGTCTGGCTGGATTTCTGCGAGCAGGCCGCGCGCCGCTGCTTGCGCCTGCGGGAAAACGTGCCGGCCGCGCAGCAAATGGACGTCCGCTACGAGGCGATGAACGACGACTGGCGCAAGGTCATGCGCAGCATCTACGCGTTCGCCGGCCTGGAACTCATCCCCCAGGCCGAGCGCGCCATGGCGGCCTGGCTGGCCATGGGAAAGAACGAGAAAACCCACGGCGGCCATCGCTACGCCCTGGAAGACTTCGGCACCAGTCGCGAGGAGGTCGATGCGCGCATGATGTTCGTCCGCACGACCTACGCCCTTCCCTACGAAGGGAAGACCGATCCATCCAGCGCCTCAGGGAACGCCGATGCTGCCCACGCATGAATCGCAGCCGGATACGTCGGCGAGCGGCACCGCCAGCGCGAACATCGCCTGGCACGGCAGCCAGGTCGCCGCCGTCGATCGCTTCCGGCTCCTGCGCCAGGAGCCGGCGACCGTCTGGCTCACCGGCTTGTCCGGCGCCGGGAAATCCACCGTCGCCTTCGCAGTCGAGCGGCGGTTGCTGTCGCTGGGCCAGGCCGCCTACGTGCTGGACGGCGACAACGTGCGCCACGGCCTCAATCGCGACCTGGGCTTTTCGCACCGGGACCGCACCGAGAACATCCGGCGCATCGCCGAGCTGGCCCGCCTTTTCAACGACGCCGGCCTGATGGTAGTTGCGGCCTTCATCTCGCCCTACCGCCAGGACCGGGCCATGGCCAGGGAGATCGTGGGTACGGCGCGCTTCATCGAAACCCATCTGTGCGCCGACATCGGCGTCTGCGAGCGGCGCGACCCGAAAGGCCTTTACAAGAAGGCGCGCACCGGCGCGATTGCCGACTTCACGGGCGTTTCCGCGCCCTACGAGGCGCCGGAGGCGCCCGAACTACGCATCGATACCGGGCGCATAACCGTGGAAGACAGCGTCGCCGCGATCGTCGCCGCGCTGGCGCCGCGTTTTCTCGCCGGCTAGCGAAGTGCTGGGCGATACGCCGATGCCTGCGCTCGCGAAAGCCCGCCACGGCGATTCCGTCGTAACATGCCGATAGTTATACTTTGCGGTGTGGCTATTCATCATCCGGCGGAAACATTTACCATGACATCTCAAACCCCGTGCTTGCGTCGTCTTCAAGGGGCGCCGCAGCCAAAGGCGCTGCTGCGGCTTTGCCTCCTCGCCGCCGGCCTGCTGTGCGGCGCCGTGCCGGCCCACAGCCAGACGGCCCAGGCCTCCCCCGCGCCGTTTGTCATGGGCTTCGACGAAAATGCGAAAGTCTTCGGCACCAACTGGAGCCTGCGCATCTATACCGAAGCCTTCAAGCGCCTCGGCATCCCCTTCGAAGCCAACTTCTTTCCCCTGGCGCGCCGTGCCGCGCTGGTGGACGAAGGCGCCATCGACGGCGATGCCGCCCGCGTCCATGGCTATGGCGCCGCGCATCCCAATCAGGTCCGGGTCGAGGAATCGGTCATGGATTTCGATTTCGCGCTATTCACCGCGAGCCCGACGCTACGTCTCGATCGCATCGAAGACCTGCCCGGCTCAGGCCTGCTGGCGGAATACCGGCGCGGCATCCTGCTGTGCGAAAACAAGCTCAAGTCCTTGCTGCCGCCCGAACGACTCTCCGACGTCACGAGCGAGCAACAGGGACTGAAGAAACTGCTCGCCAAGCGTACCGACGTCTATTGCGAACTCGAAAGCGTCGTCAAGCAGGCGCTCGCGTCGCCCGAGCTCAAGGACGCCACGGGCATCCGCAAGGCTTTCAACATCGGCCATCTCCAGACCTATCCCTACCTCCACAAGAAGCGCGCCGACCTCGCGCCGCGTCTCGCGGCCACACTGAAGCAGATGAAAGCCGAAGGCCTCATCGAAGCCTTCAGGCTGGAGGCGGAGAAGGACCTCGGGTGGCGGCAATAGGCAGTAGCGTGAGCCGTCGTCGCGATCGATGCCGGCGGTGGCGCAGATGGCTCGACGTCCTGGCCGCTTGCGTTCTGATGGCGGGCATGCCGGCGCATGGCCATGGGCAGGAAGCGACGCCCTTCTACATGGGTGTCGACGTCGAGCCGAACACCTATACCTACAAACTGGTTGCGCTGATCTATACGGAAGCCTTCAAGCGTCTGGGCATTCCGTTCCAGCTTTCCACCTACAGCCTGGCGCGGCGCGCGGCCCTGGCGAGCGAGGGCGCGATAGACGGCGAAGTGTCCCGCATCTATGCCTATGCCGACGCCCACCCCGATCTCGTCCGCGTCGAGGAACCTGTGCTGGACTTCAGCTTTGCGCTGTTCAGCGCCGATCCGAACCTGCGCCTGCAAAGGTTGGAAGACCTGGCGACGAGTCATTACATCGTCGAATATCGGCGCGGCATCCTGATGTGCGAAAACACGCTGGCGAAATACATTCCCGCCGAGCGCCTGTCGAACGTCACCGGCACCGAGCAGGGCGTGAAGAAACTGATTGCGGGACGCACCGACCTCTACTGCGACATCGAGACCTACGTGCCGGAAGCGCTCCGCGCCCCCGAATTCAAGGGCGTGACGACGGTGCGCAAGGCGCTGCGCTTCGCCTCGGTGCCGACCTACCCCTATCTGGCCAAGAAGCACGCGGCCCTCGCTCCGCGCCTGGCCGCCACGCTGCGACAGATGAGGGCCGAAGGCCTGTTCGGCGAGTATCCGCTGCAAGCGGAACGCGAAATGGGATGGCGCCAGTGAGTCCTGCCGCATGAAGCTGAAGACCCTGATATTCGGCCGCGAACATCGTATCGGCCGCCGCCTCATCGTATTGGTCGTCGCTTTCAGTTCGCTGATCACGGTTTGCGTCTCCATCGTCCAGCTCGCGCTCGAGTATCGCGGACTGCGCCATGCCATGGACCGCCAGCTCGACAGCATCGCCATCTATGTCCCGACCATCGAGGGCAGCGTCTGGGACTTCGACGAGAAGCAGATCCAGCGCGCGCTCGACGCCCTGGTGCTGCTGCCCGACGTCGCCAGGGTCAGCGTCATTTCCACCGATACCGACAAGCAGTGGAGTGCGGGCGACCGCGATGCCGTCAACACCGTGACGCGCAGCTATCCGCTGCGCCATAGCCATCGCGGCAAGGAGACGGAAATCGGCCAGCTCGAAATCGTCGCCAGCCTCGATGCCATTCACCAGCAGGTCATCGCCAGCGCCATTTCCATCCTCGTCAGCAACGCGCTGAAGACCCTGCTGGTCGTCGTGTTCATGGTCTACCTGATCCGGCGGCTGATCACGCTGCGCCTCGAATCCATGGCGCGCAAAGTGAGAGATCAGATTCCCGGCATCCTCCCCCTGCGGCAGCAAGTGGAAAGCGCGCCGCAACCGATGCCCGAAGGCATGGACGAGCTGGATGCCGTGAACTGGACGCTGGACAAGACGACCGAGGATCTGGCCATCGCCGTCGGCGCGCTGCAACAGATCAACGCAACGCTCGACCAGACGGTCAAGGATAGGACCCAGGCGCTCGAAATGGCGATCAGGGAAGTCCGCTCCTTCAGCTACACGCTTTCGCACGACATGAAGACGCCGCTACGCGCCATGGGCGGCTACGCCAAGATCCTGAGCGAAGACTTCGCCGATCGCCTCGGCGAAGAAGGCAACTGGCTCGCGTCGCGCATCGTCGCCGCTGCCGAGCGCATGGACACCCTGATCGAGGACACCCTGAGCCTGTACCAGGTTTCCGAGTCCACCTTCAAGCGCCAAAGCGTCGACCTCACCAATATCGCCAGGGAAATCGCCGAACAGCTCGCCGCCACCGACCCCGAGCGCAAGGTGGCCTGGCAGATCGAAGACCGCATGCAGGCGCAGGGCGATGCCGGCCTGCTGCGCACGGCGCTGGAAAACCTGATCGGCAACGCCTGGAAATACAGCAGCAAGCGCGACGCGGCGGAGATCAGCATCGGCACCCGCAAGCAAGACGACGGCAGCGTGGCGTATTACGTCAAGGACAACGGCGCCGGCTTCGACATGACGTATTCGAACAACCTGTTCGTGCCCTTCCAGCGACTGCACCGCGAAGTCGATTTCCCCGGCAACGGCGTCGGCCTGGCGACGGTCAAGAAAATCGTCGTCCGGCATGGCGGCGAAGTCTGGGGCGAAGGCGAGGTCGACCGCGGCGCGACGTTCTATTTCACGCTGAACAAGGGCTCACCGCCGGCCGCCGCGGCCTGACGCGGCGCCGCCGCGCCTTGCGCCGCATCGCACCGGGCCCCGTCGCGTGCGGTTTTACGCCGCCGGTGCCGAGGCCTTGGCGAACGCGATGTGCCCCTTCGCCGCCGTCACCGCGATCGCATCCTTCGCCGCGAACTGCCCTTCCAGGATCGCCTTCGCCAGCGGGTTCTCGATGCGCTCCTGGATCGCCCGCTTCAAGGGCCGCGCCCCGAACACCGGATCGAAGCCGGCCTCCGCCAACTCCGCCAACGCCAGATCGTCGACCTTGAGCGTCATCTCCAGCCGCGCCAGCCGCTTTTCGAGATAGCCGAGCTGGATGCGCGCGATCGAGGCGATGTGCTTCTCGTCAAGGGCATGGAAGACGACGATTTCGTCGATGCGGTTCACGAACTCGGGCCGGAAGTGGGTCTTGACCTCGCCCATCACCGCCAGCTTGATCACCTGGTAGTCGTCGCCGCTCATCTGCTGGATCATCTGGCTGCCAAGGTTGGAAGTCATCACGATCACGGTGTTCTTGAAGTCCACGGTGCGGCCCTGGCCGTCGGTCATGCGGCCGTCGTCGAGCACTTGCAGCAGCACGTTGAACACGTCCGGATGCGCCTTCTCGACCTCGTCGAACAGGATCACGCTGTAGGGCTTGCGCCGCACCAGTTCGGTCAGGTAGCCGCCCTCCTCGTAGCCGACGTAGCCGGGCGGCGCGCCGATCAGGCGCGCGACCGAATGCTTCTCCATGAACTCGCTCATGTCGATGCGGATCAGGTGATCCTCGCTGTCGAACATGAACTCGGCCAGCGCCTTGCACAGCTCGGTCTTGCCCACGCCCGTGGGGCCGAG
>JACRPB010000278.1 GCA_016214175.1 Rhodocyclales bacterium
GGTCGGCGTAGGCGGCATAGACGGCGTCGAGCTTCTGCTGCGCCTCGGCGATCTCGCCCAAGCCCGATTCGACCTCGTCCTTGACCGTCTTTGCGGGATCGAGCTGCGGCTCCTGCGGCAGGTAGCCTATCTTGATGCCGGTCTCCCACTGCACTTCGCCGTCGTAGTCCTTGTCGGCGCCGGCCATGATCCGCAGCACCGTGGACTTGCCCGAGCCGTTCAAGCCCAGGAGGCCGATCTTGGCGCCGGGGAAGAAGGAAAGCGAAATGTTCTTGATGATCTGGCGCTTCGGGGGAACGATTTTGCTCACGCGGAGCATGCTCATGACGTATTGAGCCATAATGTGGTAGCTTTATCTATTAAAAACAATTGGTTATTGGGTTTTGACTCGCCGGAAGTATACCGCCGCGACTGCGGCTTTCGTAAACTTTCGGTAAGCGGCAAGCGGGGCGTTGCCCAGGCTGCCGCTGCTCGGCCGTTGCGACGCGGCGCCGGCCGCGTGGCCGGCGGGCCCTCAATACACGCCGTACTGGGTACTGTCTATGCCGAACGTGGAGTCGGTCGCGTCGCCGTGGTCGACGTGGCCGGAGCCGGCGCCGCCGCCATGGAAGTCATCGCAACTGCCGTCCGCATCGCCGCGCAAAACCCGGAAGGTCCTGGCTTGGGCAGACGCATTCAAGACGATCGTGCTGGTGTCGACGTCGGCCGGCAGATTCTGCAAGTAGGTTTCGTCCAAGTCGTCGAATCGGGGCGCCAGGGCCTCCAGGCCGACGATTTGCTTCAGCACGCCGATGGCGTCGATGACATTGATGGCGCCGTCGCCATCATAGTCGGCGGCGTAGTACTGGTAAGCCGAGAGCCTTGCGCCGCCGATGGCGTCCAGCCCCACGACGACTTTCAGAATCGAGATCGCATCGTTGATATCGAGTCCCGGACTGGTACTCGGCTGGCCGCCGGTCGGTATCGCCGCCGCCGCAAAGGTCGCTTGGCCGGCGTCGATGGCGCGCTGCAAACCGGCAGCGGATGCCTCGGCGGCGTCGTTCTGCCACTGGGTGCCGGCAAGAGCATCGTCGCCGAATCCGGCATTCTCGTCGCCGCCGCTACCGCCATCGGAACTGCCTGAGTCGTCGATGTCGTCGGCAGAGTCGCCGGCTTCGTCATCGCCGAAGAAGCTGCCTTCGCCGCTGAAGTCGTCGTCTTCGCCGTCGAAATCACCGTCTTCGCCGTCGTAATCATCTTCGCCGTCGTAGTCGTCTTCGCCGTCGTAGTCGTCCTCGCCGCCGTAGTCGTCCTCGCCGTCGTAGTCGTCCTCGCCGTCGTAGTCGTCTTCGCCGTCGTAGTCGTCTTCGCCGTCGTAGTCGTCCTCGCCGTCGGAATCGTCTTCGCCGTCGTAGTCGTCTTCGCCACTGGAGTCATCGTCGCCGCTGCCATCGTCCCAAGACGAAGCGACGTCGTCCTGGGCTAGCGCCGCATTCCGATTGCCGAATGCTCGGGGCGCAGCGAGTTCGAAGCCCGAGCCGGTGGCATCCGCAGCCAAGGATGCGAACGCCTGGAAGTAGGACCCATCGCCATCGAAGGACCAGCGCTCGTCGTCCCGTAGCGGGCGGAGGCGGGCGCTATCGTCGTCGCGCTCGCGGCCGGCGGCAAGCGTAGCGTCCTGGACAACGTATAGGTAGGTATCGGCGTCGCGGCTCATGTCTGGGTCTCTGGGCGAGATGGCATGACTGCCACTATATTGGCCCAAGCTTAAGCGAATCTGAAGGAAGCAAACATCGCCAAGTGCCGATAGATTAAGCTACCCGACCCATGGGCATACTGACGAATCTCTCGGGCTGGCTGCGTCCGCCGCAACCCGATGCGGCGACGGAACAGGCCATCGAGCAGGCGATCGATCGCGTCGATCCGCGCCTGCGCATCGTTTCCGGGTACAAGCGCAAGCTGGCGCCGGCGGTGCGCCATGCCCTCGACTATTGCGACGGCCTGGTGCAGGAGATTCCCGGTCCCATCGACATCGGCATCCGCGCCTTCGGCAAGGATCCGCTGGTGCATGCCTTTTTCGCCGCGCCCGAAGACATCGGCCGCATGCTCGGCACCAGCCGCGAGGTGCGCAAGTTCGTCGCCGACCCGCGGAATCTGGCCGCCGACGATTTCTTCGCCCTCATCGGCATGCGCCGCAAGGAAAAGACCGTGCTGGGCCTGGCCCAACAGGGCAACCTGATCAGCGAAGGCGTGCCGCAGCGTCTGCTTTACTTCGCCGACCACACGCTGCGCGAACTCGCCACCGATCCCGCCGCCACGCGCGGCGGCCTGCGCACGTCCTCCTTCGAGAGCCTGGCCGCCAGCTTCGCCGTGCATCTGGACGCCTTGCGCCGCGAAAAGACCGACATGCACACGGCCTGGGAACAGGAGCGCGCCTTTGCCCGCAGCCTCGCGGCCCAGGCCGTCGTCGAAGCCGATGCCCACGCCCATCGCCGCTTCGAGCTGGAGGCCGGCCTGCGGGCAATGGCGTCGTCGCTGGAACCGGCGCATGTGCTGGAAGCGCTGGCGGCCTGGCTGGCCGACCCGGCCCCGCGCCTGCATTTGGTGTCCACGGCGGTCGCCGTCGATCGCCTCGGCGTGCTCTCCAAGCCGTCGCCCGACGATCCCGACGTGCAGATGCTGAACTTCCCCGAACTCGTCGGCCGCGACCGCCGCCGCTGGATCGTCATGCTCGCCCGCATCGCCCGCGAGGACGCCATGCGTGCGCAGGAAGAAAGCCGCGAAGCGAACCGCTATCTGATCATTTGAGGCGAAATGTCGGCGTTCCGGGCGCTCCCGTTCGCGACCGGATAAAAAATACTTTCGTGCCGATTTATGGCGAAAGCGTTATCGCAGCGCAAAGCGCGGCACTTCCTGCACCCTGATTCGACTCGCGAAAAGTTGTCGTCGCTCAAGTGGCACATCAGGAAATCCGAGCGCCGCACGCGGATTTGTACAATTCATTCGACATGTTTCGGCGACGCAGTAGGATTCGGCAATGGACTGCGAGCGGGGCTCAGACGACGCCTGCGCGACCGCGAGTCCCTGGCATCCGATGCGCATCGGGTGATCTAGCCATGAACCAGCTACTTTTTTCAGGAGGCCGCCATGCTCATCCTTGATAAGGGGCGCGCTGCGACAACGCGTCGGCAAGCCGTACTTTCGCTCTCATCTTTCATCCGCTGCTTCGCCCTTGGCGCCGCTGCGGCGTGTTTGCTGGCCGGTTGCGCCCAGCCCCATCAGGTCGCGGCGGCCCAGCAAGGCCGGCGCGACGACATCGCCGTCAGCGACGCCAGCAAGTCCAGCCGCACCGCCTTGGGCATGGTCGTCACCTGGACGCGATCCATCCTCGCCCGCCTGCCGCATCCGGAGACGACCCAATGGGAACAACTGCTCGCGAATGCCGACGGCAGCGTGGTTTGTCTTGAGTTCCGGTCGCGGACGGATGCCAGCGCCTATGACCGCCAGCGGGTGGTTTACGTCGATGGCGTCGCCAGCAGCAAGCCCGCCGCCTGGGAACTCAACTGTACCCAGGGCCTGCACAACGTCGCTTCCCCCGAGTACCTGATCGCCGCGCGCTGAACCGGCTTTCGCCCGGCGCGGCGACCGGGCGGCGGCGTGGCTCGACCCGGTATTTACGGCAGGTCGCCGATGTAGGTCTTCGGCCGTCGCCGCAGTCGATCGAGTTCGTTGTTCCGGATCAGCGTCTTCAGGTAGTCGAGATTGCCCTGCATGGCGTCCTGCCACGGATCGGCACCGCCCATGTGCACGCGTAGGTAGCGACGCACGCCCTGGAAATCGACGTCCAGCCGCTTTTGCAGAAAGCCGTCGAAGAACTGCGGCGTTTTTTCCAGCAGGGTCTTGCTGTCCGGATAAGGGCTGTCCGCCTTGCCCGCGAGGCCGAAGGCGCTGAATTCGAGAAACAGGAAGTCGCGGCATTTCTCCAGGTAGCAGCGATCCGAAATCTGGCCGACCAGATCGGCGGTGGCGAGCAGGCTGGCAAGCAGCCGTTCCGCCGGCGACCAGTCGGCGGGCAGCACATACACGGGCTTGGTCGCCATGATCAGCTTGGTTTCGTCGATGAGTGCGGCGAGCGAGGTGTCGGCCAGATAGGCGCGCATGAACTCGACGCCACGCTCTTCGTGGATAGGCGTCAGCGCCGGTCCCCACAGATGCGCCTCCGCATCGCGCCGCAGCAGGCCGATGTCGTGAAAAAGCGCCAGCAGGATGACGAGCAGCGCGTGATCGGCGTCGATCGCCGCAGCCGCGTCGGCAGACTCGTCGCGCGCGTAGCCGTCGAGCAGGCGCGTCACGGTCAGCGCGGTTTCGAGCGCGTGGCGCAGATCGTGGTAGAGCGTATCGCAGCGCAGCAGGCCGGGATACTCTCCGCGGTAGGCGCGTGCGGCGTCGGCGCAAGCGGCGCGCAGCAGAGCGTCGTCGTAGCGGCCGCCGTAGTGCCGGTCGAAAATCGCGCGCAAGCTCTGTTCCACCGCGATCGGATCCTGCAGATCGGTCTCGCCGGTCGGGTCGAGTTGGGACAGGCGTTCGAAAGAATGGAAGGGCTGGCGCACGCTGAAAGCCTAACGGGTTTCGAACTTGCAAAGGTAACAGGTTCGCGGCCGATATTGCAGGCCACCGAACCGGCCGCCGCTGTCGAGTTGGGCAAATCCTGCCGACGTTGGTTCAACGGCGCCCGCCGCTCGTCGGGCGTCGGCGCCCGGAACTCAAGCCCGGCAGTCGCGCGCGCCGAGTGTGCCGGACATCGCAAGCGCGGCACCGGTTCCCGCAACGGCGATCAGCAGCGCCAGGGTGATCAGGAACGCCCGCACGGTTCGAAACTCGGCCGCGGTCTCCTGTCTGGCCTCGCTCATCAGGCCTTCCCGGTAGGCGGCGAAGGCCTTCTGTGCCGTTGCGCAGGCCTTTTGAGCAGGCAGGTATTCGGCGTTGAAATAGGCCTTCGCCGCCGCCGCGTCCGGCTTGTGCAATAGCGCAAACAGCGGCTCGTACTTGCGTGCCAGCGCCGCTTGCTGCGCTTGCATGACGTCCAGCAAGGCGATCTCCTCGGTGCCGCCCGCCGTCAAGTCGCTGCGGATTTTTTCGCCGGCGTCGCGGTTGAGCTTGTGCAGCAGCATGACGTGCCGGATGTTCGCCGCGACTTCGTCTGCCGTTCCCGCCAGCAGGGCATCTCTCACCAGCCGGTCGCTTTCCGACGAACGCTTGACGATGTCGCCGGCGATCCTCAGGTCGGGAAAGCGCGACTCCATGGTGTGGGCAAGCGCGTCGCCGTTCGTCATGTCGACCAGCGCCAGCACGCATGCGCTCATGACCAGCGCCAACAGCAACGGGAAGACGATCGGCCATTTCCGTCCGGCAATCAGATTCGAACAGTTCATTGACTCTCCCAGGGTGGTGCGTCTCCAGGCCATGTGCCTGGCTGAAGCCGCGCCATTCTGCGGCGGCCCGGCTGAACCGAAGATGAATGCCCGGCGCTCGCTACCACCACAGCCCGTGGCGCTTGTGCCAGTCCGCGAGCGACTCGGCCGGCCACTGGCCGTAATGCACGTGACCCTGACGTGGCAACTCGACCCAGGGCGCCGCATAGTCGAGCCCGGCGTCGACGATCTCCGGCGGTTTCGGCAGGGGCGTATCGATGGCCGAGGCGTGCGGATGCACCAGATCCGGCCAGCGCGGATCCCACAGCCAGAGCGGACTGCCGCAGTTCAGGCAGAAGTGCCGCTTGGCCGGCGAGCGTCGCGGGCGCTTGCCGGGCTCGCGGAGCACGGCCTGGTAGACGCCGAGGTGCTTTTCCCCGCGCACGCGCAGGGTCGTGAAATCGCCGCCCAAGTGGCAGTGCAGGAAAGGGACGGGCGAGGGCGCGTCGAGGCTGAACTTGATCGCGCCGCAATGGTAGGAGCCTTCAAGGTGCATGTTGCCTCCGCATTTCTTGTCGATGATGAGCGGTGGAGTCGACAAATCGCGTGGCGTTCCCCGACCGAGGGCGCGGCCGACGATTTCGCGCAAGCGCTCCTCGCCGACCGGCTCGCCATCAGCCCGAAGACCGTCGAGGTCCATCGTTCCCGCGTCATGGAGAAAATGGGCGTGCGCTCGGTGGCGGAACTGGTGCAGGCGGTGCTGGCGGTGCGGGCTAGGTCACGCCGCGTAAACCCCGAACTGCGCCGCATCCAGGCCGTGCAGCGCGGCGAGGTGCTGGAAATAGCCGGGCCGGGCGAGGTCGAGGTCGATCGCTTGCGGCAGGCCGGCATAGCTGCCGTCGACGTCGCCGCGCAGTACGCCGACGAGGCCGGCATGCACTTGCGTCGTCGCGGCGCTGAGATCGGCGCTGAGTCCGGCGCCGCCCGGCGCGGCCTCGTCTTCGTTGAAGAACAGCCACTGCGGGGCCGGCGCCACCAGTCCGACCACGTGCTTGAGTATGCCGATGGCGTCGGTGAGCTGCACCGCGCCGCTGCCGTCGAAGTCCGCGGCATGCGTCTGATAGGGCGAGAGCGGCTTGTCGGCGCCGTTGACGTCGAGGCCGACGATCATCTTGAGGACGGCGATGGCGTCCTGGAGATTGACGGCCTGGGCGCTGGCGTCGGCTTCCGCGGCCGGGATCGGGCGGCTGGCGGTGAGGTTCAGGCGGGTGCCGGTCAGGCCGGCGATGCTGGCGCTGCCGTCGCCGGCGGTCGTCTGGCTACCGGCGTCGGTGGCGATGGCGACGCCGTCGAGCACGGCGTGAGACTTCCAGGCATAGGCGAGAAAGCTGGCGCTGCGCGGCGGCACGGCGGCGAAGACGTCTATCGCTGCGGAATGGACGACTTCCTGGGTGCCGTAGCCGTCGCGGTAGCTGCCGGCGATGCGCAACTGCTGGCCGATGCGCTCCGTGCCCAGGGCGAGCGTGATGTCGGTGGCGCCGGCGATGTCGCTCCAGACGCTGCCGTCGGCGCTGCTCTGCCATTGCCAGGTGAGGGTGCCGAGGCCCCGCCAGCTCGACCTTGTAGAGGGTGTCGGGCGCGAGGTCGGCCGTCGGGTCGATGGTGAGCACGGCGCCGGCAAGGCTCAGGCGCGCGCTGGCGGCAGCGTCGAAGCTTTCGACGACGGCGCCGGCGGCCGTCTTGAGGACGATGCTGCCGCTGCCGCGCGCGATGGCTTCGCTGAAGCCGACGACGATGTTGCTCGCCGGCGCGACGGCGTCGGCGCCGTCGGCAGGGCTGAAGCTGGCGACGCTCGGCGCCGTGGTCTCGACCACCAGGGCGCTGCCGAGCTTGCCGGGGGCGGCGCTCGGGTTGCCGGCGGCATCGGTCTGGCGCACCTGGATGGCCGCCGCGGCATAGCTGCCCACGGGCACGACAAAACTGCTGCCGCTGCCGGCGTTCCAGGTGGTTCCGCCGTCGAGGCTGTAGGACCACTGGGCGCCGGTCTCCAGCCCCGCGACCGTCAGCGTCGCGGCATGGCTGTAGGCGCTGCCGGCCAGCGTCTGCCGCAGCGTGGCGATGGCGACTTCGCTCACCGGCACGTTGGCGTAGGGCGCGACGGTGGCGGTTGCCACCTGGGCGATGGCGTCGACCGCCGTCAGGCCCGACACGACGCGGCCGAACACGGCGTACCCCGGCGACGCCGCGCTGGCGTAGTCGAGGAAGCCGTTGTCGACGTGGTTGATGAAGAACTGCGTCGTCGCCGAGTCGGCCGCGTTGGTGCGCGCCATGGCAATGGTGCCGCGCAGGTTGGAAAGCCCGTTGTTCGATTCCAGCACGATGGGCGCGTAGGTGGGCGTCTTCGCCGCCAGCCCGCTCGTGAGCCCGCCGCCCTGGACCATGAAGCCGGGGATGACGCGGTGGAATAGGGTGCCGTCGTAGTAGCCGGCATCGACGTAGGCCAGCATGTTGGCCACGGTGACCGGCGCCCGCTCGGGATCGAGTTCGAGGACCACCGTGCCCAGGCTGGTCTGCATCGTCACCTGGGGATCGACGACGAAATTGAAGCCGGCGCCGGTGACGAGCTTGGGCGCCGGCGGCGGCGTGCCGTCCGCCACCGCGGCCGTGGCGGCGCTGACGACGGACTCGGCGTTGCCGTGGAGATCGGTGTAGCTGCCGACCACCCGCAGACGCAGCCCGACGGCTCCCGCCGGCAGGGCCAATGCGCTGCCCGTCGCCCCGGCGATGTCGTACCAGACGAGGCCGTCGGCGGACATCTGCCACTGGTAGCCGACGCTGCCGAGCCCGTTGAAATCGGTCAGGGTATTGGTGGCCGTCAGGACCTGGCCCGAGGCCACGTTGCCACCGATGGCGACGCTGCCGGTCGGGGCGTAGTTGCCGAGCGAAATTGTCTGGTCGGCGAAGCGCGCGGATTCGATGCCGGCGAGCGTATCGCTGCCCTCGCCGCCGCTTAGCGTCCAGCCGCTCGCGGTGGCGCTTAGCGCGTACTGGCTGCGGTTGCCGCTGAAGACCGCGACGTCGGTGCCGGCGCCGCCGTCGAGCAGATCGTCGCCGCCGCCGCCGCTGAGCGTGTCGTCGCCGGCGTAGCCGTAGAGCTTGTCGCCGTAGCTGCTGCCCTCGATGACATCGGCGTACTGGAGCACATGCGTGGTCAGGCCGAGCACGTCGGCTTGATTGACATAGGCCTGGTAGGTGGTGCCGCTGACGGAAAAGTTGCTGGCCGCCCATTGCGGCGATCCGCCGCTGCCGGCCTCGGCGAGCCCGGTTAGCGTGCTCGCCGGCCAGTCCAGGTAGCTGTAGGCGCCGACGACGGTGTAGGCGAACGACCCGGTATAGGTCTGGATGTTGCCGTTGGGTGCCCGCAGACGGATGGTCGTCGCCCCCGCTTCGAGGACATTGTCGGGAGTCGCCGCGTAGGTCGTTCCCATCAGCGCCATGTCGATGGCGACGCTTGCCGTTACGGTGGCCACTTATCGCTCCTGAAAATCCGCCTGCCGCGTGCGCGCGAAGACGGCTTGCAGCACGGCCGCCGCCTCGTCGGCCCCGCCGGCGGAAGGGAGGGCGGGCGCCGGGGCGTTCCACAATTGTGTCATGGCGTCCACGAATTCTCCGCGCAGCAGGCGTTGGCGCGGCAGTTCGCAACTGCGGGCGTGCACGGCGAGCCAGGCCGCGAAATGGGTCGTTTCCAGCCAGTCGCCGCGCTCCAGGTAGAGGATGGGCACGCCGGCGCAGGCGGCTTCGACGAAAGTGCCGTAGCCGGGTTTGGTGACCACGGCGTCGGCGCTGGCAAGAACGTCGCCGAAGTCGACGCCGGGCGCATCGAAACTGCATACGTCGTCGCGCTGCACCTGCCAGGCGGCGGGCACGAGCCAGGTCAGGCCCGGCGTCTGCGGCCAGCTTGCCACCGGCAGGCGGAACTCCATGCCGCCCATCGCCAGCAGCACCCAGCGGCGGCCGGCATCGAGGCCCAGTTGCCGCGCCAGCGCGGCGCGATCGCGGCGAACGCGGCGGGCGATCGGAGCGATGTCGCGGCGGCGCTCGAACTGAGTCATCGGCAGGCCGGGCGTGACGCGCAGGAAGCAATCGGCGTCGCGATAGGCGGCCGTCATCTGGGCGTGAATTTCTGCGGCCCAATCCTCTGCCGGGAAGTAATGGCGAAACAGATCGGCCCAGTTGAGCGAGCACAGGCAGGCCGCGGGCAGGCCGGCGGCGGCCGCGGCGGCGAGCGGCAGGTAGGCGACGTTGGTCAGGACCGCGTCGATTCCGTTTGCGTTCAGCCACGCGGCTTCGGCGGCGACGCGCTGCGGCCAGTCGCAATGAAACGCGCGATAGGCGTTGGCGCTGGCGGCGAGATCGACGTCGACGGCGTTGTGCATGACGAAGCCGAAGTCGCGTGCCGCGGCGACGTGCGCGAATTCGGCGTCGATGCGGCGCGCCAACTGCTGGCGCGCCAGGGCGCTGCGCAGGGTCAGGCGCAAGCCCGGCAGGCGGGCCTTGAGGGCGGCGACGACCGGCGCGGTTTGCGCCAGATGGCCGAGGCCGTGGGCCGAGATGTCGACGAGCAAGTGCATGTGGGAAAGGGCGCCGGCTGAAGGCCGGAATGGCAGGCGAATTGGGCTAAGATGGAAGCGTAGGGATTCGGGATCGTGGAGTGGGTTGCAGATTATGCCGTCAGATGAGTTGCCGTCGGATGAGGATTTCGCCGCCTGGGCGTCGCTGTTCGTGGCGAACTACGAGGCCGGCGTCGGGCAGGACGACGGCGCGGACGACGGGCTGACGCCGGCGGCGCGCG
>JACRPB010000279.1:0-1745 GCA_016214175.1 Rhodocyclales bacterium
CAATTTTGCCTTGATGCGGCTCTGCTTCAGGCGCGAGAGATATTCGACGAACACCTTGCCGTCGAGGTGGTCGATTTCGTGCTGGATGCACACCGCCAGCAGGCCCTCGGCTTCGAGTTCGAACGGAGCGCCGTCTAGCCCCAGCGCGCGCACCCGCACCTTGGCCGCGCGCTTGACGGTTTCGTAGACGCCGGGCACCGACAGGCAGCCTTCCTCGCCCTCGCATTCGCCTTCGCGCCAGAGGATTTCCGGATCGATGAAGACGCGCAGGTTCTTCTTGTCCTCGGAGGCGTCGATGACGATCACCCGCTTGTGCACGTCGACCTGGGTGGCGGCGAGGCCGACGCCGGGCGCGGCGTACATGGTCTCCGCCATGTCGGCGGCGAGCTTGCGGATGCTGGCGTCAACGACGCGGACCGGAACCGCCTTCTTGTGCAGGCGCGGATCGGGATAGCGCAGTATGGGTAAAAGTGCCATGAAAGCGAACGTATAGCGATTGATGCTAGAAGGATTTAGGGGCAGAATCCACCGATCAGCCGGGAGATCAACCTATGCGCCGCATTATATCTGCGCTGCTAATTTGTGTTTCAAGCTGGGCCTTCGCCCAGAGCACCGCCCCCCTCGAACTCGCGCCCGATGCGCCGGACCGGCACATCGTCGTCCGCGGCGATACGCTGTGGGGCATTGCCGCAACCTTTCTCAAGGATCCGTTCCGCTGGCCGGAAATCTGGCGCCTCAACAACGAGGACATCAAGAACCCCCATCGCATCTATCCGGGCCAGGTGGTCGTCCTCGACCGCAGCACGGAACCGCCGCAGCTCAAGCTCGGCAAGCTGGTCAAGGCCGAGCCGCGCATCTATGTAGACGACCAGAAGCAGGCGATTCCGGCGATTCCGCAGAGCGTCATCGCGCCTTTCCTGTCGCAGCCGCTGGTGCTCGAAGTCGGCGCGCTGGAGGACGCGGCGCGCATCGTCGCCTTTCAGGGCAGCCGGATCAGCATCGGCCCCGGCGACATCGCCTATGCGACCAAGGTCAAGGACGCGGCGCAGGTCTGGAACATCTTTCGCGCCGGCAAGCCGCTGCTCGATCCGGACCGACCCGATGCCGACGCGCCGGCGCAAGTGCTCGGCTACGAAGCGGCCTTCGTCGGCACAGCGCGCCTGACGCGGGCCGGCGAGCCGGCGACGTTCTAGATCACGTCGACCAAGCAGGAAGGCGGCACCAACGACTACCTGCTGCCGGCGCCGCGCGCCGACATCATCAGCTACGTGCCGCATCCGCCGAGCCAGCCGGTGGTCGGGCGCATCATCAAGATCTACGGCGGCATCGGCGAAGGCGGCAAGTTCTCCATCGTTTCCCTGTCCCGCGGCAAGCGCGACGGCCTCGAAGTCGGCCATGTCCTCGCCACCTATCATGCCGGCGCCAACGTCGGCGTGCTGGTCGACGACCGCAAGGAGATCCATCGGCTGCCGGACGAGCGCAACGGCCTGCTGTTCGTGTTCCGCGTCTTCGACCGCGTCGCCTACGGACTGATCATGACGGCGCCGCGCCCGATCGTCGAAGGGGACGTCGTCCGCAACCCCTAGGCGGCATTGCCGGCGTGTCCGATCCCGACCTCGCCGCCTGGGTCCGCCTGACGCTGATTCCGGGCATCGGCGGCGAAACGCAGCGCCGGCTGCTCGGTCGCTTCGGCCTGCCGGGCAACATCTTCGCCGCCAGCCGCGCCGAGTTGCGCAACGCCGTCG
>JACRPB010000279.1:1811-3071 GCA_016214175.1 Rhodocyclales bacterium
CGGGCAACCGCATCCTCACCCTCGCCGATCCCGACTATCCGCAGGCCCTGCTCACCACCGACGACCCGCCGGTACTGCTCTACGTCAAGGGCCGTAGCGAGCTCCTGAACCGCGCGGCGTTGGCCGTCGTCGGCAGCCGCAACGCCACGCACCAGGGCGTGGCGAATGCCGAGGCCTTCGCCACTGCGCTGTCCGCCGCCGGACTGACCATCGTCAGCGGTCTCGCCCTCGGCATCGACGCTGCCGCCCACCGCGGCGCCCTCGACGGCGCCGGCGCCACCGTCGCCGTAATCGGCACCGGCCCCGACCGCATCTATCCGGCCCGCAATGCCGGGCTCGCCCGCCGCATCGCCGAGCAGGGCGCGATCGTCAGCGAATTCCCTATCGGCACGCCGCCGCTGACGGGCAATTTCCCGCGCCGCAATCGCCTCATCGCCGGGCTCGCGCGCGGCTGCCTGGTCGTCGAGGCGGCCGAGCAGAGCGGCTCCCTGATCCCCGCCCGGCTCGCCGCCGAAGCCGGCCGCGAGGTCTTCGCCATTCCCGGCTCGATTCATTCGCCGCTGGCCAAAGGCTGCCACAAGCTGATCAAGCAAGGCGCCAAGCTCGCCGAGTCGGCACAGGACATCCTCGAAGAACTCGGCTGGGGCAGCGCTGCGGCGCCGGTCGCTTGCCGTCCCGCCGCGGCCGGCGCAGACGCCGTCCTCGACGCGCTCGGCGCCGAGCCTTGCGACCTCGACACCCTCGCCCACCGCAGCCGGCTGCCCGCCGACGTTCTCCTGGCGCGACTGCTGGTCCTCGAGCTCGACGGCGGCGTCGCCCAGTTGCCGGGCGGCCTTTATCAGCGCGTCCATTAATCCCGACTTGCAATCCGGCGGCGGGGGCGCTTATGATGCCGCGCTTATAACCGTGGCCCGACCATGACCAAACAGCTCATCATCGCCGAGAAACCCTCCGTTGCCCAGGACATCGCCAAGGCCCTGGGCGGCTTCACGCGCCAGGGCGACTACTTCGAGAGCGACGACTACGTGCCCTCGTCGGCGATCGGCCACCTGCTCGAACTGACGGTGCCCGAGGAATACGACGTCAAGCGCGGCAAATGGACCTTCACCCACCTGCCGATGATCCCGCCGCACTTCGCGCTCAACCCGATCGAGAAGACCGCCGAGCGCCTGCGCCTGCTGACGCGGCTGATGAAGCGCAAGGACGTGTCCGGCCTGGTGAACGCCTGCGACGCGGGCCGCGAAGGCGAACTGATTTTCC
>JACRPB010000285.1 GCA_016214175.1 Rhodocyclales bacterium
ACGCGCCCTTGCATGCGCTGGGCATCGGCTTTTTCGGCGCGATGCTGATCGCGATGGCCTCGCGCGTGAGCCTGGGCCACTCGGGCCACAAGCTGGAGGCCGATGGCCTGACCTGGCTGCTATTCTGGCTATTGCAGCTCGCCGCGCTCGTGCGCTTGCTGCCCGACTTGCTGCCCGGCATCGCGCCCTATCGCCTGGCCTCGCTCGCCGCCGCGATCTGGCTCGCGGCCTTCGGCGGCTGGGCCTGGCGCTATGCCCCGCTCTACTGGCGGCCACGGGCCGACGGCAAACCCGGCTGACGGACCCCACGCACCGTCCGGTGCGAGGGCTCGCCGTCCTGTATGATGTCGGTTTTTTTACGGCCGGCCCGGCAGGCCGTGACCGAACCCACTGTTCTGGAACGATTTGATGAAATGCGTGGATGACTTCCGCTTGCGCTTCGGCCGGCGAGAACTGGTGCCGATCATGATCGGCGGCATGGGCGTGGACATCTCCACGGCCGAACTGGCCCTGGAGGCCGCCCGCCTGGGCGGCGTCGGCCATATCTCCGACGCGATGGTACCGACCGTATCGGACCGCCGGTTCAAGACCGGTTTCGTCAAGGAAAAGCAGAAGCAATACAAGTACAACGTCGCCAACATCGACAAGTCCGAGATCAAGTTCAGCCTCGGCCAGGTCGAGGAAGCGACCCGCATGCACGTCGGCAAGACCATGGAGGCCAAACGCGGCGAAGGCATGGTCTTCATCAACTGCATGGAAAAGCTGACCATGAACGCCCCGCGCGAGACCTTGAAGGTCCGCCTGGAGGCGGCGCTGGATGCCGGCATCGACGGCATCACCTTGGCGGCCGGCCTGCACCTGGGTTCGTTCGCGCTGATCGAGCATCACCCGCGCTTTCGCGACGCCAAGCTCGGCATCATCGTGTCCTCGCTCCGCGCGCTGCAATTGTTCCTGCGCAAAAACGCGCGCTTGAACCGCCTGCCCGATTACGTCGTGGTCGAAGGCCCGCTGGCCGGCGGTCACCTGGGCTTCGGCCTGGACGATTGGTGGAAGTACGACCTCGCCACCATCACCGCCGAGATCGGCGCCTACTTGAAACAAGAACAACTCGATATCCCGATCATCCCGGCCGGCGGCATCTTCACCGGCAGCGACGCGACCGGCTTTCTCGAGCACGGTGCGGCGGCGGTTCAGGTGGCGACCCGCTTCACCGTTGCCCGCGAATGCGGACTGCCCGAGGACGTGCAGCAACAGTATTTCACGGCCAACGAAGAAGACATCGAGGTCAATGGAATTTCGCCGACCGGCTATCCGATGCGCATGCTCAAGCACTGCCCGGCCATCGGCTCGGGCATCCGGCCGAACTGCGAGGCCTTCGGCTACCTGCTCGACGCCAACGGCCATTGCGCCTACATCGACGCCTACTACCGCGAGGTGGCGGCGCACCCGGGCGTGAAAGACCTGCACGTCTACGACAAGACCTGCCTGTGAACCCACATGCGCAACTTCGACTGCTGGACCTGCGGCCACTACACTTATCGGCTGAAGGACACCACGCGCCAACTGGCCGACGGCAGCTACCAGCTGCTCACGGCCGAGCACATCTTCAAGGACTACCAGTTCAGCAAGGACGGCAAGGTCGCCCTGCCGGATTGATCCCTTCCATTACCGGCAGCTATCCCAAACGGTTATAAAAGCAGCAGATTGCGGCCGCCCCTCGATGAAGCCGCAACGAGTTGGGAGACCGTCACCGATTTTTGGCCCCGCGCCAACGATGCCAGCCAGTAACCACGGCTCCACTCCCATTTGGCAACACCCGATATTCGCATAGGCCGGCAAACGGCATAGAACCCAGACCGACTGGGCACGGGAAGGGAGCGATTCCATCGGCCCGATCGCGCGCAAGCGGCCGTGCCGATGCGGTCAGTCCCGGTCTTCATGACAATGAACACAAGGGAGGTAAACCATGGCCTGTAAAGACACCGCTGGCGGGGCTAGAAGGCGCTGCCTGGAATGGGAGGCCCAGCAACGGCGCGAGTGCCGCAACTGGCGCACCGAGCAGACCCGGCGCTGCGACGACTGGGAAACCACGAGCGAACAACGCTGCACCCAATCGCATACCGAACAGGAGCGCGCCTGCGACCGCTGGGAAACGGAACGCACCCAGGAGTGTTCGGACTGGATCGTCATCTTCCGTTGGCTCTGCCTAGCCTGGACCTGGGTCACCACCACGGTCTGCCGAGCCTGGTCGTGGGTGACCAAAACGGTCTGCGATGTCTGGACTTGGGTCTCGACCACCGTCTGCCGGGTTTGGACCTTGGTCACCACCTTGGTCTGCACCCTGTGGGTGATCGTTACCACCCTGGTCTGCCGAACCTGGGTCTTCGTGCTCGATAGCTGGTGCCTGTTCTACTGTAGCCTGCGCCGGCTATTCGCACCCACGGAGTTCTCGCAACTCAAAAGCGAATGCATCTACGGCTGGACCAGCGCCTATCGAGCGGAGCTCGACACCGAGAACTGCCGGCTCAACATCACCCTGCGCATCCGCCTGGTCGCGGACGAAGGGGTCAGTGCCGCCGACCTTACGGCAGGGCAGGCCATATGGGAACCGGCCATCGAGGCCGCCTGGTCCGGCCAGTTTCCCTTGCGGATGACCGACGGCTCCTGCACCTGCGAACAGTACACCGTGAACGTGGATGTGCAATTCGTGAACAGCAACGAGCACCATACGGTGACCGTGCATCCCGGCTCCGGGCGCGAAGACATGACCAATTGGTACGTCAACACCATTGGCGAAGCGGCCGCCCACGAGGCCGGCCACATGTTCGGCAATGTCGACGAATACGCCGATTCCAACTGCTCCGGCCGTACCGTTACCAGCGACGGCAGCATCATGGAGAATCATATTACCGGGGCTGTCCTCGTCCGGCACTATGCGAGCTTCGCCAACTGGCTGTCCAACCGCACCTGCTGCACCTATCAGGCCAGTTAATTCAGGAGACCCATCATGGCTAACCAAAGACCGAGCTTTGACAAGGCACACCCCGAGCACTACCAAATCACCATCGCGATCGGCGATATGCTGTCCAGGCATGGCTTGACAAGAATGACCCTGGCCGGCGATGGCAACGTCACCGCGGAATGGCTTGGCCAGCTCAAGGACACGGCGGAAACCGTCAAACAAATGCCTAGCCACTTCACCGGCACGCTCAAGCGCCACGACCCAGTCGACCTGCTGCTGAAGGCCAGCCAACTCGACTGGGGACGCCAGTTCCCCTCGCGGCCGGGCATCCCGGACGAAGCCATCGTGGTATGGCAATTCGGCGAGAAGGGTTCACCCGGCGCCGAGCTGAGGGTGTGGCTGCGCGAGGCGGAGCAGGACCCGCTCATGGGGCCGCTGCTCAAGGGGCTGCGCCAGGAGCTGGCGGAGCTCTCCGACAACCACCTCTATCTTTGACCGGTGGCCGCGCCCCGCATCGTCGATAGCCGCGAGGCCCTGGCTGCCTTGGCGGCGCGATGGCCGGGCAGCCCAGCCGACCCGGCGCCCAAGGTGCGCTTCGCCTTGCCGCAGCTCTCCGGCGAAGAGAACGAACGGCTAGGCCGGCGATGCAACCGCTTGCTCGTTGCCTGTGGCTGCGGGGCCGGCGCGGCGACCGCGATCGCCGCCGCCGGCATCTATGCCATGGCGGCCAGCCAACTCGTTTGGGGCGAGGCCTATACCCCATGGGAACACATCGGTTTGGGCGCCATGGCCTTCTTTTTTTGCGGCCTGGCCGGCAAACTCATCGGCTTGGGCATCTCGCGCTATCGACTGCGCAGCTTGTTGCGACATCTGCTCAGGCAAACCGACGAACACCGCCCAACGGCTAGCCACGATCCGCCAAGAGTGCGCCCCTAACGGACATGGCTGCCAGCCGTCCCAGAATATGAAACGCCAGTCAGCCATGCCCGTTTCCCTCTATCCTTGCTCTCTCCCAGAGGGAGAGTCCCCGCTTCGCGAGGATAAAAGGGACACAGGCTCGCTACGCGAGTTTCATGCTAACC
>JACRPB010000286.1 GCA_016214175.1 Rhodocyclales bacterium
AGGCACTTTGCGGCCGCCGCGCAGACCTTCGTCCGAGGTGATGAGCATGTTGGAATCGCAGTCCTGGATGCGGTTGGACAGCGAATCCGGCGAGAAGCCGCCGAAGACCACCGAATGGATGGCGCCGATGCGCGCGCAGGCGAGGATGGCGAAGGTCGCTTCGGCGATCATCGGCATATAGATGAGCACGCGGTCGCCCTTGGTCACGCCCAGCGACTGCATGACGGCCGCCATGCGCATGACCTCGGTCTTGAGCTCGGCAAAGGAGTAGATCTTCTCGACGTTGGTTTCGGTCGAGACGAAGATCAACGCGCGAGCGTCGGGCCGCTTCGCGGCGTGGCGGTCGACGGCGTTGTAGCAGAGGTTGGTCTCGCCGCCGGAGAACCATTTGACGAAGGGCGGATTCGAGTAGTCGCAAATCTTCTGCGGCGGCTTGTGCCAGTCGATCAGCTTCGCCTCCTCGCCCCAGAACGCATCGGGTTGCTCGATCGAACGCTGGTAGAACTCCGTGTAGCTACTCATCACTCCTCCTCGTCTATTTATGGTGGTTCAGCCGGCAATTCTCACAACGATGCGCCCTTTGACGCGCGCCTTGATGAAATCGTCGAACACGGTCGGCAGTTCGTCGAACGCGATCACGCGCGTCAGCTTGGCCAGATGCCGCGGCTTCATGTCGCCGCCGAGCCGCCGCCAGACTTCGGCGCGCTGCGGCATCGGGCAGTTCACCGAATCGATGCCGAGCAGACTGACGCCGCGCAAGATGAAGGGCATCACCGTGGTATTGAACTGGAAGCCGGCGGCCAGACCGATGCTGGCCAGCGTGCCGCCGACCTTCATGGTGCTCGCCATCCAGGACAGCACGTCGCCGCCGAGATTGTCGACGGCGCCGGCCCAGGTTTCGCTGCCGAGCGGCTTGATCTTGGTCAGGTCGAGCGACTGGCGCAGCATGACTTCCTTGGCACCGATGTCCTTCAGGTAATCGGTTTCCTGCTCCTTACCGGTCAGCGCGACGACGTGATAGCCGAGCTGCGCCAGAATCTCGATCGCGATGCTGCCGACGCCGCCGGTGGCGCCGGACACGATCACCGGTCCGTTGGCAGGCGCGAGGCCGTCGTGCTCCATGCGCGCGACGGCGAGGCCGGCGGTGAAGCCGGCGGTGCCGAAGGACATCGCGTCCTGCAGCGCCATGCCGGCCGGCAGCTTGAGCACCCAGTCGGCGGGAATGCGCGCCAGTTCGGCATAGCCGCCGTGATGGGCGACGCCAATGTCGTAGCTGGTGGCAAGCACCGCGTCGCCGGGGGCGAAGCGGGCATCGCTGCTGGCGACGACGGTGCCGGCGAGGTCGATGCCGCCGACGCAGGGGAAGCGCCGGATGATGCGTCCGGCGCCGGTGGCGGCGAGCGCATCCTTGTAGTTGACGCTGGAGTAGGCGACCTTGATCGTGACCTCGCCCGGATCGAGCTGGGCCTCGTCCATGGCGACGAAACGGCTGGCGATCTTGCCGTCCTCCTGGTGGATCATGAAAGCCTTGAAACTCATGGCCGGTCCCTCCGGATTTGGAATCAAGTCCGCTGCTTGGCGGATCGAAACCGATTATATCCAAGCCTATCTGACTTCTCCCTTACGCAGCCAGAAGGGTTTACAGACGATAGTCCCGCCGCTATAGTCCGCCCCCATGCCTAATCACACCTATAAGCACAGGGCTATCGCATTCTTGGTCGCGGGTCTTATCGGCACTTGCGGCGTCCGCGCCGACGAGCTGCCGGCGCCGCCGACACCCGAGCCGGCACGCTTCGTCGATCGCGTGGTCGATCAGGCCGCGGCTTCCGTCTCCACGGTCCAGAGCACGCTGGGCAAGGCGCTCGACCTGATCGGCATCCGCTATCGCCGCGGCGGCACCTCGCCGGACACCGGTTTCGATTGCTCCGGCTTCGTCGGGCACGTGTTCAAGGAAGGCTTCGGGCTCTACCTGCCGCACAACGCCAGGCAAATCAGCAAGACCGGCGCGGTCGTGGACAAGGGCGAGCTCCAGCCCGGCGATCTGGTCTTCTTCAATACGATGCGCCGCGCCTTCTCCCATGTCGGCATCTACCTGGGCGACAACAAGTTCGTCCACGCGCCGCGCAGCGGCGGCTCGGTGCGCGTCGAAGACATGAGCGACTCGTATTGGCGCAAGCGGTTCAACGGCGCCCGTCGCGTCGCCGCCGAATAGGCTTCGCGAAGACTATTGCGGCGCCGGCCCGCGCAGTTTCGCCAGCTTGGTCTTGATCTCCGGCAGCATCGCCGCGACGGCCTTTTCGCCCTCGAGCACGGCCAGGTGACGCCCCTGGAAGTCGGTGGCCGCGATCCCTCCCGTCGCCGGCCGGATCACGACGTCCGCCTCGGCCAATTCGACCTGGCCGAGCCCCTTGCCCATGATGGTGAAGGTCTGCAGCAGCACGTCGAGCGTCGTCTTGGTCTTGCCCCGCAGCGGCTGCGCCGAGATATCGACGGCGATGACGAAACTCGCCCCCATGGCCCGCGCCGCCCTGACCGGAATCGGGCTCGCGAGTCCGCCGTCGACGAACTCGCGGCCGCCGATGCTCACCGGCTGGAAGACCCCGGGCACGCAGCCCGACGCCCGCACCGCCATTCCCGTATCGCCGGTGCGGAACACCACGGCCTCGCCCGAGCGCAGATCGGTGGCAACCGCGCCGAACGGCTTGACCAGGTGTTCCATCTGACGATTGCCGACCGCTCGATTGACGAAGGCCTGCAAGGCCTCGCCCTTGAAAATGCCGCGGTCCGGCAACGTCCAGTCGCCGATCTGGCTCTCCTCCATTTGCAGCGCCAGTCTTTGCAGTTCGAAACCGCTATTGCCCGCGGCGTAGATGGCGCCGACGACGGCGCCAGCGCTGGTGCCGACGACGAGGTCCGGCACGATGCCCTGGGCTTCCAGCGCCTTGATGACGCCGATATGGGCAAAGCCGCGCGCTGCGCCGCCGCCCAGTGCAAGAGCGATCCGCAGGGGCGGCACCGGAACGGCGGGCGACGGCGCCGGACTGGTGCATGCGGGCAGCAGCATCACCAGCGCCGCCAGCGCGGACATCAGGCGCAGAGTCATGGCCGCGGATTCTAGCTCATCGCTTCCGGCCCGGACGCGTAGGGGCCGCGCGGCCGACAAATTTCACGCAGCCGTCGATACAGGCATTGCCTAGGCCGCGCCAGGGGTTAATATCGTCGTGCTATCAGGCGCCCACCAGACCCCGGCGTCGCACGACAACGGCCCTGCCCCCGACGTAATGACGACAACGCAATACGGGAGTAGGCGTCGCTGTGAGCGGATTGAAGATTGCGGGCAACGAAATTCGCGTCGGGCAGCCGTTGCCGTGGGACGTCTTTGACGCAAGCGGTACGCTGCTGTTGCGGCGCGGATTCGTCATCGACACGCAACGCGCGCTCGATCGCCTGGTCGAAGACGGCTTGTTCGTCGAGGACAAGGGCGGCCGCGAAAAGTCGGTGGTCACCGAACCGGTAGTCGAAAAACCCAGCGCGCTCCAGTACATCATGGACGCACGCCGCCTGCTCGGCTCGCCGGTCCTGGACTTGTCGGGCATTCCGGATTTTCCCGGCCGCGTGCGTCGAGTCGCCCAACTCATCGACCTCGCCTGCAAGACCAACGCCGAGGTCGCCATCGCCTCCATCCTGCTGTTGCAGGATCACAGCTACGTGGTACGGCACCACATCAATACCGCGATCGTCAGCAATCTGATCGCCCGCGCCATGTCTTATCCGCCCGAGCAGATGCAATCGCTGACGGCGGCGGCATTGACCATGAACCTCAGCATGTTTGAAATCCAGGACAAGCTGAATGACGTCAAGGGGCCGCTCAACGACAAGATACGCGGCCTCATCAGCAACCACCCGCAGCAAAGCGAGCAGCGCCTGCGCAAGTACGGCGTCGAGGATCCCTATTGGCTCAAGTGCGTCGAGCACCACCACGAATAC
>JACRPB010000175.1 GCA_016214175.1 Rhodocyclales bacterium
TTGTTCACGAAAGCCAGCCGCGGCACGCCGTACTTGTTGGCCTGACGCCAAACCGTCTCCGACTGCGGCTGCACGCCGCCGACCGCGCAATACACCATGCAGGCGCCGTCGAGCACGCGCATCGAGCGCTCGACTTCGATCGTGAAGTCGACGTGACCCGGGGTGTCGATGATGTTGATGCGATGCTCGGGATAATTGCCGCCCATGCCCTTCCAGAAGCAGGTCGTCGCGGCCGACGTAATGGTGATGCCGCGCTCCTGTTCCTGCTCCATCCAGTCCATGGTCGCAGCGCCGTCATGCACTTCGCCGATCTTGTGATTGACACCCGTATAGAACAGGATGCGTTCGGTCGTGGTGGTCTTGCCGGCGTCGATGTGCGCCGAGATGCCGATATTGCGATAGCGCTCGATTGGAGTCTTGCGGGCCACTTTGATTACCTGCCTTATCTAAACCAAACCGCCTTGGCGCTCAACGGCTGTCGAGGCACCAGGGCGGCAACGAAAAATATCTGCGCGTTATTGCCGCGCGATGACGAAATCAGAAACGGAAGTGCGAGAAGGCCTTGTTGGCTTCGGCCATGCGGTGCACTTCTTCGCGCTTCTTCATCGCCGAACCACGACCTTCGGAGGCTTCCAGCAACTCGCCGGCGAGGCGCTGCCCCATCGACTTTTCGCTGCGCTTGCGCGCCGCCTCGCGCAGCCAACGCATCGACAAGGCCATGCGCCGGGACGGACGCACCTCAACCGGCACCTGATAGTTGGCGCCGCCGACGCGACGGCTCTTGACCTCGACGATGGGCTTGACGTTGTTGACGGCCTGACCGAACACCTCGAGCGGATCCTTGCCGCTCTTGGCCTTGATCTGATTGACGAATTTGGAGACATCGACGCTGCCGAACTTGGGATCGGGCAGGATGTCACGCTTGGGAACTTCGCGACGACGGGGCATAGCGACCTCTTAAGCCTTTTTCGGGCGCTTGGCGCCGTACTTGGAACGGGATTGTTTGCGGTCCTTGACGCCTTGCGTGTCGAGGCTGCCGCGCACGATGTGATAACGGACACCGGGGAGGTCCTTGACGCGGCCGCCGCGAATCAGCACGACCGAGTGCTCCTGCAGGTTGTGGCCTTCGCCGCCGATGTAGGAAATAACCTCGAAACCGTTGGTGAGGCGCACCTTGGCGACCTTACGCAAGGCCGAGTTCGGCTTTTTCGGCGTCGTCGTGTAGACGCGCGTGCACACGCCACGCTTGGCCGGACAATTGGCCAGGGCAGGCACTTTGCTCTTGCTCTGCGGGGCCTGGCGGCCCTTGCGGACGAGCTGATTTATGGTTGGCATATTCTTTTATCCCAATCTTGCGGCCCCCTGCCGGGAGCAAAAGAGGCCGGATTATAGTAATGGTGACAGGCGGCGTCAACCGGCCTGTACATCTTCCTCGACATTTCCTTCTACCGGGAGATCGAAGACTCCCTGCGCCGCATCCTCGCCTTGCTGCTGCATGCGCCGCGTCCGGTGGTATGCAAGACCCGTCCCCGCCGGAATCAGGCGGCCGACGATGACGTTTTCCTTGAGGCCGCGCAATTCGTCGCGCTTGCCCATGATCGCCGCCTCGGTCAGCACGCGCGTCGTCTCCTGGAAGGAAGCGGCGGAGATGAACGAATCGGTGGACAGGCTGGCCTTGGTGATACCGAGCAGCATGAACTGGTACTCGGCCGGCCGCTTGCCCGCGCTGACGAGCTTGTCGTTCTCGTCCAGCACCTCGGCGCGTTCGACCTGCTCCTCCTGAATGAACTTGGAGTCGCCCGGATCGGAAATCACGACGCGGCGCAGCATCTGCCGCACGATGACCTCAATGTGCTTGTCGTTGATCTTCACGCCTTGCAGACGATAGACGTCCTGCACTTCGTCGATGATGTAGCGCGCCAGTTCCTCGACGCCCTTGAGGCGCAGGATGTCGTGCGGATCGACCGGACCGTCGACGATCACCTCGCCCTTGTTCACGACCTGGCCATCGTGGGCCATGACGTGCTTGTCCTTCGGGATCAGGTATTCGTGGGCCGTGCCGTCCGGCTCCGTGATGATCAGGCGCTGCTTGCCCTTGGTGTCCTTGCCGAAAGAGGTGGTGCCGGTAACTTCCGCCAGCATGCCGGCGTCCTTGGGCGAACGGGCTTCGAACAGCTCCGCCACGCGCGGCAACCCGCCGGTAATGTCGCGGGTCTTCGCCGATTCCTGCGGGATGCGGGCGAGAATGTCGCCGACCGCAACCGGCTGGCCGTCCTTCACGGTGATGATGGAGCCGACGTGGAAAGTGATCGTCACCGAGTGGTCGGTGCCATGGATCTTGATTTCCTGACCGGCTTCATCGAGCAGCTTGACCTGCGGACGCAAGCCCTTGACCTGCGACTTGGTGCCGCGCTTCGGGTCGATGACGACGAGGGTGGAAAGGCCGGTCACATCGTCGATCTGCTTGGCGACGGTCGCGCCTTCCTCGACGTGCTCGAATTTCACGGTACCGGCGTATTCGGTCACGATCGGGCGGGTATGCGGATCCCAGGTCGCGAGAATGGTACCGGCCTTGATGTTCTTGCCGTCGTCGCCGATCAGCGTCGCACCGTACGGCACCTTGTGGCGTTCGCGCTCGCGGCCGTTGTCGTCGGTGATGATGACCTCGCCGGAGCGCGCAATGACGACCTTCTCGTTCTTCGGGTTGGTGACGTAGCGCATGGTCGGCGAAAAGCGCAGCACACCGGTGCTCTTGGCTTCGACCTGGCTCTGCGCCGCGGCACGCGACGCCGCGCCGCCGACGTGGAAGGTCCGCATCGTGAGCTGCGTGCCCGGCTCGCCGATCGACTGCGCGGCGATGACGCCGACCGCCTCGCCGGCGTTGACGATCAGACCGCGGCCGAGATCGCGCCCGTAGCACTTGGCGCACAAGCCGTAGCGCGTGTCGCAGGACAACGGCGTACGCACGCGGACTTCGTCGATGCCGAGCGCCTCGATGTTGTCGACCGCGTCCTCGTCGAGCAGATAGCCCGATTCGTAAAGCACCTCTTGCGTGTCCGGGCTGACGATGTCGGTAACGACGACGCGGCCGAGGATGCGCTCGCGCAGCGGCTCGATCACTTCGCCGCCCTCGACCAAGGCCTTCATGGCGAAGCCGTTGGTGGTACCGCAATCGTCTTCAATGACGACCAGATCCTGCGTGACGTCGACCAGACGGCGCGTCAGATAGCCCGAGTTGGCGGTCTTCAACGCCGTGTCGGCCAAGCCCTTGCGCGCACCGTGCGTCGAAATAAAGTACTGCAGAACGTTGAGGCCTTCGCGGAAGTTGGTCGTGATCGGCGTCTCGATGATGGAGCCGTCCGGCTTCGCCATCAGGCCGCGCATGCCCGCCAACTGGCGAATCTGCGCCGCAGAGCCGCGCGCGCCGGAGTCGGCCATCATGTAGATCGAGTTGAAGGACTCCTGGCTGACCTGCTTGCCCTTGGAGTCCGTCACGATCTGGTGGGCGAGCTGATCCATCATCGCCTTCGCCACCTGGTCGCCGGCGCGGCCCCAGATATCCACGACCTTGTTATAGCGCTCACCCACCGTCACAAGACCGGAGGTGTATTGCTTTTCGATTTCCTTCACTTCGGCTTCGGCAGCGTCGATGATGACGTGCTTCTGGTCCGGCACCAGCATGTCGCCGACGCAGATCGAAATGCCGCCGCGCGTGGCGAGGCGGAAGCCGGACTGCATGAGCTGGTCGGCGAAAATCACCGTGTCCTTGAGGCCGCAGCGGCGGAAGCTCTCGTCGATGAGCTTGGAGATTTCCTTCTTCTTCAGCGGCTTGTCGATGACCTTGAAGGGCAGACCCTTCGGCAGGATTTCGGACAGGATGGCGCGGCCGGCCGTCGTCGAATAGCGCGTCAGCTTTTCAACCCAGTTCTCGCCGTCATGATCGTATTCCTTGATGCGCACGGCGACGCGGGCGTGCAGGTCGCACTGGCGGGAATTCACCGCGCGCAGCACCTCCGAAACGTCGGTGAAGATCATGCCCGAGCCGACAGCGGAAACGTTCTCGCGTGTCGCGTAGTAAAGGCCCAGCACCACGTCCTGCGACGGCACGATGATCGGCTGGCCGTTGGCGGGCGACAGCACGTTGTTCGACGCCAGCATCAGGGTGCGCGCTTCCATCTACGCTTCGAGGGACAAGGGCACGTGCGCGGCCATCTGGTCGCCGTCGAAGTCGGCGTTGAACGCCGTACAAACGAGCGGGTGCAGTTGGATCGCCTTGCCTTCGATCAGGGTCGGCTCGAACGCCTGGATGCCCAAGCGGTGCAGCGTCGGCGCACGGTTGAGCATCACCGGATGCTCGCGGATGACTTCTTCGAGAATGTCCCACACCACCACGGTCTCGGCTTCGACTTCCTTCTTCGCGGCCTTGATGGTGGAGGCGATGCCCATTTTTTCGAGGCGCTCGAAAATGAAAGGCTTGAAGAGTTCGAGCGCCATCTTCTTCGGCAGGCCGCACTGGTGCAGCTTGAGCTGCGGACCGACGACGATGACGGAACGGCCCGAGTAGTCCACGCGCTTGCCGAGCAGGTTCTGGCGGAAGCGGCCGGATTTGCCCTTGATCATGTCGGCCAGCGACTTCAGCGGGCGCTTGTTGGCGCCAGTCATGGCCTTGCCGCGGCGGCCGTTGTCGAGCAGCGAGTCGACGGCTTCCTGCAGCATGCGCTTCTCGTTGCGGACGATGATGTCCGGCGCCTTCAGTTCGAGCAGGCGCTTGAGACGGTTGTTGCGGTTGATGACGCG
>JACRPB010000297.1 GCA_016214175.1 Rhodocyclales bacterium
GAGAATCGGAAGATTGGCGAAACGTTTATCTTTACGAATCTTGCGGGTGGCCTCGAAGCCGTCCATCACCGGCATCTGGCAGTCCATCAGCACGCCGTCGAAAGCGGCGTCGGCCCCGAGGATGTCGAGCGCCTCCTGGCCGTGCCTGGCCAACACGACATGGATGCCGGCATTGCCCAGCAATTCCATGGCGAGTTCCTGGTTCATCTCGTTGTCTTCGACCAGCAGCAGTCTGGCGCCGCGTAGCTGGCGCATGGCGGCGAGCTGGTGCTGCGTCTTGTCCGCCGCCCGCGTCGTCACGGCAATGCCCATGCCCAGGGCTTCGCCGATGGCTTCGAGCAGCGTCGAACACGTCGTCGGCTTGCTCAGTACGGATTGCAACTGGACGCCGCGCTGGGCCGCGGCAGCGAACACTTCGTCGCGGCCGAAGCCGGTGACCATGATGGCAGCCGGCCGGTGGCCGGCCTCGCGCATGTAGCGCAGGCACTCCAGGCCGTCCATGCCGGGCATGCGCCAATCCATGAGGACGAGATCGTAGCCGCGCCCTGCGCTGCGCGCCGCGTCGGCCATCGCCAGCGCCTGCGCTCCGTCGGCGGCGACGGCGACCTCCAGCCCGTAGGCCTGCGTCATGGCGGCGAGGATTTCGCGCGCCGCCGCATTGTCGTCGACGATCAGCGCGCGCACGCCGACCAGTTCGTCGGCGCGGACCATGCGCCGCGGGGTGGCCTCGCGCTGCAAGCCGAAGCTGGCGTGAAAATGGAACGTGGAGCCTTTGCCGTGTTCGCTTTCGACCCAGATCCTGCCGTCCATCAATTCGACGAGGTTCTTCGAGATGGCCAGGCCCAGCCCGGTGCCGCCATACTTGCGCGTCGTCGAAGTGTCGGCCTGGCTGAAGGACTGGAAGAGATTCCTCTGCTGTTCGGGCGTCATGCCGATGCCGGAGTCGCTGACCCAGACGTGCAATTCGACTTGATCGTCCGTCGCCCGCACTTTTTCGATGCCGACGACGATTTCGCCGCGCTCGGTGAATTTGACGGCGTTGTTGCCGAGATTGACGAGCACCTGGCCGAAGCGCAGGGGATCGCCGATCAACGCGGTGGGAATGTCGGGGGCGATGCTGTACAGGAATTCCAGCCCCTTGTCCTCGGTCTTGAGGCTGAGGAAGCTGGCCAGGTTGTCCATCACGTCTTCGAGGCGGAAATCGATTTTTTCCATCGACAGCTTGCCCGCCTCGATTTTCGAGAAGTCGAGAATGTCGTTGATGATGCCGAGCAGGTTCTCCGCGGCGCGGTGGACCTTGTCGACGTAGTTGCGCTGCTTGGGCTGGAGATCCGTTTGCAGAGCCAGGTGCGACATGCCGATGATGGCGTTCATCGGCGTGCGGATTTCGTGGCTCATATTGGCTAGAAACTCGCTCTTGGCGCGTGTGGCGCTTTCCGCCGCGGCCAGGGCCTGGTTGCGGTTGCTGCCGAAGGCGAAGGCCACCAGCGCCAGGATCCCCACCAAGCCGACGCTACAGGTCGTCTTGAAAAAGGCGTCATAGCTAGGGTCGTAGCGCGCGGGAAAATCATAGCCGAGCATGGCGGCGACGCCGAAGGCGAGGACGGCGACGCAGGCGAGCACGGTCCACACCACCGTGTCGCGACCGAACGACAGCAGCAGCACGGCGGCGATCGGGACGAGGCTGAACCAGGGCACCACCTTGGAGTGCAGTCCGCCGGTACTGAGGGTGCAAGCGAGGATGGCGACGAAATAGCAGGTCGCGAGGTATAGGTTGGCGCACAGGCGATAGCGGCCGGTGGCGCGAAAAGACAACAGGATGGCCAGCAGCAGGAAGAAGCAGGCGAGCATCTGCACGATGCCGATGCGATAGTCGACCAGGATGCAAACGGGTACGTAAAACAGAGCGAAAGCTTGCGTGATGAGGCAGACGTTGACCAGGAGCCGGTGCGCATGGGCGTCCTGCGTGCCGCTGCCCTTCCGCAGTGGCGTGAACCAACGCGCCAGTCGCTCGCTGCCGGCAAGAATCGCTTTCCAGAGAGTATTCATTGCGACGGCCAGAGGCGTCTCCTGGTTCGTGGGGGACGATGGAAAGGCTGTTTGAAATCGACCCGGTGTGCATTGCCGCCGCTGTGGGCCGCCGCGAAGGTTGCCACAAGTTTGCGCACAAGACAAATTCGCCGCAAGAATTTTCGGCGGAGGCTTCGCCGGACCATCGACGGCGCTTATCGCATGCCTGACGGACCGGCATGCGTCGCGCGGCGCGCCGTCAGTCCGGCGCGGCGATCCAGCGCTCGATCCGGGCGTACAACTCGGTGCTGGAAAGCAGGTCGAGGTGATTCATGCCGTAGCCCACCCATTGCCGCGCCGCGGGGATGCCGAGGTCGCGCGCGGCGTCGCCGTGCCGGCCGAGCGCGCTGTCGAGCGACACCAGGCCGTCGCCGACGAGCCCGGCGCCCGGCGCGCCGGCCGCCTTGGCCAGCGTCGCGGCGGCCGCGTAGCAGCGGACGCCGGCGGGCAGCGGCAGCACCGCCGGCTGCGCCGGCGCAAAACGGTCGCCGCCGCGCCAGTCCTCGTCGCGCAGGCAAGCCTGCCGCAGATCGGTGATGCCGGCGCTGCGCACCTTGCCCAGCCGCGCGAAGGCCGCCGTGTAGGGACTGGCGCCGAGCAGCAGGTCGATCCAGTTGCCGCCCTTTTCCAGATACGAGCCGTGATGCGGCGAGCCGAGGAAAATCATTTTCCGCACGCGCCCCAGCCAGGCGTGCCCGGCCTGGGCCCCGTAATGGCAAGCACTGCGCGCGACCAGGCCGCCCATGCTGTGGCCGAGCAGGACGATCTCCGTCACCGGCACCGGCCAGACCGCTAGCACGTTTTCCAGCAGGGCCGCGCAATCGCGGCCGTTCTCCGAAATGTGCCGCCCGCTGTTGTAACGCAGGTAGAGCGGCGTCCAGCCCGCGGCCGCCAGGCCCTCGCCATGGTCGTGGCCGTGGTGCCGCCATTGCCGGTCGTTCATGCACAGGCCGTGCAGCAGGAACACCAGCTTGCCGCCCGGCCGCGGCAACCTGCGCTCGATTTCGGCCGCCGCCAGCGGCAGCGTCAGGCCGTCCCGCCGCAGTTCCATTGCGACGGCGAGCGCATTGCCGCTCGCCGCGAGGTGGTCGCCCAGCACGCCGTTGAGCGCCGCCAGCACCGCTTCGCGTTCGTCCGACGTCGTGTCGATCCGATCCAGCAGCGGCGCCAGCACGGCGAGCGCGGCATCGAGGCCGCCGCCGACCACGCGCGTGACGCCGCGCACGCTGCGATAGACCAGTCCCGTCAGGCCGCCCGTCGGCGCCTGCGTCGCCGCGC
>JACRPB010000010.1 GCA_016214175.1 Rhodocyclales bacterium
AATCATGGCCGCACTACGGCTATCGTCATTCGCAACGACGGCACCAAGGTCACGCTGGTGCCGATGAGAAGCGGCAAACTCTCTGCCAAGACATTGTCATTTTCAGAGTTCCGTACCGAATGGTCGGAAACCGGCTACGCGCTGTCGCTGGCATTGACGACGTTCCTGGCTCACGTCATGAAGTGGGGGTCGTCCCTGGAGGTCAGCCGCGGGCTGGAGAAGCTCGCCGCCCGTGACCGTTTCGTCGTCGCCAGCCTCTTTTGACGTCTAGCGGATCGCTGGCGCTTTGGGCGCCGCAGCGACCGCTTTAACGTTCCGCCGTCAGGGTAATGCGCGCTTTCTTGCTTTGTGCTTCGGCTTTGTTGATGGCGGTCGTCTGGCGACCGAAGGCTTCACGCTCTTCGCGGCCTTGCTTCGTGGCCTCGATACTCTTGATGCAACGCCAGCGTTTCCCACCCTTGGTTTCGATCTGGCGCATTTCTTCCTTGGGATGGTGGGTTCCGCAGTGGTAGCAGTAGGCGGTGTCGGACATGGGGAAAAACGATATGAATTATGGCAACGATGCTACACCGGTTCGCCGCAGATGGCGCATGCCCGGGGCTCCTGATTGATACAAAAAACATGTGCCGGAGGAATTCCGGCACATGTGCATTTTACCTGTCCTGGGCCCGCTTGTGCACGCCGGGCCGGCCAATTTCCGACACGCGGCGGCGACAAAATTTCAGGGAATCAGGAAATCTTCTTTCTGTTTTCGATTCGCCGTAATCTCGCTTTTCAGCCAAAGGGGCATTTTCCCCCGGCCCGACCAAGTCTCGTTTGTGGTCGGATGGCGATATTTCGGCTTTGTTTTCGACACAGGCTTCTTGGTGAAGGATTTTGTCAGCGTTTCGATACTGATGTCGTAAGTCGCCATTATGGCTTTAATATTATTAATCTGATCCTTACGCTCTGTTTTCTTCGCTTCTTAAGCTTGCTTTTGCAGCTCGCTGCTGCGGTCTTGGATCTCCTGATAAGTGGCCATGTCAGACGCCTTATGATTTATGGAGCCGTATTTATACCACCCGTAGGGGGATTAATAAAGCTCCATAAACTCATTATCCGCAACTGCCGACGGCGCCGCAGGCAGTACAGAAGTCGCAGCCATCCTTGCGTATTACGGTCATGTTGCCGCATTCGGCGCACAGCGAGCCCTGTTGCACCTTGACCTCGCCGCGCTCGCGCGGGTTTTCGAGGATGCCCATCTCGCGCGTCGGGTAACCGTTCTCGTCGAGGATGCCGAGCATGGCGTAGCGATGCATGATGAGCCGCGCCAAATAGGCGACGGTCGAGGGCCAGTGCTGCTGTCGCCGCGTGCCGGGAACGAAGGCCATGAAGCCACCCAGGGGTTCCGGATAGTTGATGAGCTTACGCAGCTTCATGCCGATCCAGGCCGGGTCCATGACGCGCATGTCGAGCGTCAGCAACTTGGTCAGGCCGTCGAGCGCACGCGGATAGTTGCCGGAGAGCCAGGCCGAGTAGGGGCGGGTGACGCCGTCCGGCAAGGTGATCTCCTTCAGGCCGAGGACGAACTCCTCGCGGGATGACGGATTGACGATATCGACGGTCCAGGACAGCGTGCCGTCGGTGCCCGTCTTCGGCTCATCGCGCGAGAACATGGCGTCGAGCACCGGCGTTGGGCCTTCGTCTTCGAGGGCGCCCATTTGTTCGCAGCGCCAGCGTACGACCTGGGCCATCGCGGAGACCGCACCGGGGACGATGCGCCGCTCGCCGTGAGGCGGCATCGGAATTTCGAAGGGCTCTTCGCCGACGGTGGCGGCCAGCGTGTCGAGCTTGAGCTTGAGCCAGGCCTTGTCGTTGGCGCGCATGTCCATCGACAGCGTCTTCGCCACGGCGCCGAGGCCGCGCGGCTGTTCGACGCCGTTGACCCACACTGCAAACGGCACGTTGCGGCCGAGGCCGTTCTCGATCTGGCCGACGAACAGGGCGAACTCGCCATGCGGCGTTTCGATCATGTAGGTCCACGAGGCGTTGCCCTCGTGCAGGCGCGGGCGTCCCGGCCAGCGCAGGCTGGCCAGCACCGGGGCCGGCAGCGCGCCGATCGAGAGACGGCGGTTGGCGCCGACGATGGTGACGTCCTGCGGCTGCTTTTGCGTGTTGGCCTGCGCGGTCGATTCGACGGAGAGGACCGAACCCAGCACGGCATTGGGCCGGTAGGTGGCGAGGCCCTTGAGGCCGGCCTTCCAGGCGTCGAGATAGAGATTCTCGAACTCGGCGTAGGGATAGTCCTCGGGCACGTTCACGGTTTTCGAAATGGCGGTGTCGATGCAGGGCGCGACGGCGGCGACCATGTCCTTGTGCGCCTGAGCGCTGATTTCGAGCGCAGTGACGAAGTAGTCGGGCAGCTTGGACGTGTTGCCCCCGAGGTGCTTGTAGAGGCGCCACGCGTAGTCTTCGACGGCGTATTCCTTGTGCGTGCCGTCGGCCATGCGCTTCTTGCGCGTGTAGGTCCAGGAGAAGGGCGGCTCGATGCCGTTCGAGGCATTGTCGGCGAAGGCCAGCGAGATGGTGCCGGTGGGCGCGATCGAGAGCAGGTGCGAATTGCGCAGGCCGTAGCGGCGAATCTGCTCCTTGACCTCGGTCGGCAGGCGCGAGGCGAAGTTGCCGCCGGACAGATAGAGGTCGGCATTGAAGAGCGGGAAGGAACCGCGCTCGCGCGCCAGTTCGACCGACGCCAGATAGGCGCGGTCGCGCATGAACTCGGATATCTTGGTCGCCATGGCGCGCGCTTCGTCGGTGTCGTACTTGAGACGCAGCATGATCAGGGCGTCGCCGAGGCCGGTGAAGCCCAGCCCGATACGGCGCTTGGCACGCGCCTCGTCCTGCTGCTGTTCGAGCGGCCAGTGGGTGACGTCGAGCACGTTGTCGAGCATGCGCGTGGAGACGTCGATGTCGCGGCCGAAGGCCTGGTAATCGAAGTCGGCCTGCTCGGTGAAGGCGTGCCTGACGAAGCGGGTCAGGTTGATCGAACCGAGGCAGCAGCAGCCGTAGGGCGGCAGCGGTTGTTCGGCGCAGGGATTGGTGGCCTCGATGGTTTCGCAATAGTTGAGGTTGTTGTCGCGGTTGATGCGGTCGAGGAAGAGGATGCCCGGTTCGGCGTGGTCGTAGGTCGAGCGCATGACCTGGTCCCAGAGCTCGCGCGCGCGCAGCTTGCGATAGACCCAGAGGCCGTCGTCGCGCTGGTAGGCGCCGCTGCCCTTGATGTCGGCGCAGGGCTCGGCCTTGTGCGTGAGTTCGACTTCGCCGTCGGCTTCGACGGCGCGCATGAATTCGTCGGTGACGCCGATGGAAATATTGAAGTTGGTGAGGTCGCCGCCGTCCTTGGCTTTGATGAATTCCTCGATGTCCGGGTGATCGCAGCGCAGCACGCCCATTTGCGCGCCGCGGCGCGAACCGGCCGACTCGACGGTCTCGCAGGAGCGGTCGAACACGCGCATGTAGGAAACCGGCCCGGACGCACGCGACTGCGTACCCTTGACGTGGGCGCCGATCGGGCGGATCGACGAAAAATCGTAGCCGACGCCGCCGCCGCGGCGCATGGTTTCGGCCGCTTGCGACAACGCCGTGTAAATGCCGGGACGGCCGTCGACCATGTCGGATTTCTCCAGCAGCACCTCCCCGGATATTTCCTGCGGAAGTAATAGGCCAAGTTGTCCAGGATGTTGATAATTAAGTGATTCCTCGGTGTTGAAGCTTTCCGTTGTCATGTTTATTTCCGAAGAAGAGATTGAATTTGAGCGCGGAAGCATACCTCTACCTCCAATCGATGAAAAGTGAAATTTTCACCATCCATTTAAATCAATAAGTTAGAAAAAACTCTAGTGGCGCAGCAAGCGCCATGCCACTATATATAGTAGGTAAGCGCGGGGTGGTGTAGGGGGAGAAAGCGCCTAAAAATCAGCTTATTGGCGCATTGAAAAAAGTGTGCAATTACCCTTCTGGCATGCGGAAAGCGAAGTTTTGCGGTGCACAATTCAGGGGATTCAATTGGATAGAAACGCTAGCCAATATTGCGCCACCCGCCGGCGGCAATTCAGGGCGCGACCAGCTCCGCGGTATGGCGGGCAATCATCCATTCCTCGTTCGTTGGCAGTACCAAGACATCGACGCGGCTAGCGGCGCTGCTGATGCGGGTCGCGTCCGCCGCATTGGCGGCCGCGTCGATGCCGATGCCGAGCCAAGCCAGCGCCGCGCAGACGCCGGAGCGCACCGGCGCCGCATGCTCGCCGATGCCGCCGGTGAAGACCAGGGCATCGAGTCCGCCGATGGCGGCGGCCAGCGAGCCGATTTCGCGCACGATGCGATAACAGAACAGGTCGACGGCTTCCCGCGCCTCGGGCTTGGCCGATGCCAGGAGTTCGCGCATGTCCTGCGACAGTCCGGAAACCCCGAGCAGTCCCGACTCCTTGTAAAGCAGGTGCGTCAGCGCCTTGGCATCCATGCCGTGATAATCCATCAGGTACAGCAGGACGCCCGGATCGAGGCTGCCGGTGCGCGTGCCCATCATCAGGCCTTCCACGGCGGTGAAGCCCATGGTCGTGGCGCGGCTCTTGCGTCCGCTCATGGCGCACATCGAAGCGCCGTTGCCGAGGTGGGCGACGACGACGCGACCGTCGGCCTTCGCGCCCAGGTGCTGCGGCAGCACATCGGCGACGTATTCGTAGGAGAGGCCGTGAAAGCCGTAACGGCGCACGCCCTGCGCCGTGATCTTGCGCGGCAGCGCGAACAACTGGGCGAGGGCGGGTTGCGTGCGATGGAAAGCGGTGTCGAAGCAGGCCACCTGCGGCACGCCCGGCATGGCATCGCGCAAGGCGACTATGCCGTCGAGATTGTGGGGCTGGTGCAGCGGCGCCAGCGGGATAAAGGTCCGCAGTTCGGCGATGTTCGCGTCGTCGAGCAGTACCGGTTGCGCGTAGCGTTCGGCGCCATGCACGACGCGATGGCCGACGCCGACGATCTGCCAGCCGGCCTCATGGCCATGCAGCCAGTCCACGAGAAAGTCCAGCGCGGCGTGATGCTGGCCGCTGGCCGCGAGCGGCAGGTCGATGTCGTCGAGCGCCCGACCGTTCTTGTCCTTGGCCTTGAGATGCGGCTTGGCACCGATGCCGTCGATCTGGCCGACGAGTTCGGGTTGAGCCGGTATCGGCGCGGCGAGGGCAAACAGGGCGAACTTGATCGAGGAGGAACCGGCGTTCAGGGTCAGCAAGGCGTTGCTCATGATCTACGTCTCAGATTTTCTTGCGCTTGGCGTGAGCCATGACCACGGCCACGGCGGTGGAGGCGGTGCGCGTCTGCGCCGAGTCGGCGCGGCTGGTGAGGACGATGGGCACGCGCGCGCCGAGCACGAGACCGGTCGCCAAGGCCTCGGCCAGATATTCGAGTTGCTTTGCAAGCATGTTGCCGGACTCGATG
>JACRPB010000011.1 GCA_016214175.1 Rhodocyclales bacterium
CGGAAGGCGGCGCCGATAATGCCGGCCGCTTCACGATGCCTGCATTCTAAATCAGCAAGCGGCGGGCGGGGCATACTTCGCATGCCGCAGCGCGCCGACGCTGCGGCGAATCCGGCCGGCTACTTGTTCTCGCCCACGTGTACCCGGTACATGCCGTGTTTCGCTACCGGGCAGAGCGATTCCTTCGCGGCAACCAGACCCGGCGTGTCCGCCATGGCCGAGTTCACCAGGTCGCACGCTTCGAGATCCAGCATGAATTGCCGGATGAGGAACCGGTTGAGCCCATTGATCCTTGCATCCGAATAGGTGATGAAGAGATTGGCCAGACCGCGCCGGATTTCGCCGGCAAAGCCGAAGGATCGGAGCTTGCCGCCGATCAGCACCACTTTGCCGAATAGGTCGGGTGGCGCGAAGAGGTCCGTATGCCTCAGGCAGTTCGTCGTATAGCGGCGATAGCTTATGTGGTCGTACTTCCCGCGCTGCTGTAGCGTCCATTCGTCCAGCAGGGCTTCGCAGGCGGCGACGTCGCCCGGCGCGTAGGGCCGCACCTCGACGTCGTTGCGCGACGCGATCCGGTTCAGGTTGTGGCGCAATTCCCGCATCTTCTTCCCCGACAGGGCGCGGTAGATCTTCGGATCGTAGAGGTACTCCTGGGCGATGGGGAAGACGCGCAATGGCTGCCAAAGCCCGCTCAGCAAGCCGATGTCCTCGGCGTCGACCCAATAGATCATGACCCGCTCGCTGCCGTTGAACTCCCTGACGCGCTCCAGACAGCGGCGGAGGACGGCGTCGTTCATCGGCATGGGGAGAAAATAGACGCACAGTTGCGGCTTCTCGCCTCTGCGATCGAGCCGGAATGTACAGATCGATGCGTCGATCTCTCCGATCAGGAGGTCTTGCGTCTCGCTCATGCCGTAATAGAAGTAGAGGAACGGGAAGTACTGCTGCCAGCAGATGCGGCTGATTTGATCCAGCGCCTGCCTGTAGTTCACGAGGTCGTCGCGGGAAATACGTCGCAATCCGCTCAAGGCGCCGGTCTGCTCCGGTTCCGCGCGACACGCCGCCGGTGGATTTGCCGCCGTCACTTTCATATCAATAGATCTTGTCCACGGCGTCGCCGCCCTGGTCGAGCAGCGCTCGGGTCAGAACGCCCAGCCGCGCCGCGAGAACGCCGCGCAGGAAGACCATATCGTTTTCCCGCACGCTCGCCAACAGGGGTTCGCGTATGTCCTCCGGGCCCTGTCCATGCTTGCACCATTCGACGCCGGGAGGAATGGTTGCCGCATATCGTTCGAAGGCGTTGACGCTGAACAGCAGGTCGATGTGGGCGGCGGCCATCAATGTGCGCATTCGTTCGATGTCGATGTCGAAGCCCGGATTGTCTTCCAGGTTGATGAATTCGCTCAGCACCGCAATCTTGCGGCCCCCCGGCGGCGGCTGCAAGCGCGCCATGAGTTCGAACGTGGACTCGAATCCCTTCAACTCGCCGCGTTGCGTCTGGTCATAGACCAGCATGGCGCCTTCGCCGACGGGAACGCGGTAGAGGTTGCCGCTGCTTTCGAAATTCCGGTAATCGTCGTACTCGGCAACGCATGCCGTCAGATCGGCGCCGAGCAGCTTCGCCTGCATCAGGACGGCAACCGAGGCCACGGGCGCGTAATGTTCCAGCAGCGGCAGGTCGTACTCGATCGCTTCACCGAGAATTTCGGCGCGCACGCGCCAGTGGAAGCCCGCGAATTCGGCGGACACGAGCCGCCCGGCGCAACCGGGCGCGGAGCCGAAGACGAGGACGGGGCATGCCGAAAAGCTGTGCACCGCTTCAAGCAGTTGCGGGAAACAAGGATCGTCGCCGTTGAGCAGACATCGGCCGCCGGGCCGCAAACCGGTGACGACCTCCGCCTTGTGGCGGACCAGATTCTCCAGCGTGCGGTGGGACTTGAGATGCTCGGGACCGATACCGGTGATGACGCAATAGTCCGGACGCACGAGAAAAGCCCGTTCCCGCCCGATGTTCCTGGCGGGAACCGCGGCCTCGACGATGGCGACGGCGGCGCCCTGCGGCAGGGAAGCCAGCACCCGCATCACCGGGATTTCCATGTTGGCGCTGCTGACGGTGGCATGCGTGACCATCTGCTTGCGGATCAGGTGGTAAAGCTGGGTCTTGAACCCCGTCTTGCCGTGCGAACCGGTTACCAGCACGCGGATGCCGTCGAACTTCAGGCTGGCGCCGAGGGCCATATCCTGCAGGGCCTTGACCGGATCGGCAACTTCCAGCAAGGGGCGGGCGGAGCCGGAAATGCCGCCTTGCGGCACCAGCGCCGCCACCGCGCCACGCTTGAATGCCTGGTCGACCGCTCGTCCGACATCGCGTGCCGTTCCGCCTTCGCGCGTGCGGTAAACGAAAAGGTCGCCGGCGACGACTTGGGGAAGATAGAAGTTGATGCCGAAGATTTCGAGCCCGCCTGCCGGCAGATTGCGCCAGCGGCCGCCGGTAACGCGCTCCATGTCGCGCAGGGTCAGTAGCAGCGGTTTCATCGCGTGAGCGTCGTTTCGAGGAACCGTACTTTATCTCGTTCGGCCGGACGCTGGCACTCTCGGGCCGCACTACGGGGGCCGCGCTCCGTGGTTGCGGCCTGCGGTAGAGGTGTTGGTGGGCCCGGTGGGACTCGAACCCACGACCAAAGGATTATGAGTCCTCTGCTCTAACCGACTGAGCTACAGGCCCTCAAATCAAGCGCAGCCCTGGCGGCATCGCCGCAGTAGCCGCGACGTCGTTCGCGCTGCGCTTGTTTTGATTGATTACTCGGCGCCGTCGAGGAAGCTTCTGAGCTTCTCCGAGCGCGAGGGATGACGCAGCTTGCGCAACGCCTTGGCTTCGATCTGGCGGATCCGCTCGCGCGTGACGTCGAACTGCTTGCCGACTTCTTCGAGCGTGTGATCGGTGTTCATCTCGATGCCGAAACGCATGCGCAGCACCTTGGCTTCGCGCGGCGTCAGGCTGTCGAGGATTTCCTTGGTCACTTCGCGCAGGGAAGCGTAGAGCGCGGCGTCGGAAGGCGACAGCGTCGACGCGTCCTCGATGAAATCGCCGAGATGGGAATCGTCGTCGTCGCCGATCGGCGTTTCCATCGAGATCGGCTCCTTGCTGATCTTGAGGATCTTGCGGATCTTCTCTTCCGGCATTTCCATCTTGATCGCCAGCGTCGCCGGATCGGGTTCGAGACCCGTTTCCTGGAGAATCTGGCGGCTGATGCGGTTCATCTTGTTGATGGTCTCGATCATGTGCACCGGGATGCGGATGGTGCGCGCCTGGTCGGCGATCGAACGCGTGATGGCCTGGCGGATCCACCACGTGGCGTAGGTCGAGAACTTGTAGCCGCGGCGGTATTCGAATTTGTCTACCGCCTTCATGAGGCCGATGTTCCCTTCCTGGATCAGGTCGAGGAACTGCAAGCCGCGGTTGGTGTATTTCTTGGCGATGGAAATCACCAGGCGCAGGTTGGCCTCGGTCATTTCGCGCTTGGCGCGGCGCGCATCAACTGGGCGGCGTAGGGATTGCCCGACTACACCTCGTGCTTCAACCACACCATGTTGGTCTCGTTGCCGGGGAAGACCTTGATGCAATGCGGACGCGGCATGTGCGCCTTGTCGACGCAGAGATGCAGGATCTTGCGTTCGTGGCCGCGCGCCGCCTCGACCATGCCGCGCACCGAGTCGCACAGGCGCTCGATGGTGCGGGCGGTGAAGCGGATGTTCATCAGCTCGCCGGAAATCTGCTTCTGCACGCGCAGATAGCCCTTGTCCTGCGAGCCCTTCTTCGACAGCACGGCCATTTGCTTGCCGTAAAGTTCGTGGATCACCGCGAAGCGTTCGAGGGCATCCTGCTTCAACTGCAGCAGCGAGGCGGAAATCTTGCCGCTGCCGTCCTCGTCCTCGTCGTCGCCCTCGTCTTCCTCGATGGCGGCTTCCTCGTCGTCGGCGAGCGCCTCGATGTCGTTGCCGACCGCGTTCGGATCGATCAGTCCGTCGATGACTTCGTCGATGCGCATTTCGTCGCGCGCCACCTTGCCGGCGAGTTCCAGCATCTCGGCGATGGTGGTCGGGCAGGCCGAGATGGCCTGGATCATGTGCTTGAGACCATCCTCGATGCGCTTGGCGATTTCGATTTCGCCTTCGCGCGTCAGCAGTTCCACCGAGCCCATCTCGCGCATGTACATGCGCACCGGGTCGGTTGTGCGGCCGAATTCGGATTCGACGGTGGACAGCGCCTGCTCGGTTTCCTCTTCGACTTCCTCTTCGTCCACCGGGGCCGGCGTGCCTTCGTTGAGCAGCAATTCCTCGACGGCCGGCGCCTCGTCGAAGACCTGAATGCCCATGTCGTTAAACGTGGAAATGATGGACTCGATCTGCTCGGCATCGACCAGGTCGTCGGGCAGATGGTCGTTGATCTCGGCGTAGGTAAGGAAACCGCGCTCCTTGCCGAGCGCGATCAGATTCTTCAGACGCGTGCGCTTGGTTTCGAGGTCGACCGGGGCGGCCGGTGCCGCCGCCAGCAGCGGATGCCGCTCCTTGCCACGTTTGCCCTTGGCCTCGCCCGCCTTGGCAGGCGCTTTGGCGGCGCTGGGCTGAGCCGCCGGCGCTTCCGCGACCTGGGGCGCGGCTTGCTTCGCGGCCGGCTTCGGCGCGGCTTTTGCCGGCGCCTTGGCGACAGATTTCGGCTCGTGGGCGGGGACGGGCGCCTTGGCTGGCGACTTGGCCGCCTGCGCCTTCACGGGATGGGTCTTGGCCGCAGCCGCCTTCGCCGGGGCCTTGGCCGGGGCCGATTTCTTCGGCGCGAGCTTGGCGGCGGCTTTCGTCTTCGATTGTTTTGCGGTTTCCTTCGGCATGGCGTTCCTCGGAATCAGGCGGGTAGCAGAGCAGTTCCCGCGGCGAAGGACGCCGGGGAAAACCATACATTATATGTGAAAAATCACTTGCTTGGCTGGGTTTTTTGGCTTTGCGCCTTGCGCGCGAGCAGGTCGCGCAATTCTTCCGGGCTGATGGATCCGCTACGGGCCTTTTCGACGCCGGCGGCGACGTCACGCGTCAGGTCCTTCTCGCGCAGACGTTCCAGGGCGTCGACGAAGACGGCCTCAAGTTCGCCCGGGTCGGGTTCGTCCTGCGCCAACATGGGCGTCAGCGTCGCCAGCGTCGGCTCGTGGGGAGTGCCGCGAAACGACTCGATGAGCATGCCGATGCCGCCGGCCGGCAATTCGCCGTGGTCGACGAGATTGGCGATGGCGTGCAGCAGTGCGCCTTGCGGATTGTCCGCCGCGACCCGTTCGAGCGGAATGCGCGCCGCGCGTTCCGGCTTGTAGAGCACCGGTTCGAGCAGCGCATGTTCGAGGGTCATGGCGACCGTGCGGTTCCGTGGCCGCGGCGGTGCCGGCCGACCGCGCGCCGCCGGCTTGATGTCGCACTGGGTTTCTACCTCGGCCTGGGCCATGTCGGCGGCCTTGGCCTCGGGGGGGTAGGGCTCCCAGAGCTTGACCGAGCCGAGGGAGCGCACCCGGCCGGGGCGGCGAGCTTCTGCAGGAAGGGCTTGGCTTCATGCACCAGCCGTGCCCGGTCTTCGGCGCTGCGTTCGAGATCGAGGCCGGCCGTGAGCTCGCGCATCAGGAACTCGGTCAGCGAGGTCGGATGGGCGGCGCGCTGACGGAAGTCAGCCGCTCCTTCGGCGCGGACGAAGCTGTCCGGATCGTGTTCTGGGGGCAGGAACAGGAAACCGACCGTGCGATCGTCCGAAAGCTGTTCCAGGCTGGCTTCCAGGGCGCGCCAGGCCGCCTTGCGTCCGGCGGCGTCGCCGTCGCCGCAGAAGACGACTTTCGATGCCTGGCGCAGCAGCTTCGGCGAGTTCAGGTACTTCGGTCCGGCGGCGGCATTTTCCGCCTGCGCCGCCTTGTGGTCGCCGATGAAGCGGCCGCCGAAGCCGATGACGTTGCCGCGCTGATCGAGGATGGGGAACATCACCCGATCGCGGAAACGGTCGTAGCGGCGCCCCTGCTCGTTTTCGATGACGAGGCCGCATTCGGTCAGCGCGGTGTCGTTGTAGTCGGGGAAGATCTTCTGTAGGCCTTGCCATTCGTCCGGCGCATAGCCGAGACCGAAACGGGCGGCGATCTCGCCGGTGAGGCCGCGTCCTTTCAAGTAGTCGACGGCCTTGGGCGAGACTTTCAGTTGTTCCTTGTAGAAGCGTGCGGCGCCGGCCATGAGTTCGGTCAGCGGGGCTTTCCTGGCGCGGTCGGTGTGGATGCGTTCGGAAACCTGGGGCACCTGCATGCCGGCGTTGTGGGCGAGATCCTCGACGGCCTCGATGAAGCCCAGGCCCGAGTACTGCATGAGGAAGCCGATGGCGCTGCCGTGGGCGCCGCAGCCGAAGCAGTGGTAGAACTGCTTGCTGGCGCTGACCGTGAAGGAGGGTGTTTTTTCCGAGTGGAACGGGCAGCAGGCCGAATAATTGGCGCCGGCCTTGCGCAGGGTGACGAAACGCTCGACCACGTCGACGATGTCGACGCGGGCCAGCAATTCCTGAATGAAGGACTCGGGGATCACAGGTGAATTACGTCAGTAATCACCGTGCGATTATGCGCCGGAGAGCTTCGCCTTGACGAGTTTCGAAACTTCGCCCATGTCGGCGCGACCGGCGACCTTGGGCTTCACCAGCGCGATGACCTTGCCCATCTCGGCCGGCGTCTTGGCGCCGGACTCGGCCAGCGCTGCGGCGACGATGGCTTCCACTTCCGCGGTCGACAGTGCCTGCGGCATGTAGGCGGACAGAACTTCCACCTCGAACTTCTCGGCGTCGGCCAGATCCTGGCGCTTGGCGGCCTCGAACTGGGCGATCGAGTCCTTGCGCTGCTTGAGCATTTTCTCGATCACGCCGACGACGCCGGCGTCGTCGAGCGCGATGCGCTCGTCGACTTCCTTCTGTTTCATTGCGGCCATCAGCAGCCGGATCGCGGCGAGGCGCGCCGTCTCCCTGGCCTTCATCGCGGTTTTCATGTCTTCGTTGATGCGCAGCTTCAGCGACATGATGGTCTCCTCAAGAACAAACGCCGGCAGCGCTCGCGCGGTGCCGGCCGAATGTGGGCAGCGAAATTCCTAGTAGAGCTTCTGCGGCAGTTGCTGGCTGCGAATCCGCTTGTGATGGCGTTTCACGGCGGCGGCCAGCTTGCGCTTGCGCTCGGAAGTGGGCTTCTCGTAGAACTCGCGGGCGCGCAGTTCGGTGAGCAGGCCGGCCTTTTCGATGGTGCGCTTGAAGCGGCGGATGGCGACTTCGAACGGCTCGTTTTCTTTTAGACGGATACCAGGCATGCGAATTTCCTGAGTGGGGTGATGCGGGGAAATGAAATTTCAGCGCAGGTTAACGCAAGCGTCCGCAGGCGTTACGCCGAAACTAAAAGGGGCGCATTCTATCGGTTTTCCGGCGATTGTCAAAGTAGAATCGCGGCCCATGCTCGTGCTCGGTATCGAATCCTCCTGCGACGAAACCGGCGTCGCGCTCTACGATACGGAGCGCGGCCTGCTGGGTCACGCCGTGCATACCCAGGTCGCCATGCACGAGGAGTACGGCGGCGTGGTACCGGAGCTCGCTTCGCGCGACCATATTCGGCGTCTGGTGCCACTGTTGCGCGGTGTGCTGGCGCAGGCCGGCGTTGAAAAAACGGCAATCGACGCCATCGCCTACACCGCCGGTCCCGGACTGGCCGGCGCTTTGCTGGTCGGCGCCAGTTTCGCCGCAGCGCTGGCCAAGGCGCTGGGCGTGCCGGCGCTGCCCGTGCATCACCTCGAAGGCCATTTGCTGTCGCCGCTGCTGTCTCGCGCTGCGCCGGTTTTCCCCTTCGTCGCCCTGTTGGTTTCCGGCGGCCATACGCAGCTCATGTGCGTCGCCGCAGTGGGCGCTTACGAGTTGCTGGGCGAATCCCTCGATGACGCGGCCGGCGAAGCCTTCGACAAGACCGCCAAGCTCCTCGGCCTCGGCTACCCCGGCGGACCGGCCTTGGCGGCGCTGGCCGCGCGCGGCGGGACCGGCGGCTTTCGTCTGCCGCGACCGATGCTGAATTCCGGCGACTTTGCATTCAGTTTTTCCGGCCTCAAGACGGCCGTGCTGACGGCCGTGCGCGAGCGTACGCTGACCGAGATTGAAAAGGCGGCGCTGGCCTGGGAGTTCCAGGAGGCGGTAACCGACGTCCTGGCGGCCAAGTCGTTCGCCGCGTTGACATACTGCGGCTTGAAACAACTGGTGGTGGCCGGCGGCGTCGGCGCCAACCGCCGCCTGCGCGAGCGCCTGGACCAACTCGCCGCGGGCAAGGGCTTGCGCGTCTTCTATCCCGAGCTCGAACTGTGCACCGACAACGGCGCGATGATCGCCTTCTGCGGCGCGCAGCGACTGCTGGCGGGCGCACACGCCGTGGGCAGCGGTGCCTTCGCCATCCGCCCGCGCTGGCCGCTGCACGAACTAAGCGGCGCTTGACGGCGCCTTCTTCTTGCTGCCGATGCGGCTTTCAGTGCCGGCCAGCAGCCTGCGGATGTTTTCCGAGTGTCGCCAGAACAGCAGCGCGCAGATGATGGCGACGGCGACGGCGTCGCCGAGGCCGACCAGAATGAAGGCGGCGAAGGGCGCCACCGCCGCTGCCGCCAGTGCGGCGAGCGAGGAATAGCGGAAGACGGCGGCCACGACGGCCCAGGTGATCGCCGCGACCAGCGCCAGCCAGCCCGAAAATCCAGCCAGCACGCCGAGGGCCGTGGCGACGCCCTTGCCGCCGCGGAACTTGAGGAAGACCGGAAAGATGTGGCCGAGGAAAGCGGCCAGTCCGGCGCTGGCGATGCCGGCCTCGCCGGCGCCGAACTGCTCTGCCAGCCACATCGCCAGCCAGCCTTTGGCAGCGTCGCCGAGCAGCGTCAGCAACGCCGCCAGCTTGTGGCCCGAGCGCAGCACGTTGGTGGCGCCGGGGTTCTTCGAACCGAAACTGCGCGGATCGGCGAGGCCGAACAGCTTGGAGACGATCACGGCGAAGGGCAGCGAGCCCAGCAGATAACCCGGCAGTGCGTACGTCAGCGCGTTCATCGAGAATTCCCTAGAATGCCCGAATTCTAATCGACCCACTGCCATGGATTTTATTTTCATCGAGGACATGCGCGTCGAGGCCCACGTCGGCATCTATCCGCGCGAGCGCGCTGCGCCGCAGAGCCTGGAGATCAGCCTCACCTTCGGCGTGCCCGACGAAGCGGCGCGCGACGACGACATCGCGAAGACCATCGACTATGCTGAAGTCATTGCGCGCATCCGCCAGGAACTCGCCGTGCGCCACTTCAACCTGCTGGAAACCATCGGCGAGTATGTGATCGGCCTCATGCTGGACGAATTCGGCGCGCCCTGGGTGAAGATCAGTATCGCCAAGGTCGGCGTCGCCAAGGGCGTGCGCCGCGTCGGGGTGCAAATCGAAAGGTCGCGCACGTAGCGCGGCGGGCGATATTGCGGTTCGGCGGCTATAAAGAGATACTAGGCACTACGGCACTCGATACAAAGAAGCGGAGGAGGGAATCATGGCTGGACAGGAAAACGGGGCGACCTTGCTGGAGTGGCACGAAGGGTTGTCGACAGGGAGGGACACCCTCGACGTCCAGCACAAGGACCTGTTCGAGTGCGTGAACCTGCTCGGCGTCGTGGCGCAGGAGCGCAGCATGATGCGCACCTTCTACGTCCTGGAGCAGTTGAGCATGTACGTGCACAATCATTTCGCGCATGAAGAGTACCTGATGCGCCTGCACGACTACCCGGGGTTGGCCGACCACGTTCGCGAGCACCGGGAGTTTACCAACAAGCTGCATCACCTGCGCCGCACCTACCTGGATCGCGACATCACGAGCGATCTGGTCGAGTTCTTGCGCGACTGGCTCGTACGCCACGTCGCGCAGTCCGATATGGAGTACGTTCCTTACCTCACGGTCGAACGGCGTCTCGATCTGACCCCGCTCGCGGTCGAGGCGATGCCGGCTGCCGGCAATCCGGTGCGGCATTAACCCGGCAGTTCAGAACACCAGCGTCCGCCAATCGGCGTCGAGCGCGCGGCCGACGAAAGCGGTCGCGCCAGCGTAACCCGAGAATTCAGGTATCAGATCGCGGCCGGCCGTCAGATGCTGCTGCGCCGCCATCGCGCAGGCGACGAAGCGGACCCCGAGTTGGGCCGTCTCGCGCATGAAGGCATGGACGGATTTTCCCCCCGTCGTCCGCGACCGCTCGGCAACCCCGCTTTCGAGCAGTTTCACTGCCGGTCCGGCGAAATGGATTTCCACCTCGCAGTCGAGCGCGGCGGCGGCCAGGGCATAGACGAAGGGCGCGGCGCAGAGGTCGGGCTGCTCGGCCGAAACCGACCAGGCGAGAATCGCGAGCTTGCCGGCGCTCATGACGCTGCTTCGATGCAGGCGCCCGGGTCCTGGCGCAGTACGTGGGCGCGATAGGCTGCGGCATCGACGAGATCGGCCGCTTCCGTGGCCCAGGCCGCCGGTCGGCCGCGCACCATCCAGCCGGCGCCGTAGGGATCGTCGTTGATCGCCTGCGGCGCCTCTTCCGCCCTGTCGTTGGCGGCTGCGAGCACGAACGACAGCGGCGCATGCACGGCGAGCACGGTCTTCGCGCTCTCGATCGTGCCCAGTCCGCGCCCGCGCGCCACCTCGGCGCCGACCGGCTTCGCCGTGAAGGCGATCACCTTGCCGGCGAGGAAGATGCCGAAGGCCGTGGCGCCGACGATCACCTCGTCGCCGTCGCGCCGCACCCACATGTCGTAGCGGGTGTCGTAGAGCAGGCCCTCGGGAACGGCGCCGCGGAAGCTTTCGCGCGTCATGGCGATGGCGGAAGAGAGTGGGAGTCGAACCCACCAGGGACCGCTTGGCCGCCCCTGCCGATTTTGAAGACCGGCCGCCCCACCGGGGAACGATCTCTTCCGTTGTTCATTGCAGTATCCATTGTCGGGTGGTGCCCGGCTGGCGCCGGACATGCTCGTCGCGTACCCGGCGAGTGTAGCCGACGCGGTCGAAGAATTCGAGAATATGGATGGCGACCTTGCGGCCGCCGCCGATGACGTCGCGCAAGTCGGCCGCCCGCGCCGCGCCCGAATGCGTGCACAGCGCGTCCACGTGTGCGGCAAGCTGCGCCACCGCCGCCGCGGTGAAATAGTGGTCGTGGGCGATCGGATAGATCAGGCCGACGCGCGCCACGCGCTTCATCAGGCCGCGCACCGTCTCTTCGGCTGTGCCGCTGGCGCAGGCGACGTCGCGCACGCGCGGCGGCTGGAAGGGCGCGGCATCGAGCAGCGGTTGCAGCGTGAGCCAGAGATCGGCGTCGCCGGCCGCCAGCGTCGCCCGGTGGCCGGGCTGGTGCAGCCAGCCGCCGGTTTGCGCCAGTCGCCCCTGCGCCTGCAATTCATCGACGAGGCGATCGAATGCGGCGCGCGCCAGTGTCGGCAGCGTCAGGCGCCGCAGGCGGTCGCGCTCGACGCCGATCATGTCGGAGGCGCGCGCGTGCTCGGCCGCGAGGGCGTCGAGCAGGCGCTGCGCCAGTCGTGTCCAGGCGTCGCCGGCGAAGCCGATGTGCGTGCCGTTCTCTTCGACGACGATCAAGTCCAGCTCCCGCCACAGCGCCGCGGCAGCGTCGAGATTGCGGTTCAGCGCATAACGGTCGAGGTCGACGCCATCGGCGCGCTGCGCCGCCGCCTCGCGCAGCGCCGGGCGCGGGTCCGCCAGCGCCATCAGGCGCAGCGCCGCGAGCCGTTCCGGCGCGCGCTTGCGGCGCGTCGGCGGAAAGACGTCGAGCACGCTGCCGCCGCCCAGGGTGCGTGTCGCCGACTGGTCGCGCAGAATGAAGCGGTCGCCGCCCAGCGCGCCGATGGGCTTGTCGAGGATGAGCTCGGCCAGCATCGTGCCGCCCGGCGCCAGCGACTCGCCTTCGAGCAACGCCAGCCGCCCGGTGACGTCGGCCGCACCCAGGTGCACATGCACCGGTAGCCAGTGCTTGAGCGGCTCGACGGCGCGCACTGCGCACTGGAAGCGCTGCACCGGCTGGTGCAAGTGCGGCGCCACCACCCACATGCCGCGCGCGAGGTCCGACTTTTCCAGGTCGCCGGCGAGGTTGACGGCAATGCGCTGTCCCGCGTGCCCGCGCTCGGCCGCCCGATCCTGCACGTGCAGGCCGCGCACGCGCGCTGCGCGTCCGGGCGGCGTCACCATCAGGGTGTCGCCGACCGCGACGCTGCCGGAAAACGCGGTGCCGGTGACGATGAGGCCGACGCCGGGCAAGCTGAAGACGCGGTCGACGGCGAGCCGGAAGCCGCCGGCCGCCCGTCGTTCGCCGAGACTGCGAGCGGCGGCGAGCAGATGTGCGTGCAGCGCGGTAACGCCTTCGCCCTTGAGCGCGGCGACCGGGAAAATCGGCGCCGCGGCGAGCTCGCTGGCGGCCAGCAGGGCCGCGATTTCCTCGCGCACCGCCGCCAGGCGCTGCGGCGTCACCGCGTCCACCTTGGTCAGCGCCACCGCGCCGCGCGTCAGCCCGAGCAGGTCGGCGATGACGAGATGCTCGCGCGTCTGCGGCATCGGTCCGTCGTCGGCCGCGATCACCAGCAGCAGAAAATCGATGCCGGTGGCCCCGGCCAGCATGTTGTGCACGAGCTTCTCGTGGCCCGGCACGTCGACGTAGCCGAGCAGTCCGTCGTCGGTGTAGGCGTAGCCGAGATCGAGCGTGATGCCGCGCGCCTTCTCCTCCGGCAGGCGGTCGGTGTCCACGCCGGTGAGCGCGCGCACCAGCGTGGTCTTGCCGTGGTCGATGTGGCCTGCGGTGCCGACGATCATGGCGTCATTGGAGCAGCTTCTGCAAGTGCGCATCGATCGGCGCCGCATCCCAGTCGATGGCGCCGCGGGCGCGGGCGACGACGCGATGCCGGCGATCGAGGATCAGCGTGGTGGGCAACGCCTGCACGCCCCAGGCGCGGGCGACGGCCTGTTCGGGATCGCGCAGCAGAGGCAGGGTGACGCCGGCATCCCAGAGAAATTTGCCGGCCGTCCCCCCGCGCTCCGAGACGACCACGGTGACGACCGTCACGCCGCGCGGCCGCCAGCGGTCGGCGAGGCGCTGCAGCGCCGGCATTTCGTCGCGACAGGGCTCGCACCACGGTGCCCAGAAGTTGACGATGACCGGGCTGCCGGCGCGCTGCGCCAGCATTTCCGCAATTCGGGCATCGCGCACGGCGGCCGGCGCACGCGCCGGCTCGGCGACGAGGCCGGCCGCGGCGGCGCCGCCGCTCAGCGCCAGCGCGAGCAGAAGGACCGCCGCCGCTTTCACGCGAACATGTCCTCGTACATGTGCCGCGCCCGCGTGAAGTCCTGCACCGTCAGTTCGGCGCGGCGTTCGTTGTCGTCGCTCTGGGTCTGGACGATGACGCCTTTTTCGTCGAGCCGGTAGTCGAACTGCACCGAGACGTCGACCTGCGGCGCCAGGAGTCGCAATTGCTTGGCCGCATTGAGTCCGCCCCAGCCGCCGCCGGCGGCAAGAAAGCTTCTGCGCGAAGGATGCATGTCGTCTGTCATCTCCGTCTCCCGTTTGCAATGACCGCC
>JACRPB010000298.1 GCA_016214175.1 Rhodocyclales bacterium
CGCGAGCAGAGCGACATCGCCTTCGCCCTGCTCGCCAACATCGCCGTGATCTTCGCCGAGCGCCTGCGCGCCACCAACAACATGCTGGCGGAGATGGATGCCTGACGGGGCAAGTGCGACGCGGCAATTTGTCTTGCCGTGGAAGTGCTCCTTCCTCTTCAGCTCGGGCCGCAGCATTTTCCAGTCCATGCCGCGGCTGCGGCAGATGTACCGAACAGGGAGACCGTGACCCCGATTCACAATTGATCCTCTTGCTGATCTTCTTTCTGTTGCATGCGCGCAATATATATGGCTACAATGCAACATATGAACGCGATACCCATCGCCCAGGCCAAGGAAGTTCGCGACGACGGTTCGATCGTCGAAATCGTGGTGTGGGAACTGGATGAGCCGTTGCCGCCTTGCACGCATCATTACAAGTACCGCCTGTTCTTCGGCCTGCCCGGCGAGTGTTTCGTGCGCTACGACAACGAGCGCGGCAAGGGCGACCATCGGCACGCGGGCAAGGTCGAGTCGGACTACGATTTCATCACGCTGGACGTATTGCTGGCCGATTTCGAGCATGACGTCACGAACTGGAGCAAGCCATGAAAGCCATCATCGAAGTCAATCGCAAGGGTTCGGTGTTCAATGCCGCGCGCGACCAGATCGCGGAGACAAAGCGCGGACGCGCACCGGACTATCGCCTGTCCTTCGAGTCGGCACGCATGTTGTTTGCCGAACTGACGCCGGCACGCCTCGACTTGCTCAATACTTTGCGCGGCCTCGGGCCGGCGAGCATCTATGCATTGGCGAAGACGGCAGAGCGCAATTACTCGAATGTTCATGCCGACATCGGTCGTCTCGTCGAGCTCGGGCTGGTCGAGCGCACCGAAGACGATACGGTGACCGTCCCGTTTGATGCCGTCGAAATTCGCATGGTGCTGGCGCGGGCGGCATGATGGGCAACCGTGCCAAGCCAGGATGGTGTTTAGGGTAAGGGATATTCGAGTTCGGCCCCGTTAACTCCTACGGATGAGTTCGCGACTTTGAGGTCGCGTTTTGCGACCTCAAACGAAACGGCGAGGCGGCGCTTCTCAGGCCATCGGCGCCAGAACATGGCGTTGCGCCTCGGCCGGCAGTCGTCCCGAACGCAGCCATTCGAGCGGAATGCGCCAGAGGCTGTGCTCGAAGCGACTGTGAAAAAACGCGAAATGGCCGATTTCCTTCAGCCCGAGCGACGCGGGGACGATGTGGACATGCGTCGTCGGGCTGTTGCGGTAGTAGCGCAGCAGCCGCCGCACCGCTGCAATCGTGCCGAACTCGTCGTCGGCGACGCTGAGCGCGAGGGTCGGCCCGGGGACGGCGGCGAAGCGCTCGGCGAGATCCTGCCTTTCGGCGTCGCTCAACACGCGCGCGCCGCGGCGATAGGTGTCCTCGAAGCGCGGATGGCGAGCGGTCCAGTCGCGCACGACGCCGCGCGGGGTATCTTCGAGCCAGCCCAGACGCTTGCCCGGAAAGTAGCCGCACAGACGCGTCAGCGCCGGCATGACGACGTGCCACTTGACGAGCATGCGCGGACGCCGCTGCCTCGCATAGTCTCGCCAGTAGGCAAACTGCGCACCCATCGAGAAGACGCGGCTGACCAGAGCGTTCGAGGCGGCCAGGCCGATCAGCACGCCGCCGACGGAGTGGGCCACCACCTGTATCGGCTGCCCCGGAAACGTCGTCGCCGCGTACCGCAGCATGGCCTCGAAGTCGAGCCGGCCCCAGTCGAGCCAGTCGGCGTCGAAGCCTTTCAGCGAGCGCGGCCGCGACTCGCCGATGCCCCGGTAGTCGTAGGCGACGACATCGAAGCCGTGACGGTGCAGGAAGCCGGCGAACCGCGTGTAGTAGCGGCAGCGCACCGACGTGGCGGGATTGATGATGACCACCGGACGCAAGGCGTCGGCGGTGCGATGCTGCCAGACGAATCCGCGCAGCGCGTAGCCGTCCGCGGCCTGCACCGTCAGCGGTGCCGGTTGTATTTCCTGTTGAACCATCGAACGATGCGACTCCCGAGCCGTAGTTGTATGACGGCGGCGGTGTGCACGACTGCGTACCGCCGCGACCCACAATCTACGCAGCGGGCGCCCGCGTCGCAAACGACTTATTTTCAGGCCCGGCATGCGTGCCGGGAATGGCTGGACGGCGGCGGCCGCCGCCGCGCCGATCAGACGATATCCAGATGCTGGATGCCGGCGTTGACGTCCTTGTCCTTCGAATCCTTGCCGTGCAGCTTGATCTGCAAGCGCACCTCGTTCATCGAGTCGGCGAAGCGCAGCGCGTCCTCGTAGCTGATCTTGCCGGCTTCGTAGAGGTCGAACAGAGCCTGGTCGAAGGTGATCATGCCCAGCTCGCGCGACTTCTTCATGATCTCCTTGATGCCGTGCACCTCGCCCTTGCCGATCAGGTCCGAGATCAGCGGCGAGTTGAGCAGGATTTCGATGGCGGCGGCGCGGCCCTTGCCTTCCTTGAGCGGAATCAAGCGCTGCGAAACGACGGCCTTGAGGTTCAGCGACAAGTCCATCAGCAACTGCGGCCGGCGTTCCTCGGGGAAGAAGTTGATGATGCGGTCCATCGCCTGGTTCGAGTTGTTGGCGTGCAGCGTGCCCAGCGCCAGGTGGCCGGTTTCGGCGAAGGCGATGGCGTGCTCCATGACTTCCTTGTCGCGGATTTCGCCGATCAGGATGACGTCGGGCGCCTGGCGCAGCGTGTTTTTCAGCGCCGCCTCCCAGGACTCGGTATCGACGCCGACCTCGCGCTGGGTGATGACGCAATTGATGTGCTCATGCACGTATTCGACCGGGTCCTCGATGGTGATGATGTGGCCGTAGGAATTCTTGTTGCGATAGCCGATCATCGCCGCCATCGACGTGGATTTGCCCGAACCCGTGCCGCCGACGAACAGCACCAGGCCGCGCTTGGTCATCGCCACGTCCTTCAGTACCGCCGGCAGCTTCAAGTCGTCGAAATCGGGAATCGAGGTATTGATCGTGCGCATCACCATGCCGGCGCGGCCCTGCTGCATGAAGGCATTGACGCGGAAGCGGCCGATGCCGGCCGGGCTGATGGCGAAGTTGCATTCCTTGGTCGCCTCGAACTCGGCCGCCTGCTTGTCGTTCATCACGGCGCGACAGAGCTCCAGCGAATGCTGGGCGGTGAGCGCCTGCTGCGTCACCGGCGTCATCTTGCTGTCGATCTTGATGGCGGGCGGAAAGCCGGCGGTGATGAAAAGATCCGAACCCTTCTTCTGCATC
>JACRPB010000012.1 GCA_016214175.1 Rhodocyclales bacterium
ATGAAGAACACGAGCGAGCTCATGTCGATGCGGCTCAGCGCATGGACCAGCGTCAGGTGCTGCTTGGTGCCATCGTCCTTGTGTCGATGCACCAGATCGCCGACCAGCCACAGGATTCCCAGTCCGAACAGGATGCCGATGAAGGGCGGGAGATGCGTAATGGCCTTGAAGGCCGGCACCGCCACGAGGACGCCCAGCCCCATGACAAACATCAGATTGCGTTCGAATACGGTCGTGTGCAGTCCATGATCGCCCTCCACGCGCGGCGGCGCGACAACCTCGCGACCGCGCAAGTTGTACGCCGTAATCGCGAGTGGCACCAGCAGACTGACCACCGATGGCAGCAGCACGCCCTGGATGACCGCCAAACTCGTGATCTGGCCGCCAATCCACAACATGGTGGTCGTCACGTCGCCGATCGGCGACCAAGCGCCGCCCGAGTTTGCGGCAATGACGATGATGCCGGCAAATAACAGGCGGTCTTCGTGCTTGTCCAGAAGCTTCCGCAGCAGCGAAATCATCACGATCGTCGTCGTCAGATTATCGAGAATGGCGCTAAGAAAGAAAGTAACGAAGCCCACCAGCCACATCAAGGTGGTGAGCCGGGAGGTCTTGATTCGCGCCGTAATGACCTCGAAGCCGTTGTGCGCGTCGACGACCTCGACGATGGTCATCGCCCCCATCAGGAAGAATATGACCTGCGCCGTGCTCATCAGCGATTCGCCGAGCTGCTCGCTCACTTTGTGTGCGTCGTCCACAGACAGCGCGTAGATCGTCCACAGCAAGCCGGCGCCCAGCAAGGCCGACGCCGCCTTGTTGATCTTGAGCGGGTGTTCCAGCGCGATCGCCGCGTAGGCAATCACGAAAATGGCAGCCAGCGCCGTCAGCATGTCGATCGTCTCGTTGTGGGTGGCAGGGATGGCCAGGGCGCGTGGCGACGGGCGCCATTGCGGGCGCCTGGGGCGCGGGGGCGCGACGCGACGGGCGGCAGAAAGGCGGGCGGGCTCATTCGCACGAACCGACAGACGTGGCGCTGCAGACCCTGCCGTCGATCCAGATCGCTTCGGCCAGCCGGGCGCCGATGATGCGACTGCGCTGAACGGAAGTGCCGCTGAGGTTGGCCTGCTTCAAATTGGCATAGCTGAGGAAAGCGCCGTCCAGCAGGGCGCCGCTCAGGTCCGCCTGCTGCAGGTCGGCGCCGACCAAGGTGCTGCGGGTAAGGTTGGCGCCGTTGAGGCGTGCATGGGAGAGATCCGCACCTTCAAGGTAGGCCTTGCTGATGCGCGCACCGCCGAGTTGCGCCCGCGTCAGACTCGCCTTGCGAAGATTGGCGCCATGCAGGTTCGCGCCTTCCAGATTGGCGTCGGCGAGGTCGCCGCGGACCACGCGCGCGGATTTCAGGTTGGCGCCGCGCAGGTCGGCGCCCTTGAGCCGAGCGCCTTCCAGGTTGGCGCCTTCGAGATTGGCGTTGCGAAAGTCGCCCCCGCTCAAGTCCGCATTGCGCCAGACGACGTTGTTCAGCTTGGCGCCTTGGCATTGTGCCCCGGCTATTTTTTGGCAGTCGGCAAGCGCCGCGACCTGGCCGACGAGGGCGGCGGCAACGACGATCGCCCCCCGGATGCGGGGAAACATTTTCTTCCCGTGATAGTCCATGATGGCCTCGCTTTGCGCGCCACGTCGGCACGCGATGCAAGCCATCTTAGGAAGCAAAACGGCCGCTGAAAATTCGGGAATCCCTCTAAGGGAATCGCATTGCCCGGCCGGCGCATCGATCGGCGCGTTGGCGCAGTATCGGGGCGGCCTTGCGGCAGAATGGCGGCAGGACTAAGGGTTCCACTTAGGGGAGTTCGGGATGCGCAAACTGCGGGCGATGACGAAAATGGAGACAAGATCGTTTCCCCGCTTGCCAACGCCCATGTTGCGCCTGACCCAGTTGCTCGCTTTCGTCGCCGCGTACATTGCGCTCGACTGGGCGAGCTATCTCCATCCGTTGCACGGGCTGAACATCACGCTATGGAATCCCGCGCCGGCCTTGGGGCTCGCCGTGTGGATGCGTTTCGGACGCGTGACCGCGCTGCCCTGGTTCGCCGCGGTCATGGTCGGAGAATTCGCCATTCGCGGCATGCCGGCGGCGCTGCCGATGACGCTGGTCTTGTCGGCGGTCTTGACCGCGGGCTACGGGGTCATCGGCGAGCTACTGCGCAAGCGATTGCGCGACGGTGAAGTATTCGGCGATCGCCTGCGGCTGATGGCCTGGCTGAGCGTCGTGATCGTCGGTACCCTGGCGAACAGCCTCATCTACATTTCCCTGCTTTCGCTGTCCGACCTCTTGCCGGCCGGCGACCGGATCGACGGCGTCATCCGCTTCTGGTTCGGCGATTGCGTCGGCATCGTCGTCAGCATGCCGCTGCTGTGGCTGCTGTCGACGCCCGCGGGCCAATCGCGATTGCGCAGCGTGCTGACGAGCTGGGAAACGTGGGGCTATGCCGCGTTGGCGGTCGCCATGCTCTGGGTGACCTTCAGGACCGGGGCGACCGCCGAGTTCCAGTATTTCTACTTTCTGTTCCTGCCGGTCGTCTGGGCGGCGACGCGCCAAGGCCTGCCGGGCGCCGCCGCTGCAGCGTTCATGCTTCAAGCCGGCGTCATCGTTGCGGTCGAGTGGCTGAACCTCGTGGCCGTGACGGTCATGGAATTCCAGATGCTGGGAACGGTACTGGCGCTGGTCGGCTTTTTCATCGGCGTCGTGGTCGACGAACAACGCCTGGCCGTGGAAAAGCTCAAGCAGACGCTGCACCTGGCGGCGGCCGGCGAGATGGCCGCCGCCTTGGCCCATGAACTCAATCAGCCCATGACGGCGCTTGCCGCCTACGGCAATGCCTGCGAACACCTGCTGGCGCGCGGCGAAACCGGGGAAGTGCTGCGCGATGCGATCCGGCGCATGGTCGCCGAATCGGGGCGCGCCGCAGAAGTCGTGCGCCGCGTACGCGACTTTTTCCGGACCGGCGCAACGCGCCTGGAATCGGTCGGCGTGGATGAGCTCCTGTCGGCGGCGGCGAGCCGGTTTTCCGAGCGCGCCGCGGCTGAGGGCGTCGAACTCCGCGTCGCAACGCTACCGACCGTGGTGCTGGTCGATCGGCTGCAAATCGAGCTCGTGCTGCGCAACCTGCTGGCCAACGCCTTCGACGCGGTGTCGAGCCGGCCGCAGGGCGAGCGTCGCATCGACCTCGCCGTCGAGAGCACGTCCGCCGACAGCATTACCGTCGTGGTCACGGACAGCGGTCCCGGCCTCGCGGACAGCGCCGCCGGCAATCTTTTCGAACCTTTTGCGTCTACCAAGACGAGCGGGCTTGGCCTGGGCCTGGTCATCAGTCGCGCATTGATCGAGGCGCACGGCGGCGAGCTCTGGGCCGAAACGGGCGACGGCGGAGTCTTTCGCTTCTCGCTGCCTGTGCCGGCGAAGGAGAAGAACCATGCGCGCACATGACTTGACCGTGTTCATCGTCGACGACGACGTCTCGGTGCGCGATGCGCTGGCGCTGCTGCTCAGCGTTCGCGGCTACCGCACGGCGGTCTTTTCGAGCGCCGAAGACTTCTTGAGCGCCTGGCGCGCAAGCTGGACGGGCTGTCTTCTGATCGACATCCGCATGCCGGGCATGGATGGGCTGGCGCTGCAGGAGCGTCTGATCGCCATGGGCTGCACCCTGCCCGTGGTCGTCATCACCGGACATGGCGACGTCGGCTCGGCGCGGCGTGCGTTCAAGTCGAATGCCATCGACTTTCTTGAAAAACCGATCGACCACGACAAGCTGATCGAAGCCATCGATCAGGCCTTCAATTCCCAGACCTTGATTCAGGATCGGAAGTCGTCAAGCGAAAAGGCGGCCGCCCTGCTCGAACAGCTCACGCCGCGTGAGCGAGAGGTCATGGATCTCGTGGTGGCGGGCTATCACAACCGCGAAATCGCCGCAAAACGCGGCATCAGGGTGCGTACGGGCCCGGCGCGAAGCAGCGCAGGCGCTTGCCGGGTGCCGCCTGCGCCGTCTGCTGTTCGCTGCCGCGGCATACGGCAAGGGCCAAACCGTCGGTCGCCGACGAATACACAATGACGCCTTCCGCATATCGCGACGAGGGCGCAGCGAGCGGTTGTTCGGACAAGGCCTTGAAGAATTTGTTGCCGGGGGCGGTGGTGCAACGCTTGTCGGCGACGGCGCAGCTTGGGCAGCTCTTGTGCAGGGCGGCGACCTGGCGTTCGAGACTGGCTGAACATTCCCGTGAATTTCTTAGACCATGGCTGAAGAAGTCCATGCGCATACTCTGCGCGGTCACCGACAGGACCGGGTAGTGGAGCGTGCCGCGCAGTATCGGCGCGGCATCCGCGGTGAAGGCGGCTGCGATGCCGACGATCAGAAGCACGAGGGAGGACGTTGCAGGCTTCATGAGCTTACCGAGGCTATTCGTTGGTCACGATGACGATATGGACGCGATAGGGTCCGTGGGCGCCGAGGACGATGGTCTGTTCGATGTCGCCGGTGCGCGAGGGGCCCGAGACGAAGTTCACGGCACGCGGCAGTTGCCCGCGTTCGGCGCGGATCAGCGCCCAGGCTTCTTCCATGCCCGGCACAATGCGCGAGGCGGCGACGACGGCGATGTGCGTTTCAGGCAACAGGCTGACGCTGGCCGGCGTCTCGGGGCCCGACAGCAGCACGATACTGCCGGTTTCGGCGACGGCACAAAAGCTGCCGGTGATGCCGACGAGATCGGCGTCGACGGCGCCGCGCAGCGCGACGTCGACGCCGGCCTCGCGCCAGGGCAGCGCGCCCAGTTGCGGCCAGCAGACGGCCTGCACCGACAACTGCATGGCGGCGAGGTAGCGGGCGACGGCGGCCGGCGCTTCGGTCAGCGTCGCGACCGTGGCGACCGTGCTCGACTGCTTCTCGGACCAGGCGCGAAAACGCGCGACGAGGTCGCCGCTCACGGCCGGCCGCGGTCCTTGCGAACGCGCCGCCAGCCAGGCGTCGATGGCGGCGGCGGCCGGCGCGGCGTTGGCGTCGCTGCGGCCGAGACGGCTGCGCACGCGGGCGAGGATGTCGTCGCGCGAACCCACGTCAGACGACCCGGTTGCGGCTTTCGCCGCGAACGAAGGCTTCGATGTTGTCGATCAACTGGTCGGCGAGCGTCTGCATGGCGGCGGCCGAGGCCCAGGCGACGTGGGGCGTGAGGATGAAGTTGGGCAGATCGAGCTCCAGCAGCGGATTGCCGTCGCGCGGCGGCTCCTTGGACAGCACGTCGCAGCCGGCGCCGGCGATCCAGCCGGCGCGCAGCGCCTGCGCCAGCGCCGCCTCGTCGACGAGGCCGCCGCGGGCGGTGTTGATGAGGATGGCCTGCGGCTTCATGGCGCGCAGTTCGGTTGCGCCGAACATGCCGCGCGTCTGGTCGTTGAGCGGACAGTGCAGCGAAATGACGTCGGCCTCGGCGAGCAGGCGCTCGAAGGCGACGTAGCCGTCGCGCACCGCGGCGGCGCCCTTGCGCTCGCCCCAGAGAACGCGCATGCCGAAGGCCTCGGCGAGGCGCGCCACGCCCTGGCCGAGCGAGCCGCGGCCGATGAGGCCGAGGGTGGCGCCGTGCAGGTCGCGGATCGGGTGGTCGAAGAAACAGAATTGCGGTGCCTGCTGTCATTTGCCGGCGGCGAGATCGGCGCGGTAGGCGAGGATCTGGCGGCGCAGCGCCAGCATCAGCGTCATGACGTGTTCGGGCACCGCATGCACGGCATAGCCGCGGATGTTGGTCACCGCGAGGCCGTGGGCGCGGCACCAGGCAAGGTCGATGTTGTCGGTGCCGGTGGCGGCGCCGGCGATCAGCTTGAGCTGGGGCAGGCGCTCCAGCAGTTCGCCGCGCAACTGGACCTTGTTGGTGATGGCGATGCTGGCGTCCTTGAGCCGTTCGTAAATCTCGGCCGGCGCGCTGAGCGGGTATTCCTCCCAGACGTGCGCGAAGTCCGGGCGCCGCACGTCGGCACGGATCGAGTCGCGTTCGAGGAAGACGATGCGGTGCATGGGAATCCGGTTCAGTGGCGATGCAGCAGGGCGGAAACGATGTCGGCCGCCACCGGGCGGCTGAAGAAGAAGCCCTGGGCGTCGCAGCAATTATGCTCGCGCAGGAAGCCGAGCTGCTTTGCGGTTTCGACGCCTTCGGCGACGACGCGCAGATTGAGACTGGCGGCGAGCGCGATGATGGCATTGGAAATGGCCTGATCGTTGATGTCGACGTCGAGGCCTTCGATGAAGGAGCGGTCGATTTTCAGGGTATCCACCGGCAGGCGCTTGAGATAGGCCAGCGACGAGTAGCCGGTGCCGAAGTCGTCGATGGACAGGCGCACGCCCATGGCCTTGATCTGCCAGAGCACGGCCATGGTTTCCTTGGCGTATTGCATGACCATGGACTCGGTCAGCTCGAATTCGAGCCACTCGGGCGCGAGCCCCGTTTCGGCGAGGATGTCGGCCAGGCGCTCGGCGAAGCGCAGGTTGCGCAATTGCCGCACCGACAGGTTGACGGCGACGCGCACCGGCGGCAGGCCGCGGTCCTGCCAGGCCTTGTTCTGGACGCAGGCCTGGCGCAAGACCCATTCGCCTATGGCGCCGATCAGACCCGAGTCCTCGGCCACCGGAATGAACTCGGTGGGCGGAATCTCGCCGCGCGTCGGATGGTTCCAGCGCAACAGCGCTTCGACGGCGACGACGCGGCCGCTTTCGATTTCGACTTGCGGCTGATAGACGAGCCGCAGTTCGCCGCGCTCGACGGCATGCCGCAGGCCGTGCTCCATTTCGAAGACGTCGCGCGGCACGCCTTCGTGGCCGGGGCGGTAGAACTGGTAGGTGTTGCGCCCTTCTTCCTTGGCCCGGTACATGGCGATGTCGGCATGCTTGGTCAGGGTATCGGCGTCTTCGCCGGACAGCGGGTAGTCGGCGATGCCGATGCTGGCGCCGACATAGACGTCGCGCTCGTCGATGCGGAAGGCCGGCGCCATGGCTTCGATGATTTTCTCGGCGACGTTGGCCGCGCCGGCGGGACTGGCGAGCTCGGGCAGGATGACCATGAATTCGTCGCCGCCGAGCCGCGCCACCGTGTCCTGGGCGCGCACCGCCGCCACCAGGCGCTGCGAGGTCTTCTGCAGCAGGACGTCGCCGGCGCGATGGCCGAGGGTGTCGTTCACCAGCTTGAAGCGGTCGAGATCGATGAACAGCAGGCCGACGTGGCTGCCGTTGCGTTGCGCCTGGATCATCGCGTGCTGCAGGCGGTCGGCGAACAGCAGGCGGTTGGGCAGGCCGGTGAGGGCGTCGAAATGGGCCAGGTGGTGGAGGCGCTCCTCGTTCTGCTTGACGAGGCTGATGTCGGAGAAGACGGCGACGTAGTAGACGACGCGTCCGCCGCCGTCGCGCACGGCGCTGATGTTGAGCCACTCGGGGAAGACTTCGCCGTTGCGCCGGCGGTTCCAGATCTCGCCCTGCCACTGGCCGTGCAAGTGGAGCTCGTCCCACATCGCGCGGTAGAAGGCGGCGTCGTGGCGGCCGGATTGCAGCACGCTGGGGTTCTTGCCCAAGACTTCTTCGGGTCGGTAGCCGGTCACCGCGGTGAACGCCGGGTTCACCGAAACGATGCTGCCGGCGCCGTCGGTGACGACGATGCCTTCCTGGGTGTTCTGGAACACCTTGTCCGAAAGTTGCGCGTGCTGTTCCGCCAGGCGGCGTTCGCGGATGTCGGTCATCAGGCAGAGCAGGCCTTCGGGCAGGCCGTTCACGCCCCACAGGGTGGCGGCGTGGAGGCTGACGTCGATGTTTTCGCCGCCCTTGTTCCGGCGCACGGTTTCGAAGTCGTCGATCATGCGTCCCGTCGCCACTTCGTCGGCGAGACGATTGAAGGCGGGCCATTCTTCGCGCGGAACCAGCGGGCAACGGCGCCCCATGACCTCGTCCGCCTGCCAGCCGAAAAGCCGCTCGGCGGCCGGGTTCCACAGCCGCACCGAGCGGTCGGGGGCAAGCGCGACCAGGGCCAGGGGCAGCGATTTGACGAGCGAGGCAAGCAGGTCGGCGTCCTGGCGCAGCGCGCGCTCCACGCGCTTGGCCGGCGTCACGTCGCGCAGCACGGCAACGTGGGCCGCACCGCCCTCCCACGCCGACGACGAGACGCGCATTTCGGCGACGCCCCAATCGCCGTCGTCGCGCGGAATTTCGATTTCGGCGGACTCGCCGGCGTGCACGGGAAAGCCGAAGCAACTGCCGACGAGCTCGGCGTTGTCGCGCCGGAACAAGTTGCCGCTGGCGCGGTTGGCGAAGCGTACCAGTCCGCCGTCATCGACGACGACGATGCCGTCCGGAGCGTCTTCAATCCAGCGTTGCGTCGCTAACGGCATGCTTCAAGTCCCCTCTTCTCGTTTTCTTGGATGAATCGCCAAGCCCGCCAACACTTTGTCCATGTCGGCGAGGTCGCCGATGATGCGGCGCATCGGGTGCGGCAATTCGCGAATCACCGTCGGCGTCGCCAGGATGTGCCGCGCGCGCGCCTCGGCCGCATGCTCAAGGACGTCGACGACCTCGAGGTCGTAGCGCTGGGGCAACTGCTCGGCGCAAATCCGCTCCAACTGCGCAATCGCCTGACGCGAGCGCAAGGTGTGATCCGTCACATAAAGCGTCAGCCGGACTATGTCCAATTTCGTTCGCACCGCTCCCCGTCCCCAATGTTGCCAACGTTCCTAATGTCCGCACTATAACTAAGTGTATAGTTTAGCGTCATTTTCGGTAAAGCTCGCGGAAAGTCTTGCCCTGGGGGGCGGGGAAATCGCGGCCGAGCGTCCATTCGGGCGCCAGGCCAAGCACGCGGATGCGGTCGCTGCCGCCGGCCAGCCATTTCAGGTAGCGCGCGGCAAACCGCGCCGCCAGGCCGTAGAGCGCCGGCCGGGCCGCCAGCCAGGCCCAGGCCTTGAGCGCCAGGCGTTCGCCGAGCGGCCGCAGACGCTGCTCCACTTGCTTTTCGCGCAGCTTGCGCAGCAGTTCCGGCAGCGGTATCAGCACCGGGCAGACGACGCCGCACTGGTTGCACAGCGTCGCCGCCTGCGGCAGGTCGAGCGCCTTGTCCATGCCGACGAAAAGCGGCGTCAGCACCGAACCCATCGGCCCCGGATAAACCCAGCCGTAGGCGTGGCCGCCGACGGCCTGGTACACCGGGCAGTGGTTCATGCAGGCGCCGCAGCGGATGCAGCGCAGAATGTCCTGGAAGTCGCTGCCGACGATGTCGGCGCGGCCGTTGTCCACCAGCACGAAATAGAGATGCTCGGGGCCGTCGGCTTCGTCCGCCTGCTTGACGCCGGTGAGGACCGAAAAGTAATTCGAGATCGACTGCCCCGACGCCGAGCGCGGCAACAGCCGCATCAGCAGCGCGAGATCTTCGAGCGTGGGCACGACTTTCTCGATGCCGGTGACGGCGACATGCACGCGCGGCAGGGTCGTCACCATGCGGCCGTTGCCTTCGTTGGTGACGAGCGCCACGGAGCCGGTTTCGGCGACCAGGAAGTTGCCGCCGGAGATGCCCATGTCGGCACTCAGAAAGTGGCTGCGCAGCACTTCGCGCGCCTCGCGCGTGAGCTGCGGGATGTCGGTCTTGCGCGGCTTGCCGTGGGTCTTGGCGAAAAGGTCGGCGACGTCGTCGAGGTCCTTGTGGATGACCGGGGCGATGATGTGCGAGGGCGCCTCGTTGTCGTT
>JACRPB010000302.1 GCA_016214175.1 Rhodocyclales bacterium
ACGTGCCGGCCCACGACAACTCGGCGATGGACGGCTATGCGGTGAGAATCGCCGATCTCGCCGCCGGCAAGGAAACGCGGCTCGCCGTCGTCGGCACGGCCTTCGCCGGCAACGCCTTCTCCGGCATGGTCGGCGCCGGCCAGGCGGTGCGCGTCATGACCGGCGCCGTGCTGCCGCACGGTGCCGACACCGTCGTCGTCCAGGAGGACGCACGCGTCGATGGCGACGCGGTCGTCGTGCCGCCGGGACAACTCGCCGAACAGAACGTGCGCCGAGCCGGCGAAGACCTGGCGCGCGGCAAGCCGGCCTTGAGTGCCGGCAAGCGCCTCGGCCCGGCCGAGATCGGATTGCTGGCCTCGCTCGGCATCGCCGAGGTCACGGTGCGGCGGCGCCTGCGCGTGGCCTTCTTCTCCACCGGCGACGAGGTCGCCTCGATCGGCCGGCCGCTGGGGCCGGGCGAGATCTACGACAGCAACCGCTACACGCTGTACGGCGCGCTGACGCGGCTCGGCGTCGAGCTCGTCGACATGGGCGTCGTCCGCGACGATCCGGCCGCACTGGAACAGGCGCTGCGCGATGCCGCCGCCCAGGCCGACGCGATCCTGACCAGCGGCGGCGTCTCCGTCGGCGACGCCGACTACGTGCGCGAACTGACGTCGCGCCTCGGCGACGTCAAGTTCTGGAAGCTCAACATCAAGCCGGGGCGGCCGATGGCCTTCGGCCGCATCGGCAATGCCTGGCTGTTCGGCCTGCCGGGCAACCCGGTGGCGGTGATGGTCACCTTCTACCAGATCGTCGTCGATGCCTTGCTGACGCTGATGGGCAACGCGCCGCTGCCGCCACGGCCGTCGTTCAGGGTCCCCTGCGTCTCGGCGATCCGCAAGACGCCGGGACGGCGCGAGTTTCCACGCGGGCAGATGTTTGTCGACGCCGGCGCCTGGAAAGTGCGGCTCGCCGGCAGCCAAGGCTCGGGCATACTCAGTTCGATGTCGAGCGCCAACTGCTTCATCGTGTTGCCGGAAGCCGGCGGCAACGTTGCGGCCGGCGACCTGGTCGACGTGCAACCCTTCGACGCCCTGATCTGATGGTTGCCGACGGCGAGTCCCGCACGCGGCGCGACTTTCGCGGCCGCCGCTGGCTCAGCGTCTTCCTGCGCGGCGCCCATCTGATCGCAGTCATCGCCTTCGGCGCGGCGCTGCTGCCGGCGCCAGCCGAGGTGCCGTCGGGACACGCCGGCGCCGCGATGCTGCTGACCGGCCTCCTGATGTGGCTGCTCGACCTCTGGCACAAGCCCTACCATCTGCTCGAAGGTGCCGGGCTCAGCATGCTGGCGAAGCTGGCGCTGGTCGCCTGGATGGTGGTCTCACCCGACCTGCGCCTGCCGCTGTTCTGGCTCGTCGTCGCCTGGTCGGCGGTGTTCTCCCACGCGCCGATCGGCTTCCGCAACGCGCGCGTACTGGGCAAGCTGCGCTAGTCGAACGCGAACCGCTTCTCGCGGAATAGGCGCAGGCAGGCATCCACCACCCGCGCGTCGTAACGCAGGTTGCGGTGGCGCACGATCTCCTCCAGCGCGGCGTCGAGGCCGAGCGCCGGCCGGTAGGGGCGATGGGAAACCATGGCATCGACGACGTCGGCGACGGCAATGATGCGCGCTTCGATGATGATGGCCTCGCCGTCGCCGAGGCCATGAGGATAGCCGCTGCCGTCGAGGCGTTCATGGTGCTGGAGAATCATCTCCGCCACCGGCCAGGGGAAGTCGATTTCCTTGATGATGTCGTAGCCGACCTGGGGATGCACTTTGATCAGGCTGAATTCCGTCGCCGAGAGGCGGCCGGGCCGGCTCAGGATTTCCGAGGGAATGTAGATCTTGCCGATATCGTGTATTTCCGCGCCGCGCCGCACGCCGACGATGCGATGGTCGGTCAGCCCCATTTCGCCCGCGATCGCAGCGGCAAGCCGGGCCACGCGTTTCTGGTGGCCGGCGGTATAGGGGTCGCGCGCCTCGATGGTGGTGGCTATCGCCTGAATGGTGTCTTCGAGCACCCGTTCGAGCTTGCGCGCATCGTCTTCGCGCGCGTCGCGCACGCGCAGGTTCATGATGCCGAAGCCGAGGTCGCCGGCCAGCTCGGACAGCAGGCCGACTTCCTGCTCGCCGAAGCCGCCGACCTCGGCCGCATAGATGTTCAGGGTACCGACGACTTCGTCCGCCACCCGCAAGGGCAGGGCGATCGCAGAACGATAGCCGCAGCCGAGCGCCAGTTCCCGCCACGCTTCGCAGTCGGCGTCGGCGACGTCGGCCACGACCTGGATTTCGCCCCGGCGCGCGGCGCGCACCGTCGGCCGGCACGACTCTTCGGGATGCTCGCAGGCGATCGGCACTTCGCCCATGTAGGCCTCGCTATTCGCGCCGCAGTGCGCCACCGGCCGGATGCGGTTGTCGTCCTCGATGTAGCCGACCCAGGCCAGCGCGAACTCGCCGACCTCGACGACGACGCGGCACATGTCTTGCAGCAGTTCGTGCTCGTCATTGGCATGGACCAGGGTCTCGTTGCAGCGGCTCAGGGTGCGCAGGAAGCGGTTGCTGCGCCGCAAGGCCAGCTCGGCGCGCTTGCGTTCGGTTATGTCGCGCACAATGCCGACCGCATGCCAGCCGTCATTGATCGGCGTCGCCGAGATTGAAAGTTCGACCGGGAACTCATGGCCGTCCTTGTGCAGCGCGTCCATTTCGAGGGTCTTGTCGACCACGCGGCCGGTACCGGTCCGGTGAAAGCCGACCCAGCCGGTCCGATAGGCCTCGTGGTAGCGCGCCGGCGCCACCAGCAGGTGTAGCTCGCGACCCAGCGCTTCCGCCTGACCGTAGCCGAACATCGACTCGGCGGCGGCATTCCAGTAGGTGACGCGGCCATCCGGATCGATGACGACGATGCCGTCCTGGGCGGATTCCGCCATGTTGCGGAAGCGTTCCTCGCTTTCCTTGAGCGCCGCCTCGGCCGCCACGCGGCGGCGCCGTTCCCCGGCGTCGAGCAGGGCGCGCCTGACCGCCGGCACCAGCTTGGCGAGGCGGTCCTTCAACACATAGTCGGCAGCACCCTGGTGCAGGGTCTCGATGGCGAACTCCTCGCCCATGGCCCCGGATACGAAGACGAACGGTACCAGCGGCGCCCGTTGCCGCCCGATGCCGAGCGCCGCCAGGCCGTCGAAGCCCGGCAGCTTGTAGTCGGCGAGAATGATGTCGGGACGGAAGGCGTCGAGAGCTGCGACGAAGGCGTCGCGGCTTTCGACGCGCTGCGCGACGAACACGATGCCCGCCTTGCGCAGTTCGCGTTCCACCAGTTCGGCGTCGGCCGCTTCGTCCTCGAGCATGAGGACGCGCAGTTCCTGGTTTGACATCACGCGTAAGGCAGCTTGTTGACCAACAGCCAGTACAGTCCCAGTTCGCCGACCACCCTGGCGAATTCCTCGAATTCGACCGGCTTGGTGATGTAGCTATTGACCCCCAGCTTGTAGCATTCGTCGAGATCGCTTTCCTCCTTCGACGACGTCAGGGCGACGACGGGAATTTCCTGGGTCCGCGCGTCCGCCTTGATCCGGCGCAACACCTCGATGCCGCTGACTTTCGGTAGTCGCAGATCGAGCAACACCACCTTCGGATGGCTGCCGACGTCGCGGTCGGCATAGTCCCCCTCGGCGAACAGGAAGTCGAGCGCCTCGGCGCCGTCCTTCACCCAAACCAGATGGTTGGCGAGGCCGCGCTTGCGCAGGGCGCGGATGGCCAACTCGGCATCCGCCTCCGTATCCTCGACCAGCAGAATTTCGACCACGTTTTCTCGATTGCCCATGTCATTGACTCCTTTGCGGCAAGCTGAAATGGAAGGTCGCGCCTTCGCCCACTTTGCCCTCTGCCCAAACCCTGCCGCCGTGGCGCTCGACGATACGCTTGACGATGGCGAGGCCGATGCCGGTGCCTTCGTACTGGCCTACCGAGTGCACCCGCTCGAACACCCCGAACAGCTTGTTGACATAGCGCATGTCGAAGCCGACGCCGTGATCCGTCACCGCGTAGACGTTTTCTTCCGGCCGTGCCGCGCCGCCGATTTCGATGGCCGAGTCGCCGCCGCCGGCTGAAAACTTGACGGCGTTCGAGAGCAGGTTGAGCAGGACTTGCCGCAGCATTTCGCGATCGCCCCAAGCCGGCGGCAATGCGCCGACGTTGAGGCGACGGTGCGACGCCTTCGGCTGCAGCTCGGCGAAGGCTTCCCGCGCCAGATCGGCCATGTCGACCGGCCCGCACTGCATCGCTCGCCTGCCCAGGCGCAGAAAACGCAGGATGTCGTCGATCAGGCGCCCCATGCGCAGGGCGTTGTCGCGCAACACGTTGAGCAGGCGCTTGCCCTCGGCGTCGAGCCGGGTCGCGTGCTCTTCCAGCAATATCTTCGAAAAGCCGTCGAGCGCCCGCAGGGGCGCACGCATGTCGTGGGACATCGAATAGGAAAACTCTTCGAGTTCCTTGTTGGCGGCCTCGAGTTCCTGCGTCCGCCGCGCCAGGCCACGATTGGCTTCCTCCAGCCGCCGCTCGGTCTCCAACCGCCGCAAGCGGTCCAGGCCATTGGTCGCCAGAACCTGGGCGAGTTGCGCATAGACCGCGGCAATCGCCTCGACGCGCGCCTCGGAGATGACGGGCACCCTGGCCACGGCCGCGAGATAAGAACTCTCGTCGAAGCCGAACTCCCCGGCCTGGCGGCGGAAGAACTCCGGGTCCGGCGGCGCGACGAAGAACTGCCCGGTGAAAACGTTGGCGACATGGCGACCGGCGACGATGACGGGCGATGCGGTATCCACCAGGCCGTTGCGGCAGCGGTAGACCGCAAATTGCTCCCCGCGCGCCATGCCGGCAGCGAGGGCTGCATCGCATTCGATGCAGCGGCGACAGGTTTCGGGATTGGCGCGGTGGAATCGGGTGCACAAATCCTGCCACCCGGCGCGGGCGATCACGACGCCGTCCAGGTCGATGACGGCGTTAGCGAGGCCGATCACCTTCTGGTAGCTGTCCATCAACGCCTGCAAACTCGCCGCATCGACCAGATCGACGAATCCGACCGCCGATGGCACTGCGCCAGGTGTAGTCATTTCACCCTCGCGGCATTGAGCCGATTGTTCCGTTCGTCACAGCCCTATTCTCCGCTTCTTGCGCCGTCCTGGATATCGCAGCGACGGTTTTCCATCGCGAATGCGAAAACTTCACGGTTTTCGACAACTGGGTGCGTTAGCGTCCGGAGCGGACGACGCCCGACTCGGACTGGGTGCCGGCTTTCAGATAGCGGGCCAGCAAGGCGCCGGTCAGGGGCAAGGTCAGGGCCGACACCGCGAACAGCCAGTGCGCCCCGACGTGATCGACGCCGATGGCGCCGATGGCGACGCCGGCAGCCTGGCCGAGAAAAAAGCAGAACGCGAACAGCGAGACCGCGGTGCCGCGCGCCGCCGGCGTCATCTGCGTCGCCATCGTCTGCAAGGTGTTATGCATCTGATAGAAGCCGAGGCCGGCAACGGTGCAGGCGACGACGCCCCAGCCCCAGGCCGGCGCCATGGCCAGCAAGGCGAAGGCGCCACCCATGAGCAGGCCGCCCGTCCGGGCCAGGCGCACCTGGCCCAGCGCGCGAACCCAGCGGCGGGCAAACAGCGTGTAGCCGAGCCCGCCGAGACCGATGGCGGCGACGACGACCCCGGCATGAAACAGGGAAATCCGGAAGCGTTCGTGGAGAAACGCGGGGATGAAGGCGATGGTGCCGAAGGTCGCCATCGCTTCGATAAAGACGACGGCGAGGATGAAGCGGGCGTGCCGATTGCCGAGCACCAGGCGGAAGCGCCCGACGCTGCTCGCCGCCGCTTCGGTGCCGGCCGCGGCGTGGCGGTGGCGGCGCAGCGATCCCAGCAACAGCAGGCCGACCCAGAAATAGATCGCGCCGAGCAGCGCGAAAGCCCAGCGCCAGCCGAAATGGTCGGCGAAGAAGCCGGCGATGGCCTGGCCGCAAACCAGGCCGACGATCTGGCCGGACATGAACTTCGCCAGCGTCGCCTGCCGCTGCTCGAAGGCGACGACGTCGCCGATCCAGGCCATCGCCAGCGGAATCAGCGCCGCCGTGGTGGCGCCGTTCAGCGCCCGCGCCAGGGCGAGCACTTCCAGGCTAGGACTCGCGGCGCAGGCGAAAGCGCCCACTGTCGAGGCGAGGCAGGCGGCGGCGATGACCCGGAACTTGCCGTAATGGTCGCCGAGCGGACCGAACAGCAACTGGAAGATGCCGTAGGCGACGCTGGTCGCCGTCACCACCAGCGCCGCCCGGCCGACCGTCGTACCGAAATCCCGTGCCAGCACCGGCAGCAGCGGGTCGCACAGGCGCAGAGCGACGGCGCTGGCAAAGGCGGCGCAGGACAACAGGAAAACCTCGCGGCCCAGTGCCGGCGACTCGACTATTTCTGCCGTCATCGGATCTGTCTAGGCCACGGCCCGCGGATGGCGGAAGACTGCGTAGAGGGCGTCGCGGAACGGGATCTCCTTTTCCCGCGTCGCGCCCACCGCCTGCGCCAGATTGATGGAGTTCAGGTTGTCGACGTGGATCAGGCTGATCAGGTGCAAATCGGGCCGATGCTGTGCCGCCATCGCCTGCACGGCGCGCGCGGCTTCCGCGGCATAGCCGCGGCCCCAGTGGCGGCGGCACAGCGCCCACTTGATCTCGGGCTCGGGCCATTCCTTCGGGTACCAGAGGCCGCAGACGCCGAGCACGGCGCCGCCTTGCTTTTCCACCAGCGCATAAGGCCCGTAGCCGCGGCGCTGCCAATGCTGCATCATCGCGTCCGTGATGCGCCGGCTGCCTTCCTCGTCGAGCGCCGCGCGCACCGTGTAGCGCGTGGACTCGGCGTCGGCGTAGTACTCGTGCAGTTCGCGCCAGTCGTTTGCGCACACCCTGCGCAAGACCAGCCGCGGCGACTCGATGGCCGTCGGGATGCTGAACTCCGCGCCGCTCACAGCAGCGCCAGCACTTCGGCGCCGTGATCCGGGCAGTTCGGATCGTCCAGCACGTGGGCAATGCGGCCCTGCTCGTCGATGAGAAAAGTGACGCGCTCGTAGGCGCCGGCCAGGCCGCGCGCGACGCCGAAAATGCCGGAGCCGACGACGCCGTAGGCCTTGCCGACGCTGCGGTCGGTGTCGGCCAGCAGCGGAAAGTTGAGCTTGTGCTTGGTCGTGAACTTGCGGTGCGATTCCTCGCCCTGGGCCGAGACGCCGAGCACCGCGGCGCCCTTGGCCACGATCTCGGCGTTCACGTCGCGCAGGCTGCACGCCTGCGCCGTGCAGCCCGGCGTGTCGTCCATCGGATAGAAATACAGCACCAGCTTCTTGCCGCGGAAATCGGCCAGCTTGATCGTGCTGCCGTCGGTAGCCGTGGCACTGAAATCGGGGGCGGGATCGCCGGGTTTGGGTCTCATGGTGATTCCTTAGAAATAGATGCCGCGCATAAGTTGCGCATAGGCGATCTGGTCGGCGCTCGGCTGGGGCGGCGGCGCGCCGTCTTTCTGGCCCTTGGCAGCCGACGAGTCGGGGAACATGCGGAAGGTGGTGTTCATGATCACCTGCGCCACCTTGGGCGCGAGCGCATGGATCACCTGGCCGAAGACGCCGAGGCGCGAGGCGATGCGCACCGGCTTGTGCACGAGGGCGTCGACGATCATGTCGGCCGCCTCTTCGGGGGAGAGCATCGGCACTTGTTCGTAGAGCTTGGTCGGCGCCGTCATCGGCGTGCGCACCAGCGGCATGTTGATGGTGGTGAAGACGACGCCGCGATCGAGGTATTCGGAGGCGGCGCAGCGCGTGAAGCCGTCGAGCGCCGACTTCGAGGCGACGTAGGCCGAGAAGCGCGGCGCATTGGTCAGCACGCCGATCGAGGAGACGTTGATGACGTGGCCGCGTCGCTTCTTCGTCATCTGCGGCAGCACGCCCAGCGTCAGGCGCAGCGCGCCGAAGTAATTCACCTGCATGCAGCGCTCGAAATCGTGGAAGCGGTCGTAGGACGATTCGATGGCGCGGCGGATCGAACGGCCGGCATTGTTGATCAGGATGTCGACGCCGCCGAGCTCTGCGCCGAGCCGCTGCACCAGCGCCGCGCACTGCGCCTCGTCGCTGACGTCGGCGGAATAGGTGTGCACCGTCAGTCCGCGGGCCGCGAACTCGGCCTTCGCCGCCTCCAGCTTCTCGACGTCGCGGGCGACGATCACGGTGACGGCGCCGGCCTCGGCGACTTTCAGCGCCGCCGCCTTGCCAATCCCCGAAGAGCCCCCGGTGATGACGACGACGCGACCCTTGACCTGGCCGTGCAGCGTATGGTCGATGAAGAGATCGGGATCGAGATGGCGCTCCCAGTAATCCCACAGCCGCCAGGCGTAATCCTCCAGGCGCGGCACCGTGATGCCGGCCGGCTTCAGCAGGCGCTCGGCTTCGCGGCCGTCGAAGCGCGTCGGGTAATTGATGAACTGCATGATGTCCGCCGGCAGGCCGAGGTCGGCCATGATCGCGTTGCGGATGCGCCGCACGGGCGTCAGCGCCATCAGGCTCTTCTTCACGCCGCGCGGGATGAAGCCGAGCAGCGCGGCGTTGATGCGCAGCGTCATCTGCGGCGCATGGCCGGCGCGGGCGAAAATGTTGAGCGTGTCGCCGACGCGCATCGGCTGCGGGTCGACGAGATGGAAGCACTTGCCGTCCTCCCCTTTCACATGCGCCAGATGGTCGAGCGCGGCGACGACGTAATCGACCGGCACCAGGTTGATGCGCCCGCCTTCGAGGCCGATCGCCGGCATCCAGGGCGGCAGCAGCTTGCGCAGCTTCTGCAAGAGCTTGAAGAAGTAGTAGGGGCCGTCGATCTTGTCCATTTCGCCGCTCTGCGAATCGCCGACGACGACGGCCGGGCGGTAGATGCGCCAGGGCAGCTTGCACTCGGTGCGCACGATCTTTTCCGATTCGTGCTTGGTGCCGAAATAGGGATGATCGAGATTCTCGGCCTCGTCGAACATGTCCTCGCGGAACACGCCTTCGTAGAGTCCGGCGGCGGCGATGGAACTGACGTGATGGAAACACTTGGCGCCGATGGCCGCGGCGAACTGCACGGTGTTGCGCGTGCCCTCGACGTTGGCGCGCTGCTGCTCTTCGGCGTCAGCTTTGAGGTCGTAGAGCGCAGCGAGGTGGAAGAAGTGCTGGACCTTGCCCTTGAGCTTGGTGGCCTGCGCTTTCGCCACGCCCAGCAGCGGCGCGCCGAGATCGCCGGCCACCGGCACGGCGCGCGTGGCGTCGACGCCCCAGTAGTCGTGCAGCGCCCGGATCTTTTCCGGATCGGTGCTGCGCGTGAGGAAATAGACGACCGCCTCCGGCCGTTGTAGCAGCTTCTTGACGAGGCGCTTGCCGATGAAGCCGCTGGCGCCGGTGATGAAATAGTTCATGACGTTTGCTCCTCCCTGTGAGGTCCGGATTATTAGAGCCACGGCTCTAGCGGTTTAGTGTGCGTCCTCTAGGAACGACCTCTAGACTGCGAGCGTGTCATAAGGATTCGTCGCTTTCAACATTTCCGGAGAATACATCATGGTCAAGAAGCTCAAGTCTCTCGCCGCCGGCGCCACCGACAGTCAACTCGCCGCCACCATCAAGGATTCCGCCCAGCAGATCTGGCTCGCCGGTCTCGGCGCTTTCGCCAAGGCGCAGGAAGAAGGCAACAAGGTGTTCGAAGCCCTGGTCAAGGAAGGCGAAGCCATTCAGTCGAAGACGCGCAAGGTCGCCGAAGACAAGGTCATCGAAATGGCCGGCAAGGCCACCGGCACCTGGGACAAGCTCGAACAGGTCTTCGAGGAGCGCGTCGCCCGCGCCATGGGCCGCCTCGGCGTGCCGTCGAAGAAGGACGTCGACACGCTGACCAAGCGCGTCGCCGACCTCACCGCCGTCGTCGAGAAGCTGACCGCGACCAAGCCCGCAGCGAAAGCGGCGGCGAAGCCGGTGGCGAAGCCCGCAGCGAAGAAGGCGCCCGCGAAGGCGAAGGCCGCCTGAGTTCCTGAACGGAAATTCAAATGTCCAAACGGATTCGTGCCGAGGCCAAAGCCTCGGCACGCTCCCGCATCGGTCTCGCGCTCGCCGGCGGCGGGCCGCTCGGCGGCATCTACGAAGTCGGCGCCCTGGTCGCGCTGGCGGAGACGCTCAAGGGCGTGGACTTCACCGACCTCGACATCTACGTCGGCGTCAGTTCCGGCAGTTTCATCGCCGCCGGCCTCGCCAACGGCATCACGCCCGCAGCGATGCGGCGCATGTTCGTCGAAAGCGAATCGGCCGACGAGCCTTTCCATCCCGACGTGCTGCTGAAGCCGGCGCTGAAGGAATACGGCCGCCGCGCGCTGTCGGTGCCGCCGCTGCTGCTGGCTTCGGTCTGGCATTACGTCACGCATCCGCGCCACTTGTCCTTTTCCGAATCCTTTCTGCGCCTGTCGCGCGCGATCCCCACCGGCGTCTTCGACAACAAGGGCATCGGCGCGCTGCTGGAGCGGCTGTTCAGCGGGCCGGGACGCAGTAACGATTTCCGCCAACTCAAGCACAAGCTGGTGCTGGTCGCCACCGACCTCGACAACGGCAAATCGGTCGAGTTCGGCACTCCGGGCAACGACCAGGTGCCGATCTCGACCGCCGTCCAGGCCAGCGCCGCGTTGCCGGGCCTGTTTCCGCCCGTGGAAATCGACGGCCGCTGCTACGTCGACGGCGCGCTGAAGAAGACGCTGCACGC
>JACRPB010000303.1 GCA_016214175.1 Rhodocyclales bacterium
CGATGACGACTTCCCACTGATTCATGGCGTTCTTTCGCTAAGACGGTTCAGGCCGGCGGCCGCGACACTGCGTACATCACGGTCGCTTCGCCCTCGATGACCGGCTTGCCGGCCACGCTGCACACGGTGTCGAGAACGACGCGCTTCTTCTCGACCAGCACTTCCTTGATCGTCACCTTGGCCGTGACCGTGTCGCCGGGGCGCACCGGCGCCTTGAACTTGAGGCTCTGGTTCAAGTAGATGGTGCCGGGGCCGGGCAGGCGGTTGCCGAGCACCGACGAAATCAGGGCAGCCGAGAGCATGCCGTGGGCGATGCGGCCGCCGAACATCGTCGTCTTCGCGAACTCCGCGTCCACATGCACGGGGTTGTTGTCGCCCGAGATGGCGCAGAACATCAGGATGTCGGCCTCGGTGATCGTCTTGGCGAAGCTGTCGGTCATGCCCGGCTGGAGGTCTTCGATGTAATGCATGGTGCTCCCCTGGTTAGTCGGCCAGCGCCGGCCGGCGCAAATGCCAGTCGGTGGCCTCTTGGTAGCGGTGGGCGATGCCCAGCATGCGCGCCTCGTCGAACCCGTTGCCGATCAGTTGCAGCCCGACCGGCAGGCCCTGGCGGTCGAAGCCGCAGGGGATCGACATGCCGGGCAGACCGGCCAGATTGACGGCGATGGTGTAGATGTCCGAGAGATACATCTGCACCGGATCGGCGGCCTTCTCGCCGAGGCGGAAAGCGGTCGAGGGACTGGTCGGTCCCATGATGACGTCGCAAATCTTGAACGCATTGACGAAGTCGTCGGCGATCAGGCGGCGGATCTTCTGCGCCTGGAGGTAGTAGGCGTCGTAATAGCCGTGGGAGAGCACATAGGTGCCGACCAGGATGCGGCGCTTGACCTCGTCGCCGAAGCCCTCGGCGCGGCTCTTCGAATACATGTCGTTCAAATCGGCATAGTCGGCGGCACGGTGGCCGTAGCGCACGCCGTCGAAGCGCGACAGGTTCGACGAGGCCTCGGCCGGCGCGATCACGTAATAGGCGGGCACCGAGAGCCCGGAATTCGGCAGGTCGACCTCGACCGTGACGGCGCCGAGCTGGCGGTATGCCGCAAGCGCGGCTTCGACCGCGGCGCGCACGTCGTCGTTCATGCCGGCACCGAAGAACTCTTTCGGCAGGCCGATGCGCAGGCCGGCAAGCGGCTGGTCGAGCGCGCGCGCGTAATCCTCGGCCGGGCGTTCCAGCGAAGTCGAATCGCGCTCGTCGTAGCCGGCCATGGCGTTCAAGAGCAGCGCGCAATCCTCGGCCGAGCGCGCCATCGGGCCGCCCTGGTCGAGACTGGAGGCGAAGGCGATCATGCCCCAGCGCGAGACGACGCCGTAGGTCGGCTTGAGGCCGGTGAAGCCGCACAGGGCGGCCGGTTGGCGGATCGAGCCGCCGGTATCGGTGCCGGTGGCGGCCGGCGCCAGGCGCGCCGCCAGGGCGGCGGCCGAGCCGCCCGAGGAGCCGCCCGGCACGCGTTGCGTGTCCCAGGGGTTCTTCACGGGGCCGAAGAACGAGGTCTCGTTCGACGAGCCCATCGCGAACTCGTCCATGTTGCACTTGCCCAGCGTCACGGCGCCGGCGGCCTTGAATCTGGCGACGACCGTGGCGTCGTAAGGCGCGACGAAGTTCGCCAGCATCTTAGAGCCGCAGGTGGTGCGCCAGCCCTCGGCGCAGAAGATGTCCTTGTGGGCGAGCGGGATACCCAGCAGCGGTCCGTTTTCGCCCGCGGCGCGGCGGGCGTCGGCATCTCTTGCCAGGGCCAGGGTCTTGTCGCGGTCGACGGTGACGAAGGCGTTCAGCGTCGGGTTCAGCTTGTCGATGCGGTCGAGGAACAGCGTCGCCAGTTCGACGGCTGAAATCTTCCTTGCCGCGAGCGCCGCAGCGAGTTCCTTCAACGAAGCGTGAATCATGACAATTCCTCCCCCGCATTGCGGGGGTGCCGACTAGTCGCCCCCGCCCTAGGGGCGGGGGTTGGGGGGTGGGGGGCCACAAAAGGTTTGATCGAATGGCTCTTCATTCGATCACCTGCGGAACCAGGTAGAGACCGGCTTCGGTGTCGGGCGCGATGGCCTGGAAGGCGGCGCGGCGGTCGGTTTCGGTGACGCGGTCGGCGCGCAGGCGCTGCACGACGTCGACGGCGTGGCTCATGGGCTGGACGCCGGACGTGTCGACGGCCTGCAAGCGTTCGATGAAACCGAGGATGCCGTTCAACTGGTCGCGCGTGTGTTCGACCTCGGCGGGAGAAACCTCGATGCGCGCCAGGCGGGCAATACGCCGCACGTCGTCAGGGGTAAGGGACATGGAAGAGTACCGGAAAAGGGCCTATTTCAAGCTTATTTGGAGCAGCGCCTTAGGGTATCATAGGCCCATTTTCTGCCCAAGCCGTCCACCCCGGAAAGGCTTCGGATCACTCATTTGGAATGACGATGTTCGGCTTTCTGCGCTCCTATTTTTCCAATGACCTTGCCATCGACCTCGGCACGGCCAACACGCTGATCTACGTTCGCGGCCAGGGCATCGTCCTCGACGAACCTTCGGTGGTGGCGATCCGCACCGAAGGCGGGCCCAACGCCAAGAAGACGATCCAGGCCCTCGGCGCCGCGGCGAAGCAGATGCTCGGCAAGACGCCCGGCAACATCACGGCGATCCGCCCGATGAAGGACGGCGTCATCGCCGACTTCACCGTCACCGAGCAGATGCTGAAGCAGTTCATCAAGCGCGTGCACGACTCGCGCCTGTTCAGCCCGAGTCCGCGCATCATCATCTGCGTGCCCTGCGGCTCGACCCAGGTCGAGCGCCGCGCCATCCTCGAATCGGCGCTCGGCGCCGGCGCTTCCAACGTCTATCTGATCGAAGAACCCATGGCGGCGGCCATCGGCGCCGGCTTGCCGGTCTCCGACGCCACCGGCTCGATGGTCGTCGACATTGGCGGCGGCACTACCGAAGTCGGCGTCATTTCGCTCGGTGGCATGGTCTATGCCGGTTCGGTGCGCGTCGGCGGCGACAAGTTCGACGAAGCCATCATCAACTACATCCGCCGCAACTACGGCATGCTGATCGGCGAGACCACCGCCGAGGCGATCAAGAAGGAAATCGGCTCCGCCTTCCCCGGCTCCGAAGTCAAGGAGATGGAAGTCAAGGGCCGCAATCTGGCGGAAGGCATTCCGCGCAGCTTCACCATCTCTTCCAACGAAATCCTCGAAGCGCTGACCGATCCCTTGAACCAGATCGTCGGCGCCGTGAAAATCGCGCTCGAACAGACCCCGCCCGAACTCGGTGCCGACATCGCCGAAAAGGGCATGGTGCTGACCGGCGGCGGAGCGCTGCTGCGCGATCTCGACCGCCTGCTGATGGAAGAAACCGGCCTGCCGGTGATCGTCGCCGACGATCCGCTCACCTGCGTTGTCCGCGGCTCGGGGCTCGCCCTCGAAAAGATGGACAAACTCGGCAGTATTTTCGCGAACGAATAGCGCGTATCCGCATTAGTGTGCGATTCGGCGCAATGGATGCGCCGCTTCGTCATCTCCAACTGCCAGGGGCGCTATTGACGTGATGTCCGTCGTCGGCCATACGCCGCCACCGTTCTTCAAACGGGGTCCGGCGCCGCTCACGCAACTGGTCTTCTTCGTCACCCTGTCGATCGCCCTGCTGTTCGCCGATCTGCGCTTCCATACGCTCGAATGGGCGCGGCTGGCCGTGACCACCGTCGCCTGGCCGCTGCAGCGCATGGCCGGCCTGCCGGTGGCGGCAGCCGGCGACGCCGGGCACTATTTCTCCAGCTTGACGACCCTGCAGACCGAGAACGCCGACTACAAGAAAAAGCTGCTGGCGACCGCCAACCAGCTTCTGCGCCAGGAGCACCTGGAGCAGGAGAATATGCGCTTGCGCGCGCTGCTCGACATGAAGGCGCGCCAGCCGGCCACCGGCCGCATCGCCCAAATCCTCTATGCGGCGCGCGACCCCTTCTCGCGCCGCGTCATCATCGACAAGGGCGTGCAGGAGGGCATCGTCGCCGGCCAGGCCGTCATCGACGACATCGGCGTCATCGGCCAGGTGACGCGCGTCTTCCCGCTCACCAGCGAAGTCACCCTGCTCACCGACAAGGACCAGGCGATTCCGGTCGAGGTGCAGAGGAACGGCCTGCGCGCCGTCTTGAACGGCGCCGGCGCCGGCATGATGGAACTGCGTTTCCTCGCCGCCAACGCCGACGTCAAGCCCGGCGACACCCTGGTCACCTCGGGTCTCGACGGCGTCTATCTCGACGGCCTGCCGGTGGCGAAGGTCACGCGCATCGACCGCGACAATTCCTACGCCTTCGCCCGCATCACCTGCGAGCCGCTGGCCGGCGTCGAACGCCACGGCCAGGTGCTGGTGCTCGGCAAGCGCGAAGTGACGCCGCCGCCGCCGGACGAGGCCGGCGATGCCGCCAAGCCCGGCAAGGGCAAGCGCGTCAAGAAAAGTCAAAACCGCAAGCCATGATGCAGCCCACCCATTCCTCGCGCCGCATCCTGCTGCCCGCCCGCGCCTGGTTCATCGTCGTCTCGCTCGGCCTCGCCCTGTTCGTGAACCTGATCCCTTTCGGCCGACTACCGCTGGTGCCCGACTGGGTGGCGCTGGTGCTGACCTTCTGGTGCGTGCATCAGCCGCAGCGTGTCGGCATGGGCGCCGCCTTCGTGCTCGGCCTGGCCATGGACATCGCCGACGGCAGCGTCATGGGCCAGCATGCGCTGGCCTATGTGCCGCTCGCTTTCGCCGCGGCCGGGTTGTCGAAGCGCATCCTCTGGTTCCCGCTGCTGCAGCAGGCGCTGCATGTGCTGCCGATGCTGCTGGCGGCCCAGATCATCATGGTCGTTGCGCGCACGACGGGCGGCGGCGAGTTTCCGGGCCTCCTCTATTTCTTTTCCAGCTTCAGCGGCGCGCTGCTCTGGCATCCGCTGACGTATCTATTGCTGTTGCCGCAGTATCGGCCCGTCGAACGCGACGAGAATCGCCCGATCTGACGGGAAGAAATGGAATTCAAGAATCCCCAGGAGGATCTCGAACGCTTCCGCGGCCGGCTCGGTTTCGCCGGCGGCTTCGTGCTCGTCTGCTTCGGGCTGCTGTTCCTGCGCTTCGTCTGGCTGCAGGTGATCCAGCACGAGTACTACCGCACCCGCGCCGAGGAGAACCGCATCTCCCTGGTGCCGATCGTGCCCAACCGCGGGCTCATCCTCGACCGCAACGGCGTCGTGCTGGCGCGCAACTACTCGGCCTACACGCTCGAAATCACGCCGTCGAAGGCGATCCGGATGGACGAGGTGATCGACGCGCTGGCCCAGATCATCGACATCCTCCCCAAGGACCGCAAGCGCTTCAAGAAGCTGCTCGACGAAAGCAAGAACTTCGAATCGCTGCCGATCCGCACCCGCCTCACCGACGAGGAAGTCGCCAAGTTCATCGCCCACCGCTTCCGCTTTCCCGGCGTCGACATCAAGGCGCGCCTGTTCCGGCAGTATCCGGGCGGCGACTTCGGCTCGCACCTGCTCGGCTACATCGGCCGCGTGAACGACCGCGACCTCGACAAGATCGAAGAGGAGGAACAGGACGCCAACTATCGCGGCACCGAGCATTTCGGCAAGACCGGCCTCGAACAGCACTACGAGTTCGAGCTGCACGGCCAGACCGGCTTCGAGCAGGTCGAGGTCGATGCCGGCGGCCATGCCGTGCGCACGCTGGCGAGCACGGCGCCGGTGGCCGGCAACAACCTCACCCTCACCGTCGATGCCAAACTGCAAGCAGTCGCCGAAAAGGCCTTCGGCGACCGCAAGGGCGCCCTGGTCGCCATCGAGCCGGCCACCGGCGGCATCCTCGCCCTGGTGTCGATGCCCAACTACGATCCCAACCTGTTCGTCGACGGCATCGATCCCGGCAACTGGGACCTGCTCAATACCTCGCCCGACAAGCCGATGGTCAACCGGGCCTTGAACGGCGCCTATCCGCCCGGCTCGACCTTCAAGCCCTACATGGCGCTGGCTGCTCTCACCATCGGCAAGCGCCGGCCCGAGCAGGCGATCTTCGACCCCGGCTTCTACAACTTCGGCAACCACACCTTTCGCGACGACAAGAAGGGCGGCCACGGCTCGGTGGACATGTACAAGTCCATCGTCCAGTCCTGCGACACCTACTACTACATGCTCGCCAACGACATGGGCATCGACAACATCTCCAATTTCATGCGCCAGTTCGGCTTCGGCCAGCGCACCGGGGTCGATGTCGAAGGCGAGTCGGAAGGCGTGCTGCCCTCGCAGGAATGGAAGAAGAAGCGCTTCAGGAAGCCGGAACAGCAGAAGTGGTATGCCGGCGAAACCATTTCCATCGGCATCGGCCAGGGCTACAACTCGTACACTCCGATCCAGCTCGCCCAGGCCATGGCCGCGCTCGCCAACAACGGCGTCATGTACCGGCCGCACCTGGTGCAATACATCACCGACACCAAGAGCGGCGAAAAGACGCCGATCGAGCCGCGGCCGCTGCGTACGATTCCGCTCAAGACCGAGCACATCGAGGTCATCAAGCGCGCCATGGTCGGCGTGAACAAGGAAGGCACCGGCGCACGCGCCTTCGCCGGCGCCCCCTACGAATCGGCCGGCAAGACCGGCACGGCGCAGGTGTATTCGCTGAAGGGCGAGAAATATTCGGAGGGCAGCATCAAGAAGGAACTACGCGACCACGCGCTGTTCATCGCCTTCGCGCCCGTGGACAAGCCGACCATCGCGCTTGCCGTGCTGGTCGAGAACGGCGGCTTCGGCGCCCAGGCCGCGGCGCCGATCGCGCGCCTGGTGCTCGACTACCACCTGCTCGGCAAGCTGCCCAACCAGCCGGCGCCGACCGACGATACCGAACCGGAGGATGACTGATGTTGCGCCGCCTGTGGTTCAAGCTCGCCGACCCCGTCGATGCGCCGTTGATGATGTTCGCCTTCCTGCTGCTGGTGACGGCGCTGGTCGTCGTCGGCAGCGCCTCGCCCGAACGCGTGTCGTCGCAACTGCTCAACATGGGCGCGGCGCTGTTCTGCATGCGCGTCATGGCGCAGGTGCCGCCGCAGCGGTTGATGCACCTGGCGCTGCCCGCCTACGTGCTCGGCATCGTGCTGCTGATCGCGGTGGCGCTGTTCGGCGATGTCTCGAAAGGCGCGCGGCGCTGGCTCAATCTCGGCTTCATGCGCGCGCAACCCTCGGAACTGATGAAAATCGCCATGCCGCTGATGCTGGCCTGGTACTTCGAAAAGCACGAGTCGATGCTGCGCATGCGCGACTACGGCATCGCCGCCCTGCTGCTGCTGATCCCGGTCGCCCTCATCGCCAAGCAGCCCGACCTCGGCACCGCCATCCTGGTGCTGGCGGCCGGCTTCTACGTCATTTTCCTCGCCGGCCTGTCCTGGAAGATCCTGGCCGGCCTCGTCGCCGCCGGCCTCGCCGCCGCGCCGCTGGCCTGGGGCTTCCTCCACGACTACCAGCGCGCGCGCATCCTGACCCTGCTCGATCCGGAAAAAGATCCGCTCGGCAAGGGCTTCCACATCATCCAGTCCACCATCGCCATCGGCTCCGGCGGGATCTTCGGCAA
>JACRPB010000304.1 GCA_016214175.1 Rhodocyclales bacterium
GGGGCGACGCCGGCGGCCTTGAGCTTGTCCCAGACGGCGACGGCTTGCGCGGCCGGCAGGGTGATCTCGAAACCGTCTTCGCCGGTGTAGCCGGTGCGGGCGACCAGCCAGCCCTCCCATTCGACGGCCTGGAAAGGTTGCAGCAATACGCTCGGGGCGCGGCCGACCGGGAAGGCGGTCCAAAAGCGCTCGCGCGCGTTCGGGCCTTGCACGGCGATCATCGCCAGTTCCGGCCGGTCGATAACAGTGACGTCGAAGCCGGCGGCCTGCGTCTTCATCCAGGCCAGGTCCTTTTCGGCGGTGCCGGCATTGACGACGACGCGGTAGCGCTCGGGCGTGAAGAAATAGACGATGAGGTCGTCGATGACGCCGCCGTCTTCCCTGAGCATGCAGGAGTAGAGCGCCTTGCCGGGCAGCGTGAGCTTGGCGACGTCGTTGGCGATGAGGCGCCGCAGATAGGCTTGCGCGCCGCTGCCGGCGACGTCGACGGCGCGCATGTGCGAGACGTCGAACATGCCTGCGTCATTGCGCACCTGGTGGTGCTCTTCGATTTGCGATCCGTAATTGATGGGCATGTCCCAGCCGGCGAAGTCGACGATCTTTGCGCCGGCGGCGACGTGAGCTTCATAAAGCGGCGTGCGTTTTGCCATTTAACCCCCAAGGACATCATGGACTTGCGTCCGACAGCTCGCGCGGTTTCGCGCAAACGTAAATGGGCGCACCGCTCGCGCGTTGCGCCCATCTGTCCATGTGACCTGAGAGATTACCGGTTGCGTCCTGCTGCCGGCTGCCCCGTCGGTGGATGGGCCATTGACGGCGCCCATCGCTCTCCAGATTTTTCCTGCCTCGTCGGCCCTTTTGCCTGAGCGGTTCCCGGGCGGTTGCGCCTTCGGCGGCGAACTCGTTTTCACCCGAGTCGCACTCTCCCGACGATCGGGGCGCATTATGCCGGTCGGCGCAGGGGCAGGCAAGAAAAAGATTGGCGGCGCTCGTGGCTTATACTTGGCGGCGTTCCAACCGAGTGGGCACTCCATTGAACTTAGAGACTTCCGATCGGACGGCGGCCGCCGCGGCCGTGCCGGCGCCGCAAAAAATCAATCCCCTGGCTTACTTCATCGCCGTGATGTCGGTCATGCCGCTGCTCGGGGTGATCCTGGGGCCGATCGCCCTGATCTGGGGGTTGTCGGCGCGCAATCGCGGCGGCAAGCCGGTGGCGGCGATCGGTGCGGTCGGTTTTGCCAGTCAGTCCCTGTTCTTCATTTTCTTGTTTCACAAGATGTTCGGCTAGCGTCGGCGACGTCGATTTCCGGCCGGACTTAGGCGATGAAGACCAGCGTTTCCGAATTCGTGATTCTGCGCGGGCGCCGCATCCACGTGCGCCTGTGGGGCGACGCGGCGTCGCCGCAGTTGTTCTTGCTGCACGGCTGGAACGACGTCTCGGCCAGCTTCCAGTTCGTGGTGGACGGCCTGCGCCGCGACTGGCGCGTGATCGCTCCCGACTGGCGCGGCTTCGGTTTGTCGCAGTGGAACGGGGATGCCTATTGGTTTCCCGATTACATCGCCGATCTCGACGCCCTGCTGGCGCACTGTTCGCCGAGCGCGCCGGCGCGGCTGGTCGGCCACAGCATGGGCGGCAACGTCGCGACGCTTTACGCCGGCATCCGTCCCGAGCGGGTGGCAGCCCTGGTCAATCTGGAAGGCTTCGGCTTGCGGCCGACCGATCCCGCCGAGGCGCCGGCGCGCTACGCCCGTTGGCTCGGGCAGGTGCGCGAGGGCAGCGCTTTTCGCGTCTATGCGGATCGCGCCGCGTTCGCCGCGCGGCTGCGCCACGACAATCCGCGCCTGACGCCGCAGCGCGCGACCTTTCTCGCCGAGCACCTGGCGGAGGAAACCGAGGGCGGGGTCAGGCTGGCCGCGGATCCCCATCACCGCTGGGCGAATCCGATTCTTTACCGCATCGAGGAGGCCAGGGCGATCTGGCGCCGCGCCGGCATGCCGGTGCTCTGCGTGCGCGGCGCCGATTCCGCCTTCATGCGCGAGTACATTCCTTCGGAAGAGGATTACCGCGAGCGGCTGGCCTGCTTTGCCGATGCGCGCGAGGCGACGCTGGCCGACAGCGGCCACAACCTCCATCACGACCGCCCGGAGGCCGTGGCGCAACTGATCGAGGAGTTCTTTCCGGCTTGAAGTGATTGCCCATTGCATGGGCTATGGGTATTCTTCGGCCTTGCAAAATCAGGTCATTTACGAGAGGCGCCGGATTGATGACTTACGGAAGATCGCTTGCGGGATGGTGGCTGGTCGCCATCGTCGTTGCCCTGCTGCCGCTGACGGCCGGTGCTGCGCGCCTGGGGAAGCTGGCCGTGTTTTCGACGCTGGATGCGCCGCTGCGCGCGGAAATCGACGTCACGGCGACCGAAGAGGAATTCGCTTCGCTGTCGGCGCGCCTGGTCCATATCGACAACTTGAGCAATGAGCGCAGCGAGAAGGCCTTGATCGCCGCCGGCGTCCGCTTTACGCCCGACAAGCGCGCGAACGGCCAGGCCTATTTGCGCGTGAGTTCGGAAAAGCCGCTGAAGGAGCAGTTCATCGACATGTTCGTCGAGGTCCGCTGGACCGCCGGCCGGCGCGTGCATGAGTACTCGTTTCTTCTCGAAGCGGCCGATGTGTTCCAGAAGCCGGGATCGGTGCCGATCGCCGCCGAGGTGAGTAAAGACGCCGCCATACCCGTCGCTCCGACGAAAGCCGTCGAACAGGGACCCGCTCCGCAAAAGGCGCCGGCCTTGCCCGCCCCCCGGCCGGAAACCAAGCCGGCCAAGCCGGCGGCGGAAGTGTCGCTCGACAAGGTGCCCGAGAAGCCGATCGTTCCCGTCGTCGAAGCCGGGACCACGCGGCTCGTGGTCGCGGGCGACACGCTGGGCAAGATCGCGCGCGAGACGAAGGCCGAGAGCGTGACGCTGGTGCAAATGCTGGTGGCGCTGCTGCGCGACAATCGGCACGCCTTTGTCGATGACAACATGAATCGCCTGCGGACCGGCAAGCTGCTGCGGATTCCGAACAAGGAAGTGGCCGAGGCCGTCGACAAGCGCGAGGCTTACGACATCTTCGTCGCCCAATCCATAGAATTCGATGCCTATCGCAAGAAACTGGCAGATCTGGCCGCGGCCGGGCCGGGGCGCGCCGAGCAGGCGCCGCAACAAGGCGCAAACGGCAGGATCACGCTGCAAGGGGAAGGCAAGGCCCCGCCCACTGCGGTCGGCCGGGACAAGTTGGAAATTTCCCGTTCCGAAGCCGGCGGCAAGGCGGGCAAGGGCGGTGCCGGTGCGCCGGTGGACGACCAGATCGCCATGGAGCGGGCTCTCAAGGAGGCCAACAGCCGCATTTCCGACCTTGAACGAAATCTGGCTGATCTGAAGCGGCTGGCCGAGCTGAATCGGGCACTGATTGCCAAGAACGGCGACTTGATGCCGGCCGCCGGCGCGCCGGCGGACGCGACCCTGCCGCCGGTTGCTGCTGCGCCAATGGCCGTTCCCGTCAAGCCGGCGGGACTTCCGGCGGCAAGGCCGGCTCCGCCGCCCCCTCCGAGCTTCCTGGAAGGGAATCTCGCGCTGATTGCGGGGGCCGCGGTTCTGGTCTTGTTGTTGGTGGCCTATCGCATTGTGGAGCAGAAGCGAGCAGCGGCCGGGCGCGGGCCGGATCGCCACGACCGCTGAGA
>JACRPB010000305.1 GCA_016214175.1 Rhodocyclales bacterium
CAGAAAACGACGCCTGAGCAAGCGGTTCAGGCCAATTCACACGCCGACCGTTCGCATATCAAGTGGTGCCCGGAACCGGAATCGAACCGGTACGCTCGTTTAGGAGCGAGGGATTTTAAGTCCCTTGTGTCTACCTATTTCACCATCCGGGCATATGCGCATCGAGCCTGCGTCGCGCGGCCCATTCTACCTTGGGCTAATAGACTCCGAATTGGCTGAGGTTCAAGGTCGGATGGCCGGCCACCAGATCGTCGAAATAGGCGGCACTCAGGCTCGTGCCGCCTCCGCTCCAACTGCCGTCGACGTCGCCGCGCAGGACGCCGACCACACCCACGCTGGGATCGCCCGCCACATCGACGGTCAGCGCTGCGGCGACGACGCCGGGGTTGAGGTTCGCCCTGGCCGGCATCGCCGTATCCGATTCGGCGGCGAAGACCCAGGCCGGTTGCGGCGCCGCCAACCCGACCACGTGTTTGAGCACGCCGATGGCGTCCGTCAGCGTCACGCCGCCGTTGGCATCGAAGTCGGCCGCGATCGCCTGATAGGGCGACAGCGGCTTGCCGGCACCATTGACGTCGAGGCCGACGATCATCTTGAGTATGGCGATGGCATCCTGGAGATTGACCGCCTGGCCGGTCTGCGCGGCCTCGGCCGCGGGCACCGGCCGCGTCGTCGCCAGGTCGAGGCTGAAGGCGCTGGTGTTGGTGAAATGAACGGTACCGCTGGTATCGGAGGTCTGCGTTGCGCTGCCGTTGCCGATGCTGACGCCGCTCAGCAGCGCATGGGACTTCCACGCGTAGGCGACGACGTCGATGGTCGTGCCCGACAACCCAGAACCGGGGCCGGGCGGCAGGCCGATGGCATCCAGCGTCAGGTCGGCGGCGGCGACATTGGCTGTTCGCCCGGCCAGTTTGAGCAGCAGCCCGTCGAAGGAAGCGGCCGTGCCGGCGCCCTTGCAGTACAGGTAGCCGTCGACGCCATCGGTGAAGAACACGATCCGATCGGCGACGGCGGCATCGGCGCCGATCGCCGCGACCGTCGCCGCGACGGAGCTCGCATAGGCATACGCCTCGCTCCGCAGGGCGATGCCGGCGGCGTCGAAGAACTCCAGCCGATCCGTGCCGGAAACAAAGTCCGCGATCGTGTCCGGCGTTCCCGTGGCGGGCGATTCGGTCGGCGCCAGGAACAGGAAGCGATCGGCTCCGGCTCCGCCGCTCAGCGTATCGGCGCCGGCGAGCCCGGTCAGGACGTCGTCGCCGCCGTTGCCATTAAGGGCGTCCGCAGCGCTCGTGCCTAGCAGGGCATCGCCGAATTCGGAACCCGTTACCGTCGCCATCGTCCTCTCCCGCCTGTGTCGTTCGCTGCCGGCGGACAGCGTCCGCCAGGCCCTTCACCAGTTCCCGATATCCGCATCGTCGCCGCTGCCGCCGCTTTGTCCGTCGCGTCCGAGCGAGAGGATGTCGACTTCGCCGTGCGCGCCGGGAAACTTGTAGAGATAAGGTCTGCCCCACGGATCCATAGGCACCGCCTTCTTGAGGTAGGGCCCCTGCCATTTCGCTTCGCTCGCCGGCTTTTCCATCAGTGCGGCGAGGCCGAGTTCGGCGGCCGGATAGTGGCCGGTATCGAGCCGGTACTGGTCGAGAGCCTTCTCGAAGGCGTCGATCTGCGCCCGCGCCGCCTTGATTTCCGACTTGCCGATCTGGGCGAAATAGCGCGGGCCGACATAGCCCGCCAGCAAGCCGATGATGACCATGACGACGAGCAGTTCGAGCAGCGTGAAACCTTCGATGTGCGTACGCGGAGCCGGGTGCATGAGGAAAATGGAAGCGTCGCCTGGGGCCGTCATTCTATTGCAGAACGGCCGGACGACAATCGTCTTTCATGCCAATGGGAACTCGCCGACGTCATTGCGGCGCATCGATGCGGCGCGGCGCTTCCGGCACCGTCGGGCCGTCGGAAGGCGCTTGCGCCGCCGGCGCACCGCGCCGTGCCCGCGCCGCCGCCTCATCCGCCTGGCGCCGCATTTCCTCCAACGTCAGCGGCTTCTCCGGCCTTTTCAGCATGAAGGCGGGCACCGGCGGCGGCGCAAAGTCCGCATCGCTTGCGGCGGGCTCAGCGCCGGCCGACGCCGACAGCATCACACCGGCGGCAGCGACGGCGAGGCGGCTCTCGATACTCACGGCATATTCACCCAGAGCCCCGTCGTCGGCGGCAGGGTGCCGGCCGGCGTCGTCGGCAGCGCGGCGAAATCGAGAGAGCCCTTGCTGGCGAGATAGCTTGCCAAGCCACCGCTATTGACGAGGCTCGGCGCCCAGAAGTACCAGACGCTGCGCGTCGCATCCCAGGCCCAGAGCGACGTCAGGTTGCCGTAGGCCTGTCCCACCGCCGGCGGTGCGGCCAGCACCGTGGCGATGGCGGCGTCGAAGGCCACCGGGGATGGCTGGTCGCCGGCCGCGATCAGGCTCCAGCCGCGCGGCAGGGCATGCGCGCCGCCGGCGATGGGCGGATTGACGATGGCGGGAACGAAGCTCGTCGAGGCCACGGGCGCGCCCGCCGGCAGCGGCAGCGCGAAGGCGGTTCTGGCATTGACCCAGAAGCCTTCGCCGGCGCCGATGCTGGCGAGAAGCTCGTAGCCCTTGCCGGCGGCATAGGCCTGGCCGCCGTCGGCGAGGGCCGGGCTGTAGAAGGCCCAGGTCGGATAGCTGATGCCCGGTGCGCTGCCCGACGTCAGCCACTTCCAGACGCTACGGATGCGGGCCGCATCGCCGAAACGGGTCGCCACCGTCAGCGGCGCATCGAAGCCGTTGCCGACGAGGTTCCAGCCCGGCACCAGGACGGCGTTCGCCCCGGCCGCGCAGCCGGCCCACCAGCAGGGATTGTTCTCGATGAAGCCGACGACGGCGTCGTATTTCGGCGACTCGGCGCGCGTCTGGCCCTGCCATTCCAGCAGGGGAGAATTGCCGCGCGAGAACGAGTACTTGCCGGTGCTTTCGTAAATCGCGTAAAGGTGGCCTCCGTGCGCCTTCCAGTGGTTCAACACGGCGGTGTAGAGCGCGCCCATGCGCGCATCGCGCTGCGCTCGCTCGAACAGCGTCTGTAGTTGTACCTGGTAGGCGCTGCTGTCGCGGCCGAAGAGTTCGTTGCCGCCCTCATAGACGACCATGTCGACGCCGTGCGCGACCGCCACGAGCTTGTTGGCCGCCATCTGCGTGGCGATCAGCGCCACGTTCGGCTGCGCCCGGTTGGAACCGGCCGGCTGACGCAACAGGCTGCCGTCGGTGAGTTCCTGGAAGAGTTTGGTCAGGCCGCCGTCGGCCTCGGTCAGCCATTCGGCCTCGATCTGGCTTTGATACATGGCATCGGCGACATGGCCGCCGAAGTAGTAGCCGCCGGCCACGGCGTCGATGCCCGCCGTCGCGTTGCAGGCCGTGCCGCCGGGCTCGGCGGCGTGCAGCGGACAAGACAGGATGTAGTGGTCGGTGACCCAGCTCTGGGCGCCCTGCGAACCCATCACGCATTTGACCTGCCCCGGCCGGTCGGCGAACTCCTGCTTCCAGATCGCGCAGATCTGCTTCGTGCGCAGTCCGAACCAGTTCATCATCTTCTCGTAGTCCGAGGCCGTCGAAGCGGACCAGCGCGCCTTGCCCTGCTCCTTGACCCAGTTGCCGCCGATGCTGTAGGGCCAGGCGCTGTTCCATATCTCGTTGCCGTATTCGAGGTAGATCGGCCGCGCCGTCGTCAGCCGCGCCTTCGCCAGGCGCGCGAACTGCAAGACGTAGTCGTCGCTCGCCATGGCCGGCATTTCGAGCCAGGGCGAGGTGTCGAGCGCATTGGCCAGATCGAGCGCGACCTCGGCCGGCACGCCCTTGTTGGCGTCGTAGCCCCAACTGATGTCGGAGAACTGCGGGCGTTCGCTCCATTGGGTGTTGAGGTCGTTGTTGGTCATCATCAGATGGATGACCCGGAAGCCGGCGAAGGGACGCATCGCCGCCAGAAACTGCGGATGGAAAGGCTGGCTGGCGTAGGTCTCGGTCAGCGGCCGGTAGGAACTCGGGCAGACCGAGGCGTCGGCTGCGTAGCTGAACGGATCGTTGTTGCACGTGCCGCCCGGCGGGATGACGCGGATGTTGCGCAGGTAGTTGCCGCTCCCGTTCGGATCGGTCGCCGTGATGCTGAGCGTCAGCGCATTGGCGCCGCTGACGACATCGACGGCGTCGCGGCCCGCGGTCGAGGCCGCCGCATTGCGCGTAACGCCGGTCTGGCCGTAGGCCAGCGTGCCCTCGCCGTCGTAGAGCACGGTCCAGCGCCCGAGCGGAATCTTGTCCGACTGCCACCACAAGAGCGTCGTCACAAAGCGGTACTTCAGCGCCGAACCGGCCGCCGGCAGCGATTTCGGCCAGCCGGCGGCATCGAGGTCGAGCTGGGCCTGCTCGCTCGTATTCCAGTGGATGTCGTTGCCGCTGGCATCCTGGCATGAAGGTCCCCAATTGCACTGCGTCAGCCAGACGCTGCCGGCGCCGCTGCTGGCGCGCTTGAAGAAATCCACCGTCGGCATCTCGGTGTTCCAGTAGCGCAGCTCGCGCAGATTGATGCCCAGCGGCGAGCGCGCATTCGTCTGCGCCGCGCAAACCTCGGCCAGCAGCGCGAGGGCGACGACCGATAGAACGACGCCCAGATGCAAGCAACGGCTTCGCAGTCCGTCGTGGAATCCCATGATCATTTCCCCCTTGCGCGTTTTTGAAAACACCCTACCGCCTCGGCGCAGGATAATATCCGCCATCGCAACGATCTTTGCGCCAAGCGCACAAGCGCTTGGCGGCCAGCGCACCAAAGGGGCGGAATCGACGTGGACGTGAGCTATTCCACACGCGGCATGGCGGCAAGAGACCAGTTCGCCTACTGGCGCGAATGGGTCTGCGGCTCGATCACGCAACTGACCGCCGACCGCGATACCCAAGGCCCTTTCCACGGCGAGATTCGCGTGCGCTCCCTCGATACGCTCAAGATCGTCACCGCCCGCGCCGACGCGCATCGGCGCACGCGCACCGCGGCCGACATCGCCCGCCGCAGCGAGGATGGGTTCTTCGTCTATCTGCCGCTAAGCGGTGCCCTGCGGGTCGAACCGGCCCGCGGCGAATCCTTCGTCGCGCCGCCCGGCACGCCCTGTTTCCTCAATCCCTGCCAATCCGCCGCGCTGGTCTTGAACGAGGCCCACACCCACGTCGCCCTGAGCATTCCGCGCGCCGACGTAGCCTCCATGATGGCGCACCCGGACGGACATTTCGGCCACCGCACGCTCGCCGGCGGCGGTCTCGGTCCCCTGCTCGCCTCCTATATCGGCGGCCTCGGCGATCCGGGCGCCGTCGCCGCGCACCTGGAAGCCGCCGTCGCCGCCAATTTCTGTAGCCTGCTGGCCCTTGCCCTCGGCGCCAACGACGAAGGCCGCGAACGCGGCCGCGACGGCGTCGCCGCCGCGCGCCTGCAAGCGGCACTGCGCTGGATCGAACTCAACTTCGCCGAAACCGGCGTCGCCCCGGCCCAGGCCGCGGCTCAGCTCGGCATCTCCGCCCGCTATCTGCACAAACTGTTCGAAACGACCGGCCTCAGCTTTTCGGAAACCCTCGCCCGGCGCCGGCTGCAAGCCTGCCGCGGCGCCCTCCTCGATCCGGCCCTGGACCGCCGCAGCATCGCCGAGATCGCCTTGTCCTGCGGCTTCGGCGATATCTCGCATTTCAACCGCAGCTTCAGGGCCGCCTACGGCTTGACGCCGCGTGAGGCGCGGCTGGCGCGCCACTGACGGCCGCGATAGGGACTTGCCTGGCGAACGCCAAGATCGGCTGCTTCAGCGTTTGTCGCACTGGCTGACGGCCAAGCCAACTTGACGCAGACCGGCGCCGGCGCCGGCAAATTTGCCGCAACCTCGCGTTCGGCATAGACTTCGCGCCCATCATGCGCGTCTCGCTCAAGGTATTTTCCGACCGCTTCGGCGTCGCTTCCATCGAACTGGAGGCGGCCTCCCTGGTCGAGGCGGAAGCGCAGGCCCACAGCCAGGGGCACGTGGTGCTGTCGGCCGAGCGCAGCGGCGGCGGCTTGGTCCTGCCGCGCCGGACGCGCCGCTTTCCGCTGCTGCAATTCAGCCAGCAATTGCAGGCGCTGTTGGCGGCGGGGCTCAACGTCGCCGAGGCGGTGGAGTCGCTGGCTGAGAACGAGAGCGCGCCGGAAGTTCGCGCCGTCATCCGCGATCTGTTGGCGCGGCTGCAAACCGGCCAGTCGTGCTCGACGGCGATGGCGGGACAGCCGCAGGCGTTTCCGGCCTTTTATGTCGCCGCGATCCGCGCCACCGAGCGCAGCGGCGGGCTCGAAGAAGCCTTGCGGCGCTACGTCGCCTATCAGACCCAGATCGACGCGGTACGCAAGAAGGCCGTGGCCGCGCTGATCTATCCGGCGCTGCTGGTCGTGGTCGGCGGACTGGTGACCCTGTTCCTGCTCACCTATGTGGTGCCGAAGTTCAGCCGGATTTTCGACGCCCGCAACGTGGACCTGCCCTGGCTGTCGCAGCTATTGATGAGTTGGGGCGCCGCCGTGTCGGAGCACGGCTGGGCGCTGGCGGCGGCCGGCGGCGGTGCGCTCGGCGCCGGCGTCTGGCTCGTTTCGCGGCCGGCGCTGCGGCGCCGGCTGATGGCGGGCTTATGGGCGCTGCCGTGGCTGGGCGAGCGACTGCGCATCTACCAGTTGGCGCGCTTCTACCGCACGCTGGGCATGCTGCTGCGCGGCGGCATGGCGGCGCCGGCGGCGCTCGACCTCGCCGCCGGCCTGCTCGATCCGCTGCTGCGCGGACGCGCGCAACGCGCGGGCGAACTGGTGCGCGAAGGCAAGGCGCTGTCGGCGGCCTTCTTCGCCTGCGGCCTGACGACGCCGGTGGCGCACCGCATGCTGCGCACCGGCGAGCATTCCGGCCGCAGCGGCGAAATGCTGGACCGCGTCGCCGCTTTTTTCGACGACGAGGTCGCGCGCTGGCTCGACGTGTTCGCCAAGGTCTTCGAGCCGGCGATGATGACCCTGATCGGTTTCATGGTCGGCGGCATCGTCGTCCTCATGTATCTGCCGATTTTCGATCTGGCCGGAAGCCTGCAATAGAAGGCGGCGCGAGCCGCGGAGGAGCAAGGGGGATGATGGAATTGACCGCCGAACGGGTTGCCGCCGTGCGCGAGATCGCGCGCCGCAACGGCCGCGGCTTCATCGATGCGCTGGAAGCCGAGGCCGCCCTGGCGCCGACGGTGGCGCTCGCCGCGACGGCGGCCTACTTCCGCTATCGCGCGCTGGACATGGCCGAACTGGATGCGCTGGCGCCCGCCTTCGATCTCGTGCCGCTGCGCGAGGCGGTAGCGCGCCAGTGCCTGCTGCTGCGCGCCGCCGGCGGCCGGCTCGTCGCCGTGTTCGCCGATCCGACCGCACCCGCCGTCCAGGCCTGGGCCGAGGCCCAGGCCGGCTGCGCCCTCGACTGGCGCCTGATGCACCCGGCCGACTTACAGGCGGCGCTGAATCGCCACGAAGAAGGCCTGCATGCCCTGGATACGGCGCTGGACGCCCAGCCCGCCGCCGTGGCCGAGGGCGCGGTGGCGGAAATCTCGCTGTCCAGCATCGGCGCGGACGCCAGCCCGGTGATCCGCCTCGTGAATTCGACGCTTTACGACGCCATCAAGATCGGCGCTTCCGACATCCACTTCGAAAGCCATGCCAAGGGGATGACCGTCAAGTACCGCGTGGATGGCGTGCTGGCGGTGGCGGCCGAAGCGCCGGGGCCGGCCCAGGCCGAGGAGGTGATTTCGCGCATCAAGGTGCTGGCCGAACTCGACATCGGCGAGCGCCGTGTGCCGCAGGACGGCCGCTTCAAGGTGCGCGTGCGCGGGCGCGAAGTGGATTACCGCGTCTCCATCATGCCCAGCGTCTACGGCGAAGACGCGGTGGTGCGCATCCTCGACAAGGAGGCGCTGACCGGCGAGCGCGCCGCCTTGAGCCTGGACAGCCTGGGCTTCGACGCGGGCGCGCTACGCGTGCTGCGGCGCCTGGCGGCCGAACCCTACGGCCTGCTGCTGGTGACCGGGCCCACCGGCAGCGGCAAGACGACGACGCTGTACGCGGCGCTGTCCGAGATCAATCGCGGCGAGGAAAAAATCGTCACCATCGAAGACCCGGTCGAGTACCTGTTGCCGGGGGTCTTGCAGATTCCGGTGAACGAGAAGAAGGGGCTTTCCTTTGCCCGCGGCCTGCGCTCGATCCTGCGCCACGATCCGGACAAGATCATGGTCGGCGAGATCCGCGACCCCGAAACCGCCGAGATCGCCGTGCAGTCGGCGCTGACCGGCCACCTGGTCTTGACCACCGTGCATGCCAACAACGTGTTCGACGTCATCGGCCGCTTCACCCACATGGGCGTCGATCCCTACAGCTTCGTCTCGGCGCTGAACGGCATCGTCGCGCAGCGCCTGGTGCGCCTGGTATGCCGCCACTGCGCGGCGCCGGCGGTGCCAACGGATGAGCTGCTGGCGGCGTCGGGCATCGCCGCGGCCGACCGCGCCGGCTACCGCTTCACGGCCGGACGCGGCTGCGGCCAGTGCCGCGGCACCGGCTATCGCGGCCGCAAGGCCATCGCCGAAACCATGGTCGTCAACGACGAGTTGCGCGAACTCATCGTCGCCCGCAGTTCGATCCGCGAACTCAAGGCCGCCGCCATGCGCCACGGCACGCGTTCGCTGCGCGAGGCCGGCCTGGCGGCGGTGCGCGCCAGCGAGACGACCCTCGACGAAATCAACCGCGTGACCTTCGTCGAACAGGCTTGAGGGGCTGGCGCCCTCAGTTGCCGCCGCCGTGATCGTAGGCTTGCGGCGGCAGGGCGGTGAGGCCCGGCACATGGACGAACTCCCAGTCGCGGTAGCGCAGCTTTTCGCCCAGCCGCAACGCCTGCTGCTCGAAGACGCGATCGGCGCCGTCGAATCCGCTGCGCTTCTTCGGCGCCTCTTCCGACGCGCTCGCCACGCCCATGATCCCGCCCTGGGGCGCCTTGACGAGCAGCCAGTCGCGCCGGCCGCTCATCGGATCGACGTAGATCTGCCGCAGGTGTCGGCGTGCCTGCGGGAAGCGTGGGTCCTTGAGCAGGTCTTCGAGGCTGGACGGAAACTGTTTGACGCGGCCCGGCGTCGCCTCGTAATAGCGGCCGATGGCCTGGCGGAATTCGTTGCCGACGAACAGCAGTTCGGCTTCGCGCTCGCGCTGGACGGCGGTGACCCACATCTGGCCGGCGGCGGCCAGCCCGGCACCGACGATGGCGACGAAGAACAGCACCAGCAGGTAGCTGAAACCGCGCTGCGCGCCCGCCGAGCGCGCCGCCATCACCAGTCCCCGAATGCGCTGCCGTCGCGCGCCTGGCCGGCCGCCCCGCTCTTGACGTCGTAGACGCCGGTCTTGCCGGCGCCGGGCGGCGGCAGCAGCAGCCAGGTCGCATCGCTGTCGGTCTGCGGGTCGACCGGCACCGCGCGCAGGTATTTCTTCTCGACCAGGGCGTCCAGGGTCTCGGGATATTGGCCGGTGTCGGCCCGGAACTTGTCGATGGCATCGCGCAGGGTCGCAAGATTCTGCCGCAGGGCGACTTCGCGCGAACGGTCGACGCTGTTGAAATAGCGCGGCGCCGCGACGGCCAGCAGGGCGGCGATGACGGCCATCACCACCAGCAGTTCGATCAGCGTGAAGCCGTGGCGGGAACGCACCTAGCGACCGGCGCCTGGCGGCGTCTCGAAATCGACACCGGTGATGACGCCGCCCGTTGGCGTCGGCGCGCCGGCCGGGGCGCTTGGCGCCGCGGGGCTGGCGGCGGACTGGCCGGCGCCGACGCCGAAGCTGAGTCCGTTCGACGACGCGGCGGGTGCGGACAATGCCGGGGACGTGGCCTGAGCCGCGGGAGCGGCCAAGCCGCCGACCGGCGACGCAGGCGCCGTTGCGGCCGGAAGCGGCAGCGGCACGGGACGCGGGACCAAGCCGGGCGGCGCGGCGGCGGCACCGCCGCGGCTGCCGGACTCCGGGCCGACGCCGTACTCGGCCAGCGCGGCCTCGGGACGCACAAGATTGCGCAGCACGCGCGGCGTGATCGCCAGGATGATTTCGGTCTGCCCCTGTTCCTTGTGCTCGTTGGAGAACAGGCGGCCGATGAGCGGCAGGTCGCCGAAGCCCGGCAGACGATTGGCCGACTGGCGCTCGTCGTCGCGGATCAACCCGGCCAGCACCTGGGTCTCGCCGTCGCGGATGGTCAGCACCGTCGAGGTGGTGCGCGTGCCGACGTCGTAGAACGAGGTATTCACCTTGCTTTGCGAGGCCGAGCTGACTTCGAGGTTGAGCTTGATGACGACGTCGTCGTCGAGCATGACCTGGGGCTCGACTTCGAGCTTGAGGCCGACGTCCAGATAGTTGACGGTCTGGCCGACGAACGCGCTGGTCGTGCTCGATGTGGTCGTCACCACCGGCAGGCGATCGCCGATGTGGATCTTGGCCTTCTCGCGGTTGCGCACGCGGATGCGCGGATTCGCCAGCGTGTTGGTGTCGCCGTCGCTCTTCTGGAAGCGGACTTCGCCGACGACGCCCGGTCCGCTCGTCGTGCCGGCCGCCAGGCCGCCAAAACCGACATTGACGCCCTTGGCCGAGAGATTGTTGAGGGCTTCGAGGGTGATCGGATTGCCGACGCCGAAAGTGACCTGATTGGGAAAGTTGATGCCGATTTCCGACAGTTTGGAGCGCTGGATTTCGATCACGTCGAGCGCCAGCATGACTTCCGGCTCGGCCTGGTCGTGAGCGCGGATCAGCTTCTCCGCCATGTCCACCGCATCCTGGCTGTCGCGCACGACGACCAGATTGCGCCGTTCGTCGATGAAGACGTCCTTGGTCTTGAGGATGGTCTTCAGCATCGACTGCACCTGCTTGGCCTCGGCGTGGGCGAGATAGAAATTGCGTACCGTCAGGTCCTGGTACTCGGCCGTTTTCTGCGGCGTCTTCGGATAGACGAACAGGGTCTTGGCGCCGACGGTCTTGCGCGCCAGTTGCTGCCCCATCAGCAGCGCGTCGATCGCCTCCTCGACGCTGACGTCGCGCACGAAGATCGAGGCCTTGGCGTCGGAGCGCACGTCGCGGTCGAGAATGAAATTGACGCCGGCGGCATTCCAGATCGCGTCGAAGACCGACTTCAGTCCGACGTCGCGGAATTCGAGGGAAATGGTCTTCCGGAACTCGGGCCCGAGCACCGGCGCCAGCGGCAGCGCCTTGCGCTGGCGTTCGGCGACTTGGCTCATCAGCTTGAGGGCGCGGCGATGCTTCGGCGCTTCGATCATGACTTCGCGCAGGCGCCGCTCGGCGCCGTCGACGTCGCCCTGCTTCAGCAGCGCCTCGACCCTGGCCAGCTTCTCCTCGCGCTGCCTTTGCACGCGCACGGCTTCGAGGCCGGCGCGCGCCGCGGCGTTGCCGTTCGCCACGGCCGCCATGCGCCGGTAGACCGCTTCGGCGTCGTCGTTGCGTTCGGCTTCCAGCGCGGCGCGCGCCTCGCGTTCCATGCGCTCGACGGCGACGGCGCGGGAACGCAGCAGCGCCGCCTGGACCTGTTTCGCATCGGCGCCGGCGCTCTCCAGCGCGGCCAGCGCCGCCAGTCCCTCTTCGTAACGGCCGGCGCGCACGGCATTCTCGGCGTCGCGGATGCCGTCGGTTGCGGCGCAGGCGGCCAGGGCCACGCAGGCAAATGCAGCCAGCGCCAGACGCAGGTTCATCGCGGCGGCACCGAGCCCGTCGGCAGGCTCTGGCGAAGGTTGAGAGGCAGGTAGGTCAATTGAACGACTGTCGGTTCGATGGCGTCGACGCGATATGCGCCCTTGATGGTATCACCGACCCGCACGGCATGAACGCGCTCGCCCTCCATGAGGAAGACGAGCGTGCGGCCGGCTTCGACGTAGCGCCCGCCGAAACTGAAGGGCAAGGGCGGCGCGACGGGCTGCGTCTCCGGCGCAAGCGCCGGCGCCGGCGTCCAGGTCTGCGCCGGAAACAGATCGGGCGGCCCGCCCGCCCGTGCCGCAAGCGGTTGCGCCGCCGCGCTTGCGGCAAGCAGAGCAAGAACGAGGCTTCCCGCCGGCTTCATTCGGCCGCGTACAGCAGTTGGAATTCGAGGCCGGCATCGAGCCGGGTGTCGGCGATGCGCTGCCGCGACAGCGCGCAGCGGCCGAGCGCCAGCGCCGGCAGGGTCGCCTGCGCCGCATTCATGAAGCGGCGCAGATCGGCATAGCTGCCCTCGGTCTTGAACGCTATCTGCATGCGACCGAAACCTCCGGCCCCCGGCAGGGTCCGGTAGTCGCCGTTCTTGAGCGCGAGGCCGTGGCCGGCGGCGACCGCATGGAGGTTTTCGATCAGTGCGTTGAGCTCGCGCTGCCGCGGCAGCGACGCGCGCAAGGCGGCGAGTTGCCGCTCGGGCGTTTCGCCCGCCACCGCCTGCGCATGACGGGACGCCTGCGCTTCGAGCGCCGCCAGTTCCCGTTCCAATGCCGCGCGCCGTTGCGCCTGCGGCCAGATCAGGGCGACCGCCAGCACCGCCGCGGCCAGCATCAGAGCGGCGCCGATGCCGCCGTGCCAGCCCAGCGCTTCGACCGCGCGCGCCACGCGTGCCGACGCTTTCATGCGCCGGCCTC
>JACRPB010000316.1 GCA_016214175.1 Rhodocyclales bacterium
AGCCGCCCAGTTTCTTCATGACAACCCCAAGGCCCTGTTCGTCGATTGCCGCAGCGAAATGGAGTTCCTCTTCGTCGGCCATCCGGCCGGTGTGTTGCATGTGTCCTGGAACGACGGCCCCGACTGGGACGTCAACCCGCATTTCGTCGGCGAAGTGAAGAAGCTCGCCGGCCACGTCCATGACCGGCCGGTGGTGCTGATCTGCCGCAGCGGCAATCGCTCGGTCGACGCCGGCAATGCGCTCGAGGCCGCCGGCTTCACCAGCGTCTACAACGTCCTGCACGGCTTCGAGGGCGAACTCGACGACACCCACCACCGCGGCAGCGTCAACGGCTGGCGCTACGACGGCCTGCCTTGGGAGCAGTGCTGAACGCTCCTCCCGCGCTGCTCGCCTGGTCGGTCTGGGGCCTCGGTGCGCTGCTCTACCTGATCGCGTTTTACCAGCGCGTCGCGCCGGCCGTCATCACCGACCAGTTGATGACGGACTTCGGCATCGGCCGAGCCGCGCTCGGCAACCTGTCGGCCTTCTATTTCTATTCCTACGTCGCGATGCAGATCCCGACCGGCATCATCGCCGACCGCTGGGGTCCGCGCCGCCTGCTGACGGCCGGTGCCGGCGTGGCGGCGCTGGGCACGCTGCTGTTCGCCGCGGCGCAGGACATTTTCTGGGCCAGTACGGGAAGGCTGTTGATCGGCGCTTCGGTCGCGGTCGCTTTCGTCTCCATGCTCAAGCTCGCCAGCCACTGGTTCGCGCCGCGCCAGTACGCGCTGGCCACCGGCATGGCGCTGTTCATGGGCGTGGTTGGCGGCGTCGTCGCCGGCGTGCCGCTGCGCCTGCTGGTCGAGGCCTTCGGCTGGCGCGCGGTGATGGGCGTCTCGGCGGCCTGCACCGCCCTGCTCTGCGCCGCGATCTGGCTCTGGGTGCGCGACGATCCCTCCGCCCGCGGTTACGCCGGACACTTCCAGGGCCATGGTGCCGGGCGGCGCGAGCCGATCCTGCGCGAACTGGCGCAGGCGCTGTCCTATCGCAATCTGTGGCTGCTGACGCTGGTGCCGATCGGTTTCTCCGGCGCCGTGCTCACCTTCGCCGGGCTCTGGGGCGTGCCCTGGCTGCGCCAGGTGCATGGTCTCGACCCGAAGTCCGCCGCCGCCATCACGTCCACGCTGCTGGTGTCGTGGGCGCTCGGCGGGCCGCTGCTCGGCGCCTGGTCGGAGCGCATGGGACGGCGCAAGCCCCTGTACGTGGTCACGTCCGCCATCGCCTTGGCCGGCTGGGCGGCGGTGATCTTCCTGCCGCTGCCGCTGTGGCTGCTCGTCGGCCTGCTGGTGCCCGTCGGCTTCGCCTCGGGCAATCTCATCATCGGTTTCGCCTGGGCCAAGGAATCGGTGCCGCTACGCCTGACGGGCACGGCCTCCGGCATTTGCAACATGGGGCCGCTCCTGGGCGGCATGCTGCTGCAACCGGGCGTCGGCTGGGTGCTCGACCGCCATTGGACGGGCGCGACGGCCGGCGGCGCCCGGCTCTACGACGCTGCGGCCTACCACGCGGGATTCGAACTGATGTTCGGCGCCGCCTGCCTGTCGATGCTCATCATCCTCTTCGCCCGCGAAACCGCCTGCCGGCAGGCCGCTTAGAGCCTATTTCAGTAGGAATCATGCCCCGCGTTGAGATCAGGATCGGATGGATGCAAGGCGCAGCGCGCTGCCAATGGTTGTTCCATTGGCAAGCGGTGCAACGCCGCAGACGCCGATCCTGGTCTCAACCCGCAGGGCCGGCGGGCGGCGGGCGCATTGCCGCGTTGCGCCTCGCTGGTGGAGATTTACTACACGGCGCGAGGCGCGCCTTCCTACTGAAATAGGCTCTTAGGCGAAACCGCGGCGGTAGTGGATCGCCTCGGCGACGTGGGCGGCGCCGACCTCGGCGGTGCCGGCTAGATCGGCGATGGTGCGCGCCACTTTGAGGATGCGGTGGTAGGCACGCGCCGACAGCGCCAGTTGCGCCATGGCGCGCGACAGCAGTTGCGCGCCCTCGCGATCGGGCAGGCAGTGGGCGTCGATCGCGGCCGGCGCGAGCAGGGCATTCGCCTTGCCCTGGCGGTCGAGTTGCCGCGCGCGCGCCGCGCTGACGCGGGCGCAGACCTGCTGCGAAGTTTCGCCGCTGCCGCGCGCCGCCAGTTCGGCCTCGACCACCGCCGGCACTTCGATCAGCAAGTCGATGCGGTCGAGCAGCGGTCCCGAGAGTTTGGCGCGGTATTTGGCGACCTGATCGGGCGTGCAGCGGCAGCGGCCGCAGGCATGACCGAGATAGCCGCAGGGGCAGGGGTTCATCGCCGCGACGAGTTGAAAAGCGGCCGGAAACTCCGCGCGCTGCGCCGCGCGGGCGACGCTGATGCGGCCGTTTTCCAGCGGCTCGCGCAGGGCTTCGAGCACGCGCCGGCCGAATTCGGGGAGCTCGTCGAGGAACAGCACGCCGTTGTGCGCGAGCGAGATTTCGCCGGGCCGCGGGATGCCGCCGCCGCCGACGAGAGCGGCGCTGGAAGCGGTATGGTGCGGCGATCGAATCTGGCGCTGCCGCCACTTCGCGGTATCGAAGACACCGGCCAGGGATTGCACGGCAGCGCTCGCCAGAGCCTCGTCGTCCGTCATCGGCGGCAGGATGCCCGGCAGGCGGCTTGCCAGCATCGACTTGCCGGTGCCCGGCGGCCCGCTCATCAGCAGGCTGTGGCCGCCGGCGGCGGCGACTTCAAGAGCGCGCTTGGCCGGTGCCTGGCCCTTGACCTCGGCGAGATCGGGATAGGCGGGCGCAGTGGCGACGGCCTCGCCCGCATAGGGCGCGAGCACCCGGCTGCCGCCGAGGTGGGCGCAGACGTCGAGCAGATTCTGCGCCGGCAGGATGGTCGCCGCGGCCACCAGCGCCGCTTCCGGCGCGCTCGCCGCCGGCAGCACGAAGCGGCGGCCCGAGTTCGCCGCCGACACGCACATCGCCAGCGCGCCGCGGATCGGCCGCAGCTCGCCGCCCAGGGCCAGTTCGCCGGCAAACTCGTAGTCTTCGATGCCTGCCGCCTTGACCTGCCCCGAGGCGACGAGTATGCCAAGCGCAATCGGCAGATCGAAGCGGCCGGATTCCTTGGGCAGATCGGCCGGCGCCAGATTCACGGTAATCCGGCGCGCCGGGAATTCGAACTGGCAGTTCTGGATCGCCGCGCGCACGCGGTCGCGCGCTTCCTTGACCTCGGTGTCGGGCAGGCCGACCAGGGTAAATGCCGGCAGGCCGGGCGCCAGATGCACCTCGACCGTGACCTCGGGGGCGTTCATGCCGGCCAGCGCGCGCGATTTGAGGACGGCGAGTCCCATGACGGATGGAAGAGTAGGCGGAAGCGGCGATTATAGTGGCATCGCCGTCTTCACGCCGAAGGCATATTTCAGTCCTTGAACGCTTCGACCGGAACGAAAATCTTGACCTCGTCGCTGACGGCCGGCACGTACTTGGTCATGCCGAAGTCGCTGCGCTTGATCGTGACGCTGATGTCGCCGCCGCAGGTCGGCTTCTTGTTCATCGGGTGCGGCGCGCACGACCCTGTCGCCGTCGAAGATCAGCTTGTCGGACTTGAAGGTCATCGCCGGGAATTTCTCGGCATTGAAGAAATCCTCGCTCTTCAGATGCTTGTTCCAGTCGTCGGCCCCCATGTTGATCGAGGCCGTGTCGATGGCGAGATCGACGCTGCCTTGCTTCGCGGCAACGTCGAGGCTGACCTTGCCGGTCGCCTTGTCGAAGCGGCCGTGCTGGGTCGAGAAGCAGAGATGGTTGAGTTCGAACATGGGCCGCGTGTGGCGCGGGTCGCGGCTGTAGCTGTCGGCGGCGAGTGCCGGGAGCGCGGTGGCGCAGGCAAGGGCGATGAGCATCTTGTTCATGAGGTTCTCCTATGGGGGTGGGGGGCTGCCGCTACTTCTTGCCCGCGGCGAGGGCAAAGCGGAATTTCACCTGCACTTCGTCGGCGACGGTCGCAGTGTCCGACCAGAGACCCTCGCCGACGCCGTATTGCAGTCGCAGAACCGGGATCGCGCCTTCGATGACGACGCGGGTGCCTTCGGCCTTGTAGGTGAAGGGAGCGACGACGTCGCGCGTCCTGCCCTTGATCGTCATCTGGCCCTTGGCCTCGTAGCGGCCGTTGCCGAGCGCCTTGACGCCGCTGGCGACGAATTTCGCCGTCGGGTATTCGCGCGTATTGAACCAGGCCTTGCCTTTCACCTCTTCGTTGGCGTCGGTGCTGCCGGCGTCGATGCTGGCGAGGTCGATCTCGATCTGGGCGCGGCCCGTTTCCGGCTTCGCCGGATCGAGCGCGATCTGCGCCGCGAACTTCTTGAAGCCGCCTTCGACCGGCACGCCCATTTGCTTGGAGACGAAGCTGACGCGGCTCTTGTCGATCTCGACGACGTTGAATTCCGCTGCCGTCGCGGCCAGCGTCGGCAGCAGCGCCGCCAGGAAAGCGATGCGTTTCATGATTTCTCCTTGTCGAGGAAAGGCAGCATGCGGGCGAGCGTGCCGCCGCGATCGACCATGTGGTGCAGCAGC
>JACRPB010000317.1 GCA_016214175.1 Rhodocyclales bacterium
CATCGTCGTCTGTCCTCCTCAGCCCTCAGACCGGCCGGATCGGCGCTTCGTTCATCAGCGGAATCTGTTCGCGCAGTTCGAGGATGCGATCCTGCCAATAGCGCGCGGTGCCGAACCAGGGGAAGGCGGCGGGGAAGGCCGGGTCCTGCCAGCGGCGCGCGATCCAGGCGCTGTAGTGGATCAGGCGCAAGGTGCGCAGCGCTTCGATCAAGTTAAGTTCGCGCTCGTCGAATGCACGAAACTGCTCGTAGCCGCGCAGCAACTGGCCGAGCTGGACGCCCATCGCCGCCTCGTCGCCGGACAGCAGCATCCAGAAATCCTGGATCGCCGGGCCGCTGCGGGCATCGTCGAAATCGACGAAATGCGGGCCTTGTTCGGTCCATAGCACGTTGCCCTGATGGCAGTCGCCGTGCAGGCGCAGACTGGCGACGTCGCCGGCGCGCTCGAAGCAGTCGTACACGCCGTCAAGCGCCTGATCGACCACGCTGGCCCAGGCGATTTCGAGTTCCTCCGGTACGAAGCCGCCGTCGAGCAGGAAGTCGCGCGGTTCTTCGCCGAAGGATGCGATGTCGAGCGCCGGTCGGGCGCGAAACGGCGTCGTCGCGCCGACGGCATGGATGCGGCCGAGAAAGCGTCCCATCCATTCGAGCACGTCGGGCCGGTCGAACTCGGGCGCGCGGCCGCCCTGTTTCTTGAACACGGCGAAGCGGTACGCGCCGTGCTTGTGCAGCGTGCGGCCGTCGATGACGAGCGGCGGCACCGCGGGCACTTCGCGCGCCGCCAGTTCGCGCGTGAAATCGTGCTCTTCCTGGATCGCCGCGTCCGACCAGCGGTGGGGACGATAGAACTTCGCCACCACGGGCGGCGCGTCGTCGAGCCAAATCTGGAAGACGCGGTTCTCGAAGCTGTTCAGCGCCAGCAGCCGCCCGTCGCAACGCAGGCCGACGCTTTCGATCGCATCGAGCATGCGGTCGGGCGTGAGGTCGGCGTAAGGCGCGGCGTCGGGCGGACGTTTAGACATGGCCGGCGCGCACGGCGATGGGCCAGGCGATTTCGCGCTCGCCCTCGCCCCACAGCGGCCGCAAGGCTTCGCCCAGCGGCAGCGTCGGGTCGCGGTTCTCGGCCTGGCCGAGGTATTGCACCGCGGTCCAGGTGCGCATGTAGGCGAGCAGGTCGTCGAGCGTCCATTGCAAGCGGATCTCGAACGCCGGCGCCGCAATTTCGGCGAAGGGGAAGGGCAGGCCGCGGTAGCCGTCGTCCACCCACTTGCGCTCGGCCGGCCACCAGGAAGCGAGCACACGGCGGTGGTAGTCCTGGAAGAGTTCGTCGATGCCGGGTTCGGCATGCAGCAACTGGTAAGTCCATGCGGCGAAGAGGCCGCCGGGCTTGAGCACGCGCTTCGCTTCGGCGTAGAACGCGTCGAAGTCGAACCAGTGCAAGGCCTGAGCGACGGCGACGAGATCGCAGCTTTGGTCGGCGAGTCCGCTCCGTTCGGCGGGGGCCGCGCGGTATTCGACGCGCGGATGCGCTGCGGCTTCGGCGATCTGGCGCGCCGAGAGATCGGTGCCGACGACGCGGCCGAAATGCTCGGCGAGCGCCGCCGTGGCCTGGCCGTTGCCGCAACCGCAGTCCCACGCCAGATCGTGACCGCGCGTTTGCGCTGCGACCCAGGCGATGAGTTCCGGCGGATAGCCGGGACGGAACTTCGCGTAGCCGGCGGCTTGGCCGGAGAAATGGTCAGTGGCCATTAGTGTGAAATACGTGGGCAAGTGCGCGTGGTTGTATTCGAGCGTAGCGAGCCAACTAGAAGCCTCCCCGTGAGGGGAGGATGGGAGGGGCGGGCCCATTTGCCGCCCTGAGGCATCGCAAAGTTCGCGGACTTCATGATGCGGGTTGGTCGATCTCAGGCCCCAGCCGGCGAGATCGTCGCGGAAGATCGGATGCACCTGCTGCAGCAGGCCGGCCAGCGCCGCTGCGCCGCCGACCAGGCAGACGCCGCCGAGCGCAGTGAACACGAGAAAGCTCCAGGGCCAGTGATGGGGTTTCACGTCAATCCTGCGTCCGCTTGTCGATGACGCGCCGGGCCTTGCCTGAGCGTTCGACCGCTCCCTGGTCTGCCACGTCCACGTGGGTACCGCTGTCGATGTAGGACTTGATGTGGTGCTGGAACTCCCTGGTGCGCCAATTGCAGCGCAGCGATTTCGTCGCGGCTGGCGCGCTCGATGGGTTCGAAACGGTGGGTGAGTGTCGTTGCCGGCATGGGCGCCATTGTCGCATTTTCGCGCCTGCGCCTGAGCATCCGGCGAACCCCTGGCCTCGGCCAGGCGCACATCCCTCGCGCCGCGGCATGAACCGCGCCGCCCCGGTTCAGGCCTTCTGGACCGACCAGCTGCGGGCGACGTTGCGGTTGCTTTTCACGTAATCGAGAAAGCGCAGCGGCGAGTCGAGGCCGTTCTGCTTCAGGATGTTGTTGTCCTGGAGCGCAAAGATCGAAATGTCGCGATCGACGACGTCGAGACCGTTCTCGGCGGCGATTTCGACGATCCTGGTCACCTTGGGCACCACCGATTCGGCTTCGATGTGGGGAATCAGCACCCAAAAGTCGGTGCCGTTGCGGGCCACGAGGTCGGTCTTGCGCATGGCGTTGCTCAGTTCGCGGGCCAGCTCCACCAGCATCTGCACCGCGCGCATGGCGCCGTAGCGATTGCCCAGGGTGGCTTTGTCGCCGAAGCTGATGTAGGCCAGGCTGAAATCCAGGCTGTCGGCATGACGCAACTTGACGGCGAGGATCCACTCCAGGACATGCAGCAACCGTTCCCATGAGGCGGCATCGTTCTTCATCGGTGTTATCCAGTTTGGCGGGTGGGCGGATTTTCGGCGGCGCGGTGGCGGGTGTCAATACGACGAAAGCGTCGTTTTGCCCTTCATTCCTTGGGCCGGCGGTCGATGACGCGCTTGGCCTTGCCGGCCGAACGCTCGATGCCGCCGACCTCGACGACGCGGATCTGCGCCGAGACGCCGATGTAGGACTTGATGTGATGCGCCAGTTCATGCGCGGCATATTCCTTCTCGGCGCCGGTGGCGGTGGCGAACTCGGGCTTCATCTCGACGTTGACCGTCACCGCGTCGAGATGGCCGTCGCGCGCGACTTCGATCAGGTAATGGGCCGAGAGCCGGGGCGTCTTCAGGATCAACTCCTCGATCTGGCTCGGGAAGACATTGACGCCGCGGATGATCAGCATGTCGTCGGAGCGGCCGGTGATCTTGCCGATGCGGCGCATGCTGCGCGCGCTCGGCGGCAACAGGCGCGTGAGATCCCGGGTGCGGTAGCGGATCACCGGCAGCGCTTCCTTGGTCAGCGAGGTGAACACCAGTTCGCCGAGCTCGCCGTCGGGCAGCACGGCGCCCGTGTTGGGGTCGATGATCTCGGGATAGAAGTGGTCTTCCCAGACCACCGGACCGTCCTTGCTCTCGACGCATTCGCTGGCGACGCCGGGCCCCATGACTTCCGAGAGGCCGTAGATGTCGACGGCGTGCATGTCGAAGCGCTGCTGGATCTCTTCGCGCATCTGCTGCGTCCACGGTTCGGCGCCGTGGATGCCGGTTGCGAGCGAGCACTTGGCCGGATCGAGTCCCTGGCGCACGAACTCGTCGCCGATGGCCAGCATGTAGGAGGGCGTGACCATGATGAGGTCGGGCTCGAAATCGAGGATCAACTGCACCTGCTTCTCGGTCTGGCCGCCGCCGAAGGGAATCACCGTGCAGCCGAGGCGCTCGGCGCCGTAGTGGGCGCCGAGGCCGCCGGTGAACAGGCCGTAGCCGTAGGAAATGTGCGCCTTGTGGCCGGGACGGCCGCCGGCGGCGTAGATCGAGCGCGCCATCAGGTGCGACCAGCGGTCGATGTCCTGCTGCGTGTAGCCGACCACGGTCGGCTTGCCGGTGGTGCCTGAGGAAGCGTGCACGCGCACCACTTTCTCGCGCGGCACCGCGAACATGCCGAACGGGTAGGTGGCGCGCAGATCCTGCTTGGTGGTGAACGGGAACTTGGCGAGGTCGGCGAGGCTCTTCAGGTCCTGCGGCTTGACGTCGGCGGCATCGAACTTCGCGCGGTAGTGGGCGACGTTGTCGTAGGCATGCTGCAGCGACCAGCGCATGCGCTCCAGTTGCAGGGCGGCGATCTCGTCGCGGCTGGCGTTTTCGATGGCATCGAGGCCGGTGGGCGTTGTCATAAGGGTTCCTCCACGGGGCCGCAATTATCCGATAGATTCTTCGGCAGGATCGAAAAAGTGGCCTTTCACGCGCGCCGCACGGCC
>JACRPB010000306.1 GCA_016214175.1 Rhodocyclales bacterium
ACCGAGTGGCTGAATTCCTCGGTGGCGCTGGCGACGCTGGCCGCGCGGTCGCGCTGCTGCTCGGACTGGTCGGCGACGCTGGCGGTCTGCTGTTCGACGCGCGCCGCCTGCTCCTCGATGGTTCTTGCCGCCGCCTGGATTTCGTCGAGCATGACTTTCAGATGGATCTGCATCGCCGCCAATTGCGTCAGCACCCGGCCGGCTTCGTCGCGGCCGCTGATGTCGATGCGGTCGGTGAGCCTGCCCTGGGAAATCCGATCGAAGTGATCGATGACGCGGTTCAGCGGCCTGACGATGGAACGCAGCAGGCCCCAGGTCGCCGCCGCCACCAGCAGCAGCGAGAGGATCGTGCCGCCGACCGAAAGCAAGCGGATCAGCCGATAGCGATCCTGGGAGGCCGCGAATTCCTCGCGCGCCGCCGCCTTCAGCGCGTCCTGTACCTCGCGCGCCGCCGCCGCCGCCTTGGCGTAGGCCGGGTTCATCGTCTTCAGCAGAATCAGGTTCGCCTCGTCGTAGCGGCCGTCGATCAGGGCCTGGCGCGCCGGCATCAGGCCGTCCTTGACGAAGGCCGCGCGCGCTTCGGCGTAGCGATCCATGAGCGGCTTGATCACGTCGCCGACGTCACGCTTGGCGACGTCGTCGACCAGGGCCGTGATCTCGTCGCGATTCTTCGCGATGGTATCCGTGTGCAGGGTCACCGCATGGTCGTGGAGCGTCGAGAACGGATTGGCGGGATTGTGCTGCAGGGCGAGCATGACCTGGCCGCGGTTGTCGCTCATCAGCGCCGTGATGCGGCCGATCGTGTCCACCGGTTCCAGCCGCGCCTGATAGGTTCTGTCCAGCGACTCGTTGGTCATGGCGATGCCGCCGATGCCGACGGCGGCACCGCCGGCAAGGAGGAGGCCCATGAAGCTCATGACGGCGACGAGCCGGGTGCGGATCGTGATTCGCTTCGTCAGCGGCGGACTGGTGTCGAGCGCCGCCTTGGTGCGGTTGAGCGTCTGGTAGAGCGCCTCGGCCGCGCTGACGGCGTCGCGGCTAGGCGCCGAACGGACCGACATGTAGCCGACGCAGCGCTCGTTTTCGCGGATCGGCACTGCGAAGGCGTCCACCCAGTAGTGATCGCCGTCCTTGGCGCGGTTCTTGACTATTCCGCGCCAGGGCAGGCCGCTCTTGAGCGTGCGCCACAGGTCCTCGAAAGCCTGGGGCGGCATGTCGGGATGGCGGACGATGTTGTGATTCTTGCCGAGGAGTTCTTCGCGCGAGAAACCCGAGAGTGTCACGAACGCGTCGTTGGCGTAGGTGATGATGCCCTTGAGGTCGGTCTTGGACACCAGGTAGCAACCCGCAGGGAAGGGTTTCTCCCGCTGGGTGACCGGAAGATTGGATTTCACGCAGGCTCCTCGTTCGTTTTCTTGGACTCGAACAGGAGAGATCTTCTGGAACGGCGGCTAGGAAGACCCCTCCTTCTTCCTGGCGGTTCCTCGGTCCTGGGGGGCGTTGGCAGGGCCCCCGGTAGACCGGAACTTTGCGCTCCCGGCCTTTCGGGCGGGGTGGCCTTTTTCAGTCTGCGGATACGCCGCAGTCCGGGCGCATATTACCTATAGGCTAGAGGCTTGTCTATGCGCCGGCGGCCATCCGCGCTTGAACAGCAAGGTTCTGCGACAGCGCCAGCTTGCGCCGGCGGTGTTGGCGCATGATTTCGGCATGACTGCGGGGAGGCGGTTGTGGCGCTTCCTTGCCGGCCCCGAATTCGTAAATCGCCCGCATCGGGCCGTTGCGTCCCCGGCGCCAGTCGGAAATGTGGATCTTCCGTTGCGAAACCAGCGCCTCCAGATAGCCGGCGTTTTTCACCGTATGCGGCGACAGACCGGCGATCTGCGCCGCCCGCCGGTAGTCGATCGGGCCGAGTTCCCTGATGGCGTCGAGCAGGCGTTCCATGCCGGGCGCGCAGCGGTTCTCCTTCGTGACCCGCGGACGCTCGCAGTCCTCGGCCTGGCCGGCGCTGTAGAGCGGCGTCGTAAATGCGCTGGAAGCGTTGCGCCGCCAGCCGGAAATGTGAATCAGACCCGCCAGTTTCATCGTCTTCAGGTAGCCGCCGCCCGAGAGCGTGGAGGCGCCGACGTAGGCGCGCGCGGCGATCTCCGCGCGCGTCAGTCCGGGGGTCTCGCGCAAGGCCCTGACGATGCGCTCGACGGCCTTGCCGCTGAGGGGAGCTTTCATTGCGATCGACCGGCCTCAAACCTGGAAGCGATCGACCGAGTGCTTCAAGTCGCCGGCCAGGCGTTCGAGTTCATGGGCCGATTGCGAGACCGCGCCTACCGCCGCACTGTTTTCCTCGGTCATCTGGGCGATGGTCTCGACGTCCCTGGCGATCTGCGCGCTGGCCGCGGTCTGTTCGGACAAGGCGCTCGATATGTCTTCGACGGCGCCGAGCACCTGCTGCGTGCCGGCTTGAATGCGGTCCATCGCGTCGCCGGTCTTCGCGGCCATCTGGACGCCTTCCCCGACCTGGCTGCGGCCTTCTTCCATGCCATGTACCGCGCTCTGCGTCCCTTGCTGGATGGCGTTGATCATGGTGGCGATTTCCTGCGTCGACGCCGTCGTCCGTTCGGCCAGCTTGCGCACTTCGTCGGCGACGACGGCGAAGCCGCGTCCCTGCTCGCCGGCGCGCGCTGCCTCGATGGCCGCGTTGAGTGCCAGCAGGTTGGTCTGGTCGGCGATTTCCTTGATGACATTGACGATGCCGGAAATCTGGTTCGACTGCTCGCCCAGGGTCGCGATGACGCCGCTCGAACGCGTTACCGAATCGGCGATCTTGTTGATCTCGCCGACCGTATCCTGCACCAGGCCCTTGCCCGCCGTGGATAGCTTGCCGGTTTCCTCGGCGAGGCCGCGGGCGTTGGCGGCGCTGCCGGCGACGTGTCCCAGGCTGACGGTGATCTGTTCGACCGAAGCCGCCATCGACGCCGCCGCCTCGCTTTGCTGCGATGAACTCCGCGACACCTGCTGCGAATTGGCGGCGAGGTTGCGCGCCGCGTCGGCAACCTGTTCCGCGGCCTGGCGCGATTGCGTGATGGTGCTGCGCAGGTTGGACTGCATATGTATGATCGACGACAGCAGACTGCTGTCGTCGCCCGCTGCGGCCGCCAGCCTGACGGTCAGGTCGCCGTCGGCGATGCGCCGCGCGGCGGACTGCATTTCCAGGGGCTCGCCGCCGAGGCGGCGCATGATTTCGCCGCTGACCAGCGCCATCGAAATCGCCGCCAGCAGCCCGCCGCCGCCGGCCAGCACGAGCACGAGCGTCCGCACTTGCGTCGACGTGTTTTGCAGGGAAGCGAGAGTGCCGTCCGCATAGGAGGAGGCAAGCTTGACGGTGGCATCGACGCCGTTGCGGTGTGCCGCGTAGGCCTTGGCCACCTCCGCGGCGACTTGCCGCGCATGGTCCTTGTCGCCCTGTTTGACTGCGGCGGCATAGTCGCCCAGTACTAGTTTCCAGAAGCCGTCGGCCGCCTGTTTCTGCTCGCCCAGCAGCGACTTCTTGACCGCAGGATCGAGCGTCGCTTTCTCCCAGAAGGCGTTGCGCTCGTCGTAGTCCTTTTTCAGCGCTGTCAGTTTTCCGAGCAGGGCCGGCACCTCGTCGGCCTTCGCGTCCTGAATTTGCAGCACCGCCAGTTCGGCCTCAAGCACGTACAGCGGCGGCGGCAGGATGTCGGCCACCACGTCCTTGCCCAGGCCCATGCCGTCGGCTGCCGTGGAAATGGTGCCGACGGCGGTCCAGACGACCGCGGCGAACACGACCAGGAGCAAGAGCACCCCCGCCAACATGCCGATCAACTGCGACTTGACGCTCAGGCTCTTCAACATGATTTTTGTCTCCACTCGTTGTTATCGGTTATTGGACGTGATCGCCCTTATATAACTAATGATATACCTCCTGGGGGAGTCAAGATGCGGCGCTTGTGCGGATTTTGGCCGGACCGGAACCCGTCCGGCCGGGGGCGCGATGGGGATTGCATGTGCCGCGCGCTGTTGCGCGGCGGCAGCCGACTAGGCGGAGTCCGGCTGTGGCCCGAGCACGCGCAGCACTTCTTCCAGCGTCGTCTCGCCGGCCGTCACCTTGACGACGGCGTCTTCGGCCAGCAGGCGCATGCCGCCGGTACGCGCCATGCGGCTGATGTCGAGCACGCTGGCGCCGCGGCCGATATGGTCGCGCAGGTCGTCGTTGGGCGTCAGTACCTCATAGACGCCGACGCGGTGGCTGTAGCCGCTGCCGTTGCACTTGGGGCAACCGGCGCCTTTGAAGGTACGCAACTCGTCGCTGGCGAAGGCGGTGCCTAGGCGGTGGCGCAGCTTTTCGTCAACAGCCACCTCCTGGCGGCAGGCCGGGCAGATGCGTCGTACCAGGCGCTGGGCAATGATGCCTTCGAGCGCGGTGGCGACGACGTAGGGCTTGAGGCCGAGATCGAACAGGCGCGCGATGGTGGCGACCGCCGAATTCGTGTGCAGGGTCGAGAACACCTGATGGCCGGTGAGGGCGGCATGGAAGGCGACTTCGGCGGTTTCGAAGTCGCGGATCTCGCCGAGCAGAACCACGTCGGGGTCCTGGCGCAGGATCGAACGCAGGATCAGCGGGAAAGTGAGGCCGATCTTTTCGCGCACCAGCACCTGGCCGGCCATGTCGAGGTAGTACTCGACCGGGTCTTCGATGGTGACGTAGTTCTTCTCCGGCGTCGCCTCGTGTTGCAGCAGCGAGTAAAGCGTCGTCGTCTTGCCGCTGCCGGTGGGGCCGGTGGCGAGGATGATGCCCTGCGGCTTGGCCACCATGTCGGCGATCTTCGGCAGGTCGATGGCGGCGAAGCCGAGCGCGGCGAGGTCGAGCACGGCCGAATTGCGGTCGAGGATGCGCATGACGATCTTTTCGCCGTTGATCGTCGGCAGGGTGGACACGCGCAGGTCGACGATGCGCAGCGGCGTCTTCACCGTGATGCGGCCGTCCTGCGGCCGGCGCCGCTCCGATATGTCGAGCTCGGCCATGATCTTCAGGCGCGACACCAGCGACTGGTGCATCTGATGCGGAATGTTGATCTTGTCGCTGAGCACGCCGTCGATGCGGTAGCGCACGACCACGCTCTTGGTGCGCGGCTGGATGTGGATGTCGGAGGCGCCGAGGCGAATGGCCTCGATGATGATGGCGTTGGCGAGCCGGATCGCCGGCGGTTCTTCGGTGCCCTGCAGCAGGTCTTCGAGCGAGGCGACGTCGTCGTCCTCGATGACGATTTCGATGCCCTCGTAGGGGTCGGCGGTGGCAACGAGGGTTTCGAGTTCCTTGAAGTCGACCTCGCCTTCGCCGTAGAGCTCGACGATCTTGGCGCGGATCGCGCTCGCCTCGGCCATGACGACGTTGAGGGCGAGGCCGGAGGTGAAGCGCACGTCGTCGATGAGGCCGGCATCGAGCGGATCGGCCATGGCCAGGGTCAGCTTGCGGCCGTCGAGGCGCAGCGGCACCACCAGTTGGCGCTCGCAAAAGGCATGCGGGACGAGGTCGGCCAGTGCCGCGTCGGGGCGGAACTCGGCGAGCTGCACTTCCTCGATCAGCAAGTCCTTTTTCAGGATGTCGCGGATCTTGCGTTCCGGCACCCAGTCCTTGTCGAGCAGCAGCTTGATCAGCGGTTCCTTCTTCTGTTCCTGCAAGCGCACCAGTTCCTGCAACTGGGCGGAGCTGAGCAGGTTCTTCTTGTGCAGCATGATGCCGAGCTGGCTGCGGTTGGTGATCGTCAGCCGGGCGAGCGCCGAGATTTCCTTCGCCTTCTGTTCGTTCTCCTTCTTCAGGGCGCGGTTCTTCTGCACCAGGTCGAACTGTTCGAGCGCCAGGGCGACGGTGACTCGCAGGTCGTCGTCGTTCCAGGGCTTGAGGATGAACTTGTAGACGGCACCGTCGTTGATGGCGCCCATCACGGCGCCGGTGTCGGCGTGGCCGGTGAGCATGATGCGGATGGTGTCGGGCGAGCGTTCCTTTACCGCGCGCAGGAACTGGGCGCCGTTCATGCCCGGCATCATGTAGTCGCTGATGACGAGATGCGTGGTCGCCTCGGCCAGGCGCGCCAACCCGTCCTCGGCATTGGCGGCGACGACGACCGTGTAGTTCTCCTGGCGGAAGACGCGCGTCAGCGCCTTGGTCACGCCCAGTTCGGCGTCGACCAGGAGCAGCCGATAGCGCGTCGGCGCCGCGGCCGGCGCCGCGCCGGGCTGGCCGGTGAAGAGGGCGTTGAAGTCGTTCATGCGGGCAAGTGGATGGTGACGGTGGTGCCGGCTTGGGGCTGGCTGCTTATGCTAATCCGGCCGTCGTGGGCCTGCACGATGTCCTTGGCGACGGTCATGCCCAGCCCGGTGCCCTGGCCGACGCCGCGCGTGGTGTAGAAGGGCTCGAACACCCGCGTCAACTGCTCGGCCGACATGCCGACGCCGGTGTCGGCGACGGCGATGTCGACGCCGTCGCCGGCGGCTTGGCTGCGCACCGTCACCGTGCCGGGCCGGCCGCCGTCCTGGACCGCCTGCACCGCGTTGCGAATCACGCTGTGCAGCACCTGATTGATGTGGCCGGGCAGGCACAGGATGCGCGGCAGCGGATGCAGGTCGAGCTGCAACGCGACGCCGGCCGGCAGTTGGCCGCGCACGACGCTGGCGACGTCTTCGATGTTCGGGTTGAGGTCCGCCACTTCTTCCTCGGGGCGGTCGACGTTCGAAAAGCCCCTGAGGTCGGCGACGATGCGCGCGACGCGGTCGATGCCGGCGATGCTGTCCTGGACGATGTCGGCGCTGTCGGTGAGGATGAAGTCCAGATCCAGTTCCTGCCACGCGGCCGGCGCGTCGGCCAGCCTGGCTTTCAGACCGCGCCAGGTGTCGAGGTAGCGGCCGAGGGTGGCGACGTTGCTGCGGACGAAGCCGATCGGGTTGTTGATCTCGTGCGCGACGCCGGCGGCCAACTGGCCGACCGAGGCCAGCTTCTCGGCCTGGTAGAGCTGGCGCTGGCGTTCGTCGAGCAGCTTCACCGTCGCCGCGACGCGCTGCTCCAGTTCTTCCGACAGCAGCTTGTAGCGCGCTTCCGAAACTTCCAGCGCGGCGTGCTTTTCGAGCAGGGCGCGATAGTCGGCGGCGACCGATTCGGTATGCAGGGCGCCGGCCATCAGGTAGCGCACGCGGGCGAGACAGAGCTGGCGCAGCAAGGTGGCCGCCGCGCGCAGGCGCTCGGCGGGCACCGCCGCCGCGAGCCAGCCGATCGGTTCCAGCTCCAGCGTCAACGGCGCGCGCGCCGCGCCGGCCGGGGCGCTGCCCCACAATGCGGCGCCGTCCGCATCGAGCACGGCGCAGTCGGCGCCGAGCAGGTGCGCCAGCGCCGGCCCGACGGCCTTGCACAGCGGCTCCGGCAACAGTTCGGCGAGCGTGTAGTCGCGGTCGAAGGCGTCGTTGTCCAAGGTTGCGCTCATGAACCGACGACTCCTTTGACGAAGGCCGCCTCGGCGAGGCCGTGGCGGCTTTCCAGTTCCAGTTCGGCGCTGAAGCGGCGGAACACGGCGGCCAGCAGCCGCTCGAAGGTTTCGCGCACGCCGGCGCCGGTCAAGGCCGAGGCGAAGGTCAGCGGCCAGGCCGCGCCGGCCCATCTGCTGCGCACCTCGTCTTCGGCGACGATGGCCGGCAGGTCGCGCTTGTTGAACTGCACCACCAGCGGCAGGCGGTCGAAATCGATGCCGACGCGGCCGGCGTTTTCCGCCAGATTGCGGAAGGATTCGGCGTTGTTGGTTTCCTCGGTGCGTTGCGAGTCGGCGACGAAGACGACGCCGTCGGCGCGCGAGAGCACGGCCTTGCGCGTGCCGTCGTGGGCCACCTGGCCCGGCACGGTGAACAGCCGGAACTTGACCAGCAGACCGGAAGGCGCGCGAAAGCCCAGCGGCAGCAGGTCGAAGAACAGCGTGCGGTCGCCCTGGGTTTCCAGGGTCATCATCTCGCCCTTCAGCTCGGGCGCCAGCAGGTCGTGCAGGCGCATCAGATTCGTGGTCTTGCCGCTCTGGGCCGGGCCGTAATAGACGAGCTTGAAGGTGAGGCGTGCGGCCGCCGCGTCGAGGTCGGGCATCAGCGGCCGTTCTCGCCTGCGTCTGCGGCCGCGGGCTGACGCAGCGGCAGGCACAGGCGGAAGGTGGTGCCGCGGCCGAGTTCGCTGGTCACCTCGATGCGTCCATGGTGCTTCTGCACGATGCCGTAAGCGAGCGACAGGCCGAGCCCGGTGCCCTTGCCCACCGGCTTGGTGGTGTAGAAGGGATCGAAGATACGCTTCAGGTTCTCCGGCGGAATGCCACAGCCGCTGTCGGCGATCTCGACCCAGACGCCGTCGGCGTCGCTGCCGGTGCGCAGGGTGATGCTGCCGCGCTCGGGAATCGCATGGGCGGCATTCACCAACAGGTTCATGAACACCTGGGACGTTGAGCGTGGATTCGAGGCCCTTGTGCAAGTCGGTCCATTGCCATTCGGCCTCGTCGACATGGGAAAAATCCTTCAGGTCCTGGACGATCTTCTTGACGCGGCCGACGCCGTCGGCGGTTTCGTGGATGAGGCTGAAAATGTCTTCCTTGAGGAAGGCGTAGTCGAACTCCGCCTTGAGCGCCTTCACCGCCGCGCACTCCGCGCTGTCCAACGCGACGCGGGCTTCGGTTGCCTCGTAGGCGTCGAGGATGGCGAAGACGCTCTTCAGGTAGCGCTCGAGCGTGCCGACGTTGGAGCTGACGAAGCCGACCGGGTTGTTGATCTCGTGCGCCACGCCCGCCGCCAACTGGCCGATCGAGGCCATCTTCTCCGATTGCAGCAACTGGCCCTGCGCCTGCTCCAGCTTGCCGATGAGGACGAGTTGCTCTTCCTTTTCGCGCTGCAGCGCTTCGTTGGCGCGTTGCAGGTCGCGGGTGATCTGCTCGTTCTCGGCCAGGGCGGCGCGCAACTCCTGGGTGCGGCTGCGCACCTTTTCCTCGAGCAGGATCGTCGTCTGGAAACGGCCGAAGTCGGTCGCCTGCGCGCCCATGGCGCGTTCGGCACGCGCCACCAACGCCTTGATGACTTTGTTGAGGCGGACGATCTCGGCCTGCAGCGCCTGTTCGCCGGCGCCTGCAAGCGGCGCCAGTTCAGCCATTGCCGGAGTCTCCGCCGCCGATGGCGACGCCGGTCAGCGTCTGATTGACATGCACGCCCTGGTATTGCTCGCCATAGGTGCTGAAGCCGACCGCATGGTTGGCGCGGAAAACGTCGCCGATCTCGCTCTTGAGTTGATTGTTGGTCGCTTCCAGGTTGCGCAGGATGCAGTCGCACGAAATGACGAGCTGCAAGGGGCCGATTTCGTCGCGCAATCCGTCGAAGGCCTGCTTCAGGTTGCCGATCAGGCCGACGCCGCGGGCGATGCGCAGCACCAGGCCTTCGTCGATGGCGCTGTAGAAGGTCAGGCTGCCGTCGGGATTCGCCTTCTGGATCGAGCGCACGTAGTCGGTGCCGTCGATGACCACGACCACCGGCGCGGCGGCGAAGGCCGCCGGATCGAGGCCTTCAACGTGCGTGCCGATCAGGCGCGCGTATTCCTCCACCGCCGGCAGGCCGTTGATTTCGTAGACGGTGCGGGTCGCGGGGGCGGCTTCGGTGACCACCAGCCGTTCCTCGCCGCAGACGAAGTGCTGGGTCTTGAAAATCTTGAGTGGAAAGCGCGTGGCGACCAGCGCCAGTACCGCGGCGTCGCCGTGGAAGGCGCCGTCGTGGAAGATCCAGGTGCGCGCGAAATGCAGATCGTCGCCGGCGGAACCGCCGAACATGGGGATCAGGCCGAGGCCGGCCTGCACGGTCTGGGCGACGGCTTCCTCGCGCACCGAGAGGCCGTCGATCAACAGGAAGCCGAAGCGGTGGTCGAGTCCGTGTGCGGCGTCTTCGAGCCGCTCTGCCAGATCGTGCGCGAGCGTGTGGCCGTCCGCGCTGTCGAACTCCTGGAGCTTGTCGAGCCGAGCCGTGACGGCGGCGCAGGCACCGGCGGGCAGGCTGAATCCGGCCAGGCTGTGATCCCGGTAGCCGGCCGGTCCGATCTCGCCGGCCGAGGTGCAGCCGACGACGGCGATGCCGGCGAAAAGGCGGTTCATTTCGGCGGCCACGACGTCGAGGTCGAAGCTGCTGGAACAGAAGAACACGACCAGGGAAATGTCCGGCTGGCTGACCGCGGCGTGGAATTCGCGTACGGCGGCGGCGGCGTCGGTGGCGCAGGACTGCCCCGTGCGAATGCGGAAACTGTCGTTCATGATGCTCCCTCTATTCCCTCGTGCAGGCAGGCTTGTTCGAGGCGCTGGGCTGCCAGCGCGACCGGCGTGCCGATCAGGGGATGCCCGTGCACGACGAGCTTCGTTACGGATCATAGCGCATCGGCCGCGCCGACTAACGGATCATGCGCTGCACGAAAATGCCCAGCCACTCGCGCAGGGCCTGGCTGCTCTTTTCCAGCGCTCCGGCCGACGGCAGCGCGCGGGCGAACAGCGCATGCGTTGTCGTGGTAAAGCCGGTCGGCGCGGCGAGGACTTCCATGCCTTCGCGCTCGAACAGCTCGGTGGCCCGCGGCAGATGCCATCCGTGGCTGACCAGGGCGATGCGCGTGATGCCGTCCGCCTTCAGCAGTGGCGCCGAGAACGCTGCATTCTCGGCCGTGTCGCGCGAGGCGGTCTCGGCCCATCTCACGCTGCCCTTGAACTCGCGCTCGATGACTTCCTTCATGGTTTCGCCCTCCGGCCGGCCGCCATACGGGGTGCCGCCGGTGACGAGGATGGGTAGACCGCTGCGCCGTTGCAGATCGGCGCCGTAGCGGACGCGTTCGAGCGAGGCGTGGCTGACGGTGTCGCCGCCGTATTCCGGAGCGCCCACGTAGTTGCCGCCGCCGAGGATCACGATGGCCTGGGCGCGGGCGAGGCTGCGCTCAGGGATGGGCGGCGACTGTTCGAGGCTGCGCATCAGCGCCGTCGCGACCGGCGGCAGCGACAAGGCGGTCAGGATCAGCAGGGCGCAGGCCACCAGCGCATGGCCGCTGCGCGGATGGCGGCGCGCCAGCCACAAGCCGAACCAGGCCCACAGCAAGAGCCCGAAAGGCGGCAGCACGAGGGCGGAAAGTAGTTTCTTGAGGTAAAACATGGGGGAAAGCTCGATCTGCTCCGGATTTGCCTAAGTAGCGACCGCGGCTATTATCCGTGCAATTTACCCGTAAAGTCAGCTTCGGCGACCCAGGAGACATGTTCGACAGCCTATTTCTCGCAGCCCATACAGCGCCGGCAGCCGCCGCCGCGCGGCCGCATTGCGCCCATCCGCAGGCAGGAACGGCCTGATGGACATCGGCGGCCTGGCGATGCGCGACATCATTCTCGTCCTGGCCGGGCTGGCGGGCATTTATCTGGTCTTGACCGTGCTGCGCCTGGTACAGGTCGGCCGGCACAAGCCGGCGGTGCTCGACGCCAGCCTGCACGTGCCCGAGATCGACGCCGAACCCGCCATCGACACGGCGCCGGCGGAGCCGGAGCTGCCGCCGCTCGAAGCGCCGCCGCCTGTGTCCGGCTTCGGCGCCGAACTGCTGCGCTCGCACCAGGACCAGGAGGTCCGGCGCTTGCATGACGAGATCGCGCAGTTGCGCGAGGAGCTTGCCGTGCTACGCGAAGAACTCGTCTATATCAAAGCGGCGCGCAACATCTCGCCGCAGTATGCCGACGCGATGTCGCTGGCGCAGCGCGGCCTGACGGCCCAGGACGTGGCCGACCGCTGCGGCATTTCGCTCGGCGAGGCGGAACTGGTGTGGGCGCTGTCGCGCGGCGCGAACAATCTCGAATATGAGGACGACTATGGCGGAGACTCCGGACGCAAACACGCAAGAGCCGCATGAGGCCGCGCACGACGCCGACGAGGCGCTGAAGAAGCGCCTGCTGTCGCGCATCGCCATCGCGGCGGTTCTGATCGTCGCCCTGCTCGGCGGCCTCGCCGTCGTCGACGCCTTGTTCGGGCCGCCGCAGCGCAAGGTTCCGCCGGAAGAGACGGTCGTCGCCAAGGTGGAGCCGGAGCCGCCGGCGGCGAAACCGGAAGAGAAGGCGGAAACGCCGCCGGCCGAAAAACCGGCGGAAGCGGCGCCGGAAGAGAAAAAGGAAGAAGCCAAGCCCGAGGTGCCCGCCGAGCCCGAGCGCACCACCGGCGCCGTGGTGCCGCCGCCGCGGCCGATACGTCCGCTGACGCTGCCGGCGACGCCGCGTGCCGCCACCGTCAGACCCGCGGCGCCCGCCGCGCCGCCGCCCGCCGCGGCCGCCGCCAAAATCCCGCCGCCGTCGAGTCCGCTCGCCGCTCATGCCCCGGCCTCGCGACCGCTGTCGCAAGCCGCCGCCAGCCGCCAGTTCCTGATCCAGATGGGCGTCTTCAACAACGTCGCCAATGCCGAAGAACTTCGTGCCAAACTTGAACTTGCCGGCATCCCGGCGCAGATCGAGGCGCGGGTGCAGGTCGGGCCGTTCCGGACGCGGCAGGAGGCGGATCTGGCGCGCGAGAAGCTGCATGCGCTCGGGATGGAGACGGGCATACTGACGATGTCGAAAAGGTAGGCGCCATGGAATCCAAGATCAAAATCGAAAGCACGCGCTTCGGCCCGCTCGAAGTCGAGGCCGGCAAGGTCATCGAATTTCCGCGCGGCCTGCCGGGCTTCGAAAACTGCCGGCGCTTTTCCCTGTTTCACCCGGAAGGCGAAGATCCGAAGTACTTCATCCTGCAATCCCTCGACGACGCCGACGTCGCCTTCCATCTCGCCGATCCGGCGCGCCTCGGTTTCAGTTACGAGATCACGCTGTCGGACGAAGAGGCGGCGCAGATCGATGCCGCCGATCCTGCCGACATCGTCGTCGCCGTGGCCCTGAGCAAAATGCAGGACGGGGCGCCGCTCAGCGCCAACCTCAACACGCCCTTCGTCATCAACCTGGCCACGCGCCGCGGCCTACAACACGTGTTTGCCAAGCTCAATTACGAAGTGAAACTGACGGGGGCGCCCGGAGGCGAGCCGACATGAGCCGCGATATCGTCGTCACGTCCGCCGCGCCCGCCGCCATCGGCACCTACTCGCAAGCGGTCAGGGCCGGCAACACCATCTACCTGTCGGGCCAGATCGGCCTCGATCCCGCGAGCATGCAAATGGTCGAAGGCATCGACGCCCAGATCGTGCGCGTGTTCGAGAACCTCAAGGCCGTCGCAACGGCGGCCGGCGCCACCCTCGACGACGCCGTCAAGTTCAACATCTACCTCACCGACCTCGCCAACTTCGCCAAGGTGAATGAAGTCATGGCGCAGTACGTGGCCCAGCCCTATCCGGCCCGCGCCGCGGTCGGCGTCAAGGAGCTGCCGCGCGGGGCGCTGGTCGAGGCGGATGCCGTGCTGGTCGTTGGCTGAACGCATATCGCAGAACCCGCTGCCAGTGGGCAGTAAGGCGGCATAATACGGCCCCACTATGCCGCGCATCTTCGACAACATCTCGCAGCAACTGCTCGACGCCCTGCGCGCAACGCTGCAAACCGCCAGCCAGGCCGACTTTTGTGTCGGCTATTTTAATTTGCGCGGCTGGCAGTCGCTTGACGATCTGATTGCCCCCTGGGACCCCGCCGCAGGCCAAGTCTGCCGGGTTCTGATCGGCATGCAGCGCCCGCCGCACGACGATGTGAAAGCCCTCTATCAGGTACATGCGGAAGCAGGGGAACAGCTCGACAATGCGCGTGCATCTTTGTTGAAGCATCGCTTCGCGCAGCATTTGCGCGAGCAAATCACTTTCGGCATTCCGACCTCGCGCGACGAGGCAGGTTTGCGGCGGCTGGCTGCTCAACTACGCGGGGGGCAGGTTGTCGTCAAGCTGTTCCTGCCCTATCCGCTCCACGCCAAGCTTTACCTGCTGTTTCGGCAGGACGCAAACAACCCGATCACAGGCTTCGTCGGCAGCAGCAACCTGACTCTCTCCGGTCTTTCGCGTCAGGGCGAATTGAATGTCGATGTTCTCGACCACGACGCCACCCACAAGCTCTCCGCTTGGTTCAACGACCGCTGGAAGGATCGCTGGTGCCTCGACGTTTCCGCCGACTTAGCGAATGTCATCGAGAATAGCTGGGCACGGGAAGCGCTGGTTCCGCCCTACTTGATCTACCTGAACATGGCTTATCACCTGAGCGTGGAGGCGCGAGCGGGTCTTTCGCAGTTTCGCCTTCCCGCCCGTTTTGACGAGGAATTGTTCGAGTTCCAGAAGAGTGCCGTGAAGATTGCCGCGCGCCACCTGAATCGTCGCGGCGGCGTCATCATCGGCGACGTAGTCGGCCTGGGCAAGACCATGATGGCCACGGCGCTCGCGCGCATGGTGGAAGACGATCTCAACTACGAAACCCTCATCATCTGCCCGAAAAATCTTGTGCCGATGTGGGAGCATTACCGCAAGGAATATGGCTTGCGTGGCACGGTTAAGTCGCTGACAGAGGTGGTACACAAGACCAGAGGGCTGAAAGACCTCAAGCGTTACCGGCTGGTGTTGATTGATGAAAGCCACAACCTGCGTAACCGCGAAGGCAGACGTTACAAGGCTATCCACGAATACGTGAAGCA
>JACRPB010000307.1 GCA_016214175.1 Rhodocyclales bacterium
GTCCTGCTTGTCGCAGGCATCGTAGAGTTCGGTCGGAAACGGGCCGCTGCCGACACGCGTCGTATAGGCCTTGGTGATGCCCAGGACGTAATGCAGCATGCCCGGGCCGACGCCGGCCCCGGCCGAGGCGGCCCCGGCAACGCAGTTCGACGAGGTGACGAAGGGATAGGTGCCGTGGTCGATGTCGAGCAGCGTGCCCTGGGCGCCTTCGAACAGCAGGTTGGCGCCGGCGTTGTTCGCTTCATAAAGCGCGCGCGGCACGTCGGCGACCATCGCCGTCAGGCGCGGCGCGATCGCCATCGCGCCGTCCAGCGTCTGCTGGAAATCGACGGTCGCGGCGCCGAGGAAGTTCTTCAGCACGAAGTTATGGTAGTCGAGCACCTCGGCCAGCTTCTCGGCAAAGCGCTTCGGCCGCATCAGGTCCTGCAGGCGCAAGCCGCGCCGCGCCACCTTGTCTTCGTAGGCCGGGCCGATGCCGCGGCCGGTGGTGCCGATCTTGTTGGCGCCCTTGGCCGCCTCGCGCGCCACGTCGAGCGCCTGGTGGTAGGGCATGATCAGCGGGCAGGCCTCGGAAATCTTGATGCGCGCCTCGGCTTCGATGCCGGCGGCCTTGAGTTCGTCGAGTTCCTTGAGCAGGGCCTCGGGCGAGAGCACGACGCCGTTGCCGATGTAGCAGGTGACGCCGGCGCGCAGGATGCCCGAAGGCACCAGGTGCAGCACGGTCTTCTTGCCGCCGATGACCAGCGTGTGGCCGGCATTGTGGCCGCCCTGGAAGCGCACCACCCCTTGGGCGTGATCGGTCAGCCAGTCGACGATCTTGCCTTTGCCCTCGTCGCCCCACTGGGTGCCGATGACGACAACGTTACGAGCGGCATTTGCAGCCATGTCAGTCTTCCTTCAAGGTTTCGATTATCCATTCGCTGCCGCGGCGCACCAGCGCCCTGTCGCAGCCCGCTTCGCGCCAGGTGCCCTCGTGTCCTGGCAGGGCGTACATCACGGCCGCGCCAGCCGCGCGCAATTTCGCCACGGCGGCATGCAGTTCTTCGTTGTCGGGCCAGGGCGCGAGAATTGCGCCCTGGCCCGCAGTCGGTGCCACCAGGCGAGCCAGTTCGCGCAAGTCGAGCGAAAAACCGGTCGCCGGACGGCCGCGGCCAAACGAGTGACCGACCTGGTCGTAGCGCCCGCCCAGCGCCACGGCGCTCGGGCTGCCCTCGACATAGGCGGCGAACACCACACCGCTGTGGTAGTGGTAACCGCGCAAATCGGCGAGATCGAAGCCCAGCGGCAGGCCGCGCAACTCCGCGGCGAGGCGGCGCAAGGCATCCAGCTCCGCTCGAATCTCGGGCAAGTCGGGAAGAATGCCCGCGGCCTTATCCAGGGTCTCGACCCCGCCGTAGCATTCGGGCAGGGCAAGAAAGGCAGCGCGCAGCGGCTCCGCCAGGCTGGAAACGGCGTCGCGCAAGCCCGATACGTCCTTGGTCTGGAGCAAGGCGAACAATTCGAGTTCGTCGGCGCCCGATACCTTGGCCGCAGCGGTGAGGGCGCGGAAAATGCCGATGTGGCCGAGGTCGATGCGCGCCGTCGGCACTTCGCCCAATTCCAGCGCCCGCGCTAACAGGCGCACGATTTCGATGTCGGCTTCGATGCCGGCGTGGCCGTAGAGTTCGGCGCCGATCTGCAAAGGTTCGCGCGATGCCGTCAAGTTTGCCGGCAGGGCATGCAGCACGCTGCCGCAATAGCACAGACGCGCGATCCCGCGGCGGTTGAGCAGGTGGGCGTCGATGCGCGCCACCTGCGGCGTGATGTCGGCGCGGATGCCGACGGTGCGCCCCGACAACTGGTCCACCAGTTTGAAGGTCCGCAAATCCAGATCGCGGCCGCTGCCGGTCAGCAGCGACTCGACGTATTCGAGCATGGGCGGCGCGACGAATTCATAGCCGTTGGCCGCGAATTCGTCGAGCAGGCGACGGCGCAACGTCTCCACCTGCCGCGCCTCGGCAGGCAGCAGGTCCTCGATGGCTTCCGGCAGCAGCCAGCGGCGTTTCGCGTTCATCTCACCTGACCAGGATCATCAGTACCAGGCCGACCGCCATCGACGCCAAGCCGATGAAGCGGATCTGGCCGTCGGCGAGTTCGATGGCGCGGCGGAAGGTCTCGCGCCACACGCGCGGCGCGAGGAAAGGAAGGGCGCCTTCGATGACCAGCATGAGGCCGAGAGCAAGCAACAGGGTCGCAGCCATGGTTCAGGCAAGCCGGCAGCCTGTCGCATACGTTCGCGGCAGCGTCATTTGCCCGACTTCCCGCCGGCACTCTTCAGGTATTTGAAGAAATCGGAATTCGGCTCGACGATGAGGACGTCGCTCTTGGTCTTGAAACTCTGGCGATAGGCCTCGAGACTTCGGTAGAAGGCATAGAACTCGGGGTTCTGGCCGAAGGCGCCGGCATAAAGCGCGGCGGCCTTGGCGTCGCCCTCGCCTTTGATCTTCTGCGCGTCGCGATAGGCTTCGGCGACGATGACTTCGCGCTGCCGGTCGGCGTCAGCCTTGATCTTCTCCGCCTCGGCGTTGCCTTGCGAGCGCAATTCGTTGGCGACGCGCTTGCGCTCCGTCTCCATACGCCGATAGACCGACTCGGAAACTTCCGGCGGCAAGTCGACGCGCTTCAGGCGCACGTCGATGATCTGTACGCCCATCGCCCGCATGTCGCTGTCGGCCTTCTTCTGCACGTCGGCCATGATCTTCTCGCGCTCGCCGGAGACGACGTCGTGCACGGTGCGCTTGCCGAATTCCTCGCGCAAGCCGGCATTCACGGTCTGCGAGAGGCGGGTCTTGGCCACGGTCTCGTCGCCGCCGACCGAAATGTAATACGTCTGCACGTCGTCGATGCGCCACTTGACGAAAGAGTCGACCAGCACAGGCTTCTTTTCCGCCGTAAGGAAGCGCTCCGGCTCGACCGAGTCGAGCGTAAGGATGCGCTTGTCGAACAGGCGCACGTTCTGGATCAGCGGCCACTTGAAGGCCAAGCCGGGCTCCTTGACGACTTCCTTGATTTCGCCGAGCTGGAAAATGATCGCGTACTGGCGCTGGTCGACCGTGAACAGCGTCATCGCCGCCAGCACCATGAGGCCGAGGGCGAACGCCGCAATGAAAGGCAGGTTGCGTTGCATCAGCGGTCTCCTCTTTCCCGCAGGCGCAGGGAATCGCGCGAACGCGAAGACGAAGATGAGGAATAGTTGCCGCTCTGATCGACGGCCGGCGCCCTTTCGACTTGAGGCGGAACTTCCGAAGACACCGCGGCGGCCGCGGCGGCCGGATGCAGCGGCGCAATTTCGCCGGCCGCAGCGGCGCCCGTCGGCGCGGCGGTCGCCTGCATCAGCTTGTCCAGCGGCAGATAGAGCAGATTGCCGCCGCCCTTGGCGTCCATCATCACCTTGCTCGTGTTGGTATAGAGCTGCTGCATGGTCTCGATGTACATGCGGCTGCGCATGATTTCGGGCGCCTTGGCGTATTCGACGAGAATCTGCTTGAAGCGAGAGGCGTCGCCTTCGGCGGTGGCGATGATGCGCGCCTTGTAGCCGTTGGCCTCCTCGTGCAGGCGCGAGGCGGCGCCGCGCGCGCGCGGGATCACGTCGTTGGCATAGGCCTGGCCCTCGTTCTTGTGCCGCTCGCGATCCTGTCCGGCCTTCACGGCGTCGTCGAAAGCCGCCTGCACCTGCTCCGGCGGCTGCGTGCTCTGCATGGTGACGGAACGCACCTGGATGCCGGTCTCGTAGCGGTCGAGAATGTCCTGGATCAACTTCTGCGTGTTGGCGGCGATAACGTCGCGGCCTTCGTAGAGCACGAAGTCCATCTTGCTCTTGCCGACGATTTCGCGAATCGCGGTTTCCGCCGCCTGCACTACGGTCTCGTCCGGAAAGCGATTCTTGAAAATGTAGTTCATCGGATCCTTGAGCAGGTACTGCACGGCGAACTGGACGCTGACGATGTTCTCGTCGTCGGTCAGCATCAACGCCTCCTTCGGCACCTTGTTCTTCTCGGAGCCGCGATAACCGATCTCGACCGTGCGCACGCCGGACAGATTGACGATCTCATAGCTCTGGATCGGCCACGGCAGGCGCCAGCGCAAGCCCGGCTCGGTGGTTTCCTTGAAGCGGCCGAATTGCAGCACGACGCCGCGCTGACTGGCGTCGACGATGTAGAAACCGCTCGCCAGCCAAATCACCGCCACCAACGCCGCCAACAGCGAAATGCCGCCGCCGAACTGGCGCGGACTCATGTTCGGAAACGACGGACCGCCGCCGCCGTTGCCGCCCCCGCCCTTCTTGCCGAGCAGTCCGGACAGGCGGCGATTGAAATCGCGCCACAACTCGTCGAGATCGGGCGGGCCGCTGCCCTTGTTGCCGCTGTTGCCCCAGCCGGGGTCGTTCAAGGACATAAGAATTCCTGCAATCACGATAGGAGTGTTGTGGCGTCGAAGTGGGTGGAATCAAGCGGCATCGGCATGCGCCGACGGGTTCAGGGTTCCGGCCCGGTCGCGGGCCACCTCGGCCAGCGCCTCGCGCAGCAGATCCAATCCCGCCCCGCTTTTCGCACTGACACGAATGCGCGCGAGTTTATCACACTCGTCCCGTTCGACTCCCGGGGCGGCGTGGGTGGCATCGATCTTGTTCCAGACCACGATTTGCGGCACCTCGCCGGCGCCGATTTCGTCCAGCACCGCCGCCACTGCCGCCATCTGCTGTTCACGGTCGGGACTGGCGGAATCGACCACGTGCAGCAGCAGGTCCGCCTGGGCGGTCTCTTCCAGCGTGGCCTGAAAAGCGGCGACCAGCGAATGCGGCAGGTCGCGGATGAAGCCCACGGTATCGGACAGCACGATCTGGCCCGCGCCTGCGACGAACAGGCGGCGCGAAGTCGTATCGAGCGTCGCGAACAACTGATCGGCGGCGTAGGCGCCGGCCTTGGTCAGCGCGTTGAACAAGGTGGACTTGCCGGCATTGGTATAGCCGACCAGCGACACCGCCAGCACTTCGCGGCGGTTGCGGGCGCGCCGGCGCACCTGACGCTGCCGTGCGAGCAGCTTCAGGCGTTCCTTGAGCAAGGCGACGCGCTTGCCGAGCAGGCGGCGGTCGGTTTCCAACTGGGTTTCGCCGGGGCCACGCAGGCCGATACCGCCCTTTTGCCGCTCCAGGTGGGTCCAGCCGCGCACCAGCCGCGTCGCCAGATGCTGCAGTTGGGCCAATTCCACCTGCAACTTGCCTTCGTGGCTGCGTGCGCGCTGGGCGAAGATGTCGAGAATCAGGCTGCTGCGGTCGACGACGCGCACCGCCAACTCGCGCTCAAGGTTGCGCTGCTGCCCCGGCGACAGGTCGTGGTTGAAAAGGACGAGGCCCGCTTCGTGCAGCGCCGCGGCGTGCTTGATTTCCTGCACCTTGCCCTTGCCGGCGAAGGTCGCCGGATCGGGACTGCCGCGCTTGCCGTAGACGGCGTCGAGCGGCGTCGCACCGGCACTGGTCGCCAGCAGACGGAACTCTTCGAGGCGCTCGGCGAAGTCCTTTTCGCCGAAGTCGAGTTGGACGAGGACGGCGCCCTCAACGCAGCCGTCGCCAGCGGCGGGCCGGTCAATCATCGGCCACGCCCGCTGGAAGGATGGGAATCACTCGGCGCCGGGGTCCTGCGCGAGGTTGACCGGACGGGCGGGTACCACGGTCGAGATGGCATGCTTATACACCATTTGCGTCACGGTGTTCCGCAGCAGCACCACGTACTGGTCGAAGGATTCGACCTGCCCTTGCAACTTGATTCCGTTGACGAGGTAAATCGACACGGGCACGTGCTCGCGACGCAGGGCGTTCAAGAATGGGTCTTGCAACATCTGGCCTTTGTTGCTCATGGGTGGCCCCTCGGCTCTTATAAATCGGAACGCTAATGTAATCGATTTTGCGGCAAGTTGCACTTGCGACTTGCCGCAGTACTGGCCTGATATTTCGATCGCATGACGCTACTTCTTGTCGCCGAAGGGATTCTTGGTCGACTTGTACTGGATGCGCAGCGGCGTGCCCTGCAGCCGGAAGGCCTCCGCGAACGCATGCTCCAGATAGCGCGTATAGGATTCCGGCACGTGCTCCAGGGCATTGCCGTGAATGACGATGATCGGCGGATTGCTGCCGCCCTGGTGGGCATAGCGCAGCTTGGGACGGGAAAGACCATGGCGCGGCGGTTGCTGCTTCTGCACCGCATCGAGCAGCACGCGCGTAACGCGCGGCGTCGACAGCTTCGCCATCGCCGCGGCCCAGGCCTTGTCCACCGAGGCCAGCAGGCCGGCGATGCCCTGCCCCTCCAGCGCAGAGATGTAATGCAGCTTGGCGAAGCCGAGAAAATTGAGCTTGCGGTCGATGTCGGTCTTGACGCGCTCGCGCCGGTAGCTATCGACGGCATCCCACTTATTGACGGCGATGACCAATGCGCGGCCGGCCTCGACGCAGAAGCCGGCGATGTGCGCGTCCTGGTCGGAAATATCCTGGCTCGCGTCGACCATCAGCACGACGACATTGGCCTGCTCGACCGCCTGCAGCGTCTTGATCACCGAGAACTTCTCGATCGTCTCGAAGACGCGTCCCTTGCGGCGCAGGCCGGCGGTGTCGATCAGGGTGTAATGCTTGCCGTTGCGCTCGAACGGTACCTCGATGGCATCGCGCGTGGTGCCCGGCATGTCGAAGGCGATCACGCGCTCTTCGCCGAGCAGCGTGTTGACGAGCGTGCTCTTGCCGACGTTCGGCCGGCCGGCGATGGCGACGCGTGGGCCCTGGCCGTCGGCATGGCCTTCCGTCTCTTCCGGAAACGGTTCGAGCACGAAATCGAGCAGTTCGCGCACGCCGTCGCCGTGCGCCGACGAAATCACGCGCGGTTCGCCGCAGGCCAGTTCGTGGAACTCGGCCGCCACCATTTCGCGCTTCATGCCTTCGGCCTTGTTGACGACCAGGTGCAGCGGCCGGCCGCTCTTGCGCAGGCGGTCGGCGATGGCGCGGTCTTGCGGCGTCAGGCCGGCGCGGCCGTCGACGACGAACAGCAGGACGTCGGCCTCCGCGATCGCCGCCTCGGCCTGGCGCGCCATCTCGTGCACGATGCCGTCCTTGGCGGTCGGCTCGAAGCCGCCGGTATCGACGACGAGGAAGGGTTTGGCGCCGAGGCGGCCATGCCCGTAGTGGCGATCGCGCGTCAGGCCGGGCTGGTCGGCGACCAGCGCCGCGCGCGACTTGGTGAGCCGGTTGAATAGCGTGCTCTTGCCGACGTTGGGACGGCCGACGATGACGAGGGTGGCCTTCATTGCGGCCGCCTCGCGATTACGGTCGAAAACTCCTTGCGCGTACCGCCCGGCGCGTCGAAGCCGTCGCGCTTGGCGTCCAGAATCCGCCAAGCCGCGAAGCTGCGCTCCAGTTCATCGGCGGCGAACAGCGTGTAGCCGTTCGGATCGAACATGTCGAGATACGTCGTACCCTCGATCAGGACGTTCACCGCCGCGATGCCGCCGGGCTTGGCGCTGGCCATGAGCGCATGCAGCATGGCCTCGGCGCGCGGGCGGGCGAAGAACATCAGCAGGCCGATACTGACCGCCGCATCGTAGCTGCCGGCCGGACATTCGTTGTTCAGGTCGACGCAGCGGGCATCGACGGCCAGGTCGCGCGCAACGGCCTCCGCCTGGAGCCGCGCAATGCCGGTGGTGCTGCCGTCGCAGGCGGTCACGCGGCAACCCTGCTGTGCGGCGGCAAGGGCGAGGTTGCCGAGTCCGCAGCCGAGGTCGAGAACGTCGCCGGCGAGAAACGGCAGCACCCGCTGCTCGAACGGGTTCAGCGCATAGTCCGCCCGCGCCACCTGGTGCGCGAATTGGCGGTCGAAGAAAGACACGGCATGGTTCATCGTCGCGGACAAGACTATTCGACGCTCAGCGCGTAAAGCCCGCCTCCGGTGGTCTGCACCAGGAAGCCGCCGGCAATTCGCAGCGGATCGGCGGCAATGGCGGTGCCGTCCGTGGCCAGGCGTGCGGCGAAGGCGCCGTCGTCGCGACGCAGCAGATGCACCACGCCCTGAGCATCGCCGACGGCGACGCGACTGCCGAGCGCCAGCGGGCGCGACAAGCCGCGCAAGGTCAGTTTGTCCTGCTTCCAGATGCTGCCGCCGCTTTCGCGATCGAAAGCCTGGACGTTGCCCTTGTCGTCGCTGACATAAACATTGCGGTCGTCGAGGTCGATGCCGGCACGGCTCGAGATGTCCTTCGCCCACATGGGGCTGCCGGAATTGAGGTCGAAGCAGGAGATGCGTCCCTGGAATGCGGCGGCACACGCCAGCCTGCCGCTGATCACCGGCAGGCTGGTGATGTCGGCGACCCGTTCGAGTTCCGTGGCACCCTTGGGCTGTGCCACGGTGCCCTCCCACATGGCAGAACCGTTGCCGGTGTTCACGGCCACCATCTTGCCGCCGGGGAAGCCGGCGAACACGACGTGGTCGGCCAGCAGGACGCCGACCTGGGAGCGCAGCGTCAGGGCCGGCGTATTGCGCTGGTACACCCAGCGGCGCCGGCCGTCGGCCGCATCGAAGGCAAAGACGCGCGAATCGCCGGAACGCACCAGCACCAGGCCGTCGCCCAGGGCAGGCGCAGCGAGGATGTCCGATGTCGTGCGCGTCTTCCAGATCTCGCGCCCGGTCGCCGCGTCGTAGGCGAGCACGTCGCCCTTCAGGGTGCCGACGACGACCAGCTTGGCGTCGGCGCCGACTCCGCCGGAAATCGCCTGGCCGGCAGAAATTCGCCAAACCTGGTTGCCGTCGTCGAAACGGGCGATGGTGCCGTCGCGCGCCGCCGCATAGATGGATTTGCCGACGACCGCCGGCGTAAACACGAACTCGCCGGCACCGCCAACATTGGCCTGCCAGCGGATGCGCAACTGCGCCGACGCATCGAAAGGCGTCAGTTCCGCCGCCTTGACCTTGGGCACCGAGGTCGAGAACGGGTTGACCTTGTCGATGGTGTCGCCGATGGACGAACAGCCGGCCAGGACCGCGACGAGTGCCAGGGCGGACAGGCGCTTCATTTGGCGCTCCCGAGCGCTTCAAGCTTGGTCTGAAGAATTTCCCGGTAGGCGCCGGAATGGCCGGCTTCCGTCTTGGTCAGCGCATCGAGCTTGGCCAGCGCCGTCTCGTAAGCGCCCTTCGCCTCGGCGTTCTTGCCCTGAGCAGCCAGGATGTCGCCCTTCAACTCGCCGTAACGCGGCGCAAAGGACGCCGCGGGCTCGATCGCCAATTGTTTCAGGGCGGCCTCGTAATCCTTGTCGTCGGCCATGACGGCGGCCAGACGCAGGCGCGCCAGATCGCGCAAGGCGTCGTCCTTGGCAATTTCCGCGGCCCAGGCGAGTTGCGCACGCGCCGTCTTGACGTCCCCGCCGTCGGCCTGCGCCCGCGCCGAGAGCAGCGCCGCCATGCCGGCATAGGCGGTGCCGGAGTACTTGTCGATGAGTTCGCCGGCCAGGTCCCGGCTGCGCTTGATGTCCTGAGCCTGGATCGCCTGCTGCACGGCGGCGTAGAGGACCGACGCCTCGGCCGACTGCTTGCGCTGCCACCAGTTCCACCCCTGCCATGCGGCGGCCGCCAGCGCCACCGCCAGGGCGATGGCGGTGACCAGGTTGCCGTGCATCTTCCACCAGGTTTTCAGTTCGTCGAGCTGTTCCTGTTCTTCGAGGTCATATGCTGCCATCGTCGTCTTCCCATTCGTATAGCAAAGTGCCAACCGTGTCGGCGAGTTCGTCGAAATCGATGCGGCGCTGCTCCACCTCATCGCGCAGGGGTTTCAGGCTGACCTGGTTGGCCGCCGCTTCGTCGTCGCCGATGATCGCCGCCAGCAGCGCGCCGGAGCCGTCGGCCTTCTTCATCTGCGACTTGAAGCTGCCGCCGCCGCAGTGCAAATGCACGGCGAAGCCGGCGTCGCGCAAGCGCTCGGCGGCGCGAAAGGCGTGCAGCGCAGCCGCCTCGCCCTGGTGCACGACATAGACGTCGGGCACCTGCACCGCGTGCCGGTTGCCCTGATCGAGCCACAGCGCCAGCAGGCGCTCGATGCCCATGGCGAAACCGCAGGCCGGCGCGGGCTTGCCGCCGAGTTGGGCGACGAGGCCGTCGTAACGGCCGCCGGCGCACACCGTGCCCTGGGCGCCGAGCTGGTCGGTGACCCACTCGAACACAGTGAGGTTGTAGTAGTCGAGCCCGCGCACCAGGCGCGGGTTGATGCGGCAGGGAATCGCCGCTTCGCGCAGCAGCGCCTGCACGCCTTCGAAATGCTTGAGCGACGCTTCGCCAAGGTAGTCGATCAGCTTGGGCGCGCCGTCGACGAGTTCCTGCATGTGCGGATTCTTGCTGTCGAGGATGCGCAGCGGATTCGTGTGCAGGCGTCGCTGCGCGTCGGTGTCGAGCTTGTCGGCATGGCCGCTCAGGTAGGCCACCAGCTCGCTGCGATGGCGTGCCCGCTCCTCGGGCTGTCCGAGGGAATTGATTTCGAGCCGGATGCCCTCCAGGCCCAGGTCATCCCAGAGGCGGGCGCACATCACGATCTGTTCGGCATCGATGTCGGGCCCGGCGAAACCCATCGCCTCGACGCCGACCTGATGGAACTGGCGGTAGCGGCCCTTCTGCGGCCGTTCGTGGCGAAACATCGGCCCCATGTACCAGAGGCGCTTCGGTCCGTCGTAGAGCAGATTGTGCTGCAGCACGGCGCGCACGCAGGAGGCGGTGCCCTCGGGGCGCAAGGTGAGTTGCTCGCCGTTGAGGCCGTCGGTGAAGGAATACATTTCCTTCTCGACGATGTCGGTGACTTCGCCGATGGCGCGCGCGAACAGCGGTGTCGGCTCGACCATGGGCATGCGGATCGGCAGGTAGCCGTAGGCGCGCAACCAGTCGCGCACCTGTTCTTCGAACTGCTCCCACAGTTCGGCGTCGGCCGGCAGAATGTCGTTCATGCCGCGGATGGCTTGGAGTGTCTGGCTCATGGTGCGTTGCGCAGCGGATACTTGCGCGCGATGTAGTCGTCGATGATGTTCTTGAATTCGGCGGCAATGTCTGCGCCGCGCAGCGTCGTAAGGCGTTCGCCGTCGGCATAGACCGGCGCCACCGGTTCCTCGCCGTTGCCCGGCAGCGAGATGCCGAGACTCGCATGTTTGCTCTCGCCGGGACCGTTGACGACGCAGCCCATCACGGCCAGCGTCATGTGCTCGACGCCGACGCGAGCCAGCTTCCATTCCGGCATCTTGTCGCGCACATAGCCCTGGATGTCCTGCGCCAGTTCCTGGAACGTGGTGCTGGTGGTGCGGCCGCAACCGGGACAGGCGGCCACCAGCGGCAGGAAGGCGCGCAGGCCCATGGTCTGCAGGATCTCCTGGGCGACCGTCACTTCGCGCGTGCGGTCGCCCCCGGGTTCGGGCGTGAGGGAAACGCGGATGGTGTCGCCGATGCCTTCCTGAAGCAGCACCGCCAGCGCCGCCGTCGAGGCGACGATGCCCTTGCTGCCCATGCCGGCCTCGGTCAGCCCCAGGTGCAGCGGGTATTCGCAGCGCGCCGCCAGATCGCGGTAGACGGCGATCAGGTCCTGGACCCCGGACATCTTGCACGACAACACGATGGCGTCGCGCGCCAGACCGAGTTCCTCGGCGCGGGCGGCCGATTCCAGCGCCGACGACACCATGGCCTCGTGCATGATGCCTGTGGCATCCTTCGGCTCGGCGCGGCGGGCGTTGTCGTCCATGATGCGCGCCAGCAATTGTTGGTCGAGGCTGCCCCAGTTCACGCCTATGCGCACCGGCTTCCCGTACTGGCAGGCGATGGCGACGATCTGGGCGAACTGCTCGTCGCGGCGGGCGCCCTTGCCGACGTTGCCGGGATTGATACGCAGCTTGTCGAGCGCCTCGGCACAGGCCGGCACTTCGGTCAGCAACTTGTGGCCGTTGAAATGAAAGTCGCCGACCAGGGGCACGTCGACGTTCATGGCCAGCAGGCGCTCGCGGATCTTCGGTACCGCCGCGGCCGCCTCGCGCGTGTCGACGGTGACGCGCACGATTTCCGAACCGGCGCGTGCGAGCTGCGCGCATTGCGCGGCGGTGGCGAAGACGTCTGCGGTGTCGGTATTCGTCATCGACTGCACGACGATGGGGGCATCGCCGCCGACGGCGACGCCGCCGACCATGACGCAACGGCTGCGGCGGCGCGGCGGCGGGCCGGCCGGCAAATCGGGACGGTCGGCCATCACTCGACGGTCAGCCGTGCCACTTCGGCACGGGTGTGAGGCTTGAGGTCGATCTGGCGGTCTTCGTACTGGAGTTCGACCGCATCGGCATTACCGACCACGACCTCGAAGGGCGGCTTGCCGACCACGGCCTGGCGCGATCCGGGCGAATTCTCGGCCGAGAAGACGATGCGGTTCGTCGCATCCTTCACTTCGACCCAGGACTTGTCACGGAAAGTGAAAATGAGTTGGCGCATGTCGGCCGGAACCGGGGCTGCCGCTACCGGCTGGCCGGCCGCGGTAGCGTCTTCGACGCGGATCTGCGGCGGCGCAACGCCGGCGACTTCGCTGCCGGGGACGACGGGCGCCTTTGCCGGAGTGCCGGGCGCGGCGAGAAAATGCCAGGCGGCAAGCGCCAGAACGAGCAAGGCGAGCGCGGCGGAGCCCAGCAGCATCGGGCGCGAGGAGCGGCGGCTGGCCACAACCGGCGACGCCGCAACGCCCATGTTCTGCGGCGCCCGCACATCCGGCAGCGCAGCCGGCGCTTGCGCGCTGAGCATATCGAGCAGCGGCAGGGGATCGAGCTTCAACAGCTTGGCGTAGCCACGCACGAAACCACGCAGAAAGGTCGTGCCGGGCGGAAGCGCCGCGTAGTCGTCGGCTTCGATGGCCTCGATCTGGCGCGGACTGAACTTGAGCGATTGCGCGACTTCGTAGACGGCCAGATTCCTCGCCTCGCGCGCTTCGCGCAGGAAGCGTCCCGGCAATTGCGCCGTCGGCGCTTCGGCGGCCGCCGGTGCCTCGTCCGGATTCACGGCAACGTCTGCATCCGGACCTAGTTCGCTGATGTCGCTGGTTTCACTCACTCGTACTGTCCCTGGATCAGTTTTTGGTGCTCCGGTGCGCCCTGGAACTTGCGTCGCAGTTGCGAGGCAAATCGCGCCTCGCCCTCGCGGTCGCCAATCTTGCGCTCCACGAGCAAGGCCAGCCAGACCGACTGTGAGGTGGGTTCCATCACCTTGTGCAAGTCGCCCAAACTCCGGCGCGCCTCGTTGTAGCGGCGGTTGCGGTAGTAGATGTCGCTCAGCCAATACAGTGCTTGGACATTGCTGCTGCCGTCGGCGCGCAGCGCCTTGGACAGATATTCCTCGGCCAGGCGGTCGTCTTTCAATTTCAGGTAGCACAAGCCGAGCGCCGTCATCGACTTGGACGGCGTCCCATAGAGAGGGTTCTTGATCGCCGTCATGAAATGGGGGATCGATTGCTTTTCCCGGTCCGTCTGGCAAAGAAACCAGCCGTAATTGTTGCTGATTTCGGGATCGCCCGGCGCCAGACGCAAGGCCTTCAGAAAGTGTTCCTCCGCCGGCGCATTCTCATGGAGGTTCATATGGATGAGGCCCATCAGGTTGTAACCGGGGGCGTAGCCGGGATCGGCTTCGATGGCGATGCGCGCCTCGTCCTGCGCCACGCCGAGCCGGCCAAGCTGCAAGTAGCCGGACGCGAGTTCGGTGTGGACCTTGGCCCGCCTCTGCGCATCGCTCGTCGATGCCTGCTGGGAGACGGCCTGATTGGAGCTTCCGTCCGACACGGTGGGCGTCCCCGAACAGGCAGCAAGAACAAGCAGCAAGCACACCGACCAGACTTTCATGCCATGGCTCCCTGTTGCGTCAGCGGAATAGTGCGGCGCGACTTGTCGCGCACCTGCCCGGCAAGCTGGCCGCAGGCGGCATCGATATCGTCGCCGCGCGTCTTGCGCTGGGTCGTCACATAGCCTGCATCGAGCAGAATTTCCTGGAAGCGGCGTATGCGCTCGGGGCGCGAACGGCGAAACTCCGTGCGCGGGAAGGGATTGAAGGGAATCAGATTGAACTTCGCCGGCACCTGACGCACCAGCGCCAGCAGGGCGCGGGCATGGGCGTCGCTGTCGTTGATGCCGTCCAGCATCACGTACTCGAAGGTAATGAAGTCGCGCGGCGACTTGTCCAGATAGCGACGGCACGCCGCCATCAGTTCGGCCAGCGGATACTTGCGGTTGAGCGGTACTAGGCGGTCGCGCAGCGCATCGTCGGGCGCATGCAGCGAAACGGCCAGCGCCACCGGCACGGTGTCGCCCAGGCGGTCGATGGCCGGCATGATGCCCGAGGTCGACACCGTCACCCGCCGCCGCGACAACCCGTAGGCGTTGTCGTCCAGCATCAGGCGCAGCGCGGGAACGACATTGGCGAAATTGGCGAGCGGCTCGCCCATGCCCATCAGCACGACATTGCTGATGATGCGCTCGTCCTTGGGCGTCGCTCCGAGTACACGGTTCGCCTGCCAGACCTGGCCGATGATTTCCGCCGTCGTCAGATTGCGGTTGAAGCCCTGCTTGCCGGTCGAGCAGAAGGCGCAATCGAGGGCGCAGCCGGCCTGTGTCGACACGCACAGCGTGCCGCGATCGTCCTCGGGTATGAAAACCGTCTCGACGGCATTGCCGCTGCCGACGTCAAAAAGGAATTTGCGCGTGCCGTCGTCGGAGCGCTTGTCGCTCATCAGCGGCGGCGGCGCAACGACCGCCTTGCCCTTGAGCTTTTCGCGCAAGCTCTTGGCGATGTCGGTCATGGCATCGAAATCGTCCCGCCCGAACTGATGCATCCAGCGCAGCACCTGGCGCGCGCGGAAGGGCTTTTCGCCTTCTTGCGCGAACCAGGCGGTCAGGCCTTCGGCATCGAAATCGAGCAGGTTGAGGGACATCTCGGTCTGACTTAACGGCCGGAAAAAACGTTCAGTTCCGGAAAGAAATAGGCGACTTCCACGGCCGCCGTCTCGGCGCCGTCGGAACCATGGACGGCGTTGGCGTCGATGCTCGCGGCGAAGTCGGCGCGAATGGTGCCTTTGTCGGCCTTCTTCGGATCGGTGGCGCCCATCAGTTCGCGGTTCTTGGCGATGGCGTTCTCGCCTTCCAGCACCTGGATCATCACCGGGCCCGAGCTCATGAACTGGACGAGATCCTTGAAGAAAGGACGTTCCTTGTGCACGGCGTAGAAGCCGCCGGCTTCGCGTTCCGACA
>JACRPB010000291.1 GCA_016214175.1 Rhodocyclales bacterium
GAAGCGTACCAGACCGACCGGGAAGGTGAAGTAGGCGCGCCACAGGACGATGCCGGAGACGAACAGCAGCAGCGTGCCGATCGCCAGGGCCCAGAACAGAAGCTTCTGGCCGCCGTTGTACTTGCCTTGCTCCGGCATGTTGTGATCGTCGCCGTCCACCATCTCCTGAACGCGATTCACCCATTCCCAGTCCGTCGTCGCCATGACGTTGAGCGCCCGGAAGCGCTTGTACATGACGAGGAAGGAGACGCCCATCAGCACGCCGAGGAAGGGATGGAGAATGCGCGTCCAGGTGCCGCCGCCGAAGAGGTTGGTCAGCGGCCAGAACAGCGGGTGGAAGAAGGCCAGCCCCGACAGGGCGAGCAGGATGAAGCACATCCCCACCACCCAGTGGTTGGCCCGCTCCGACGCCGTGTAGCGTTGCAGGTCTTGCGGATCGCGGATCATACGGCCTCCTCTTTTTCCAGTTCCTTTTCGGTCTCTTTCGAGACTTCGTTGGGACCCTTCATCACGTAGTGGAACAGCCCGGCGAGGCCGACCAGCGCCATGGTGGCGGTGGCCAGCGGCTTGGCGATGCCCTTCCACAGGGGCACCATCGGGCTGATGCCCGGATCGGCCGGCAGGTTGCTGTAGAGCTGGGGCCGGTCGGCGTGGTGCAGCACGTACATGACATGGGTGCCGCCGACCCCCGGCGGGTCGTACAGCCCCGCGCTCTTGAAACCGCGCTCGTTGAGGTCCTTGACGCGTTTGGCGGCGTGGTCCTTCATCTGCTCCTTGGTGCCGTATTGCAGCGCTCCGGTCGGGCAGGCCTTGACGCAGGCCGGCGCCTGGCCGACGGCGACGCGATCCGAGCAGAAGGTGCATTTGTAGGCCTTGCCGTCCTTCTGCGACAGGCGCGGCACGTTGAAGGGGCAGCCGGTGACGCAGTAGCCGCAGCCGATGCAGTTCTCTTCGTGGAAATCGACGATGCCGTTGGCGTACTGGACTATAGCGCCGGGCGCCGGGCAGGACTTGAGGCAGCCCGGATCGGCGCAGTGCATGCAGCCGTCCTTGCGGATCAGCCACTCCAGCCGGCCGGCTTCCTCGACTTCGGCGAAGCGCATCACCGTCCACGAGTTCTCCGAGAGATTGGTCGGATTGTCGTAGATGCCGAAGTTCCAGCCGACGTCGTCGCGGATGTCGTTCCACTCCATGCACGCCGCCTGGCAGGCCTTGCAGCCGATGCAGGCGGAGACGTCGATCAGCTTGGCGATTTCCGTGGTCTGGCGCACCGAAGGCGACGACGTGGTCGTCGCCGAGCGGCGCGCGATGTCTAGCGATTGCAGTGCCATGTGCGCCTCCTTATGCTCGTTCGATGTTGACCAGGAACGCCTTGAACTCCGGCGTCTGGGCGTTGGCGTCGCCGACGAAAGGCGTCAACGTGTTGGTGATGAAGCCGGGCTTGGTCAGCCCCTTGAAGCCCCAGTGGATCGGGATGCCGACGGTGTGCACCTTCTTGCCGTCCACGTCGAGGGCCTTGATCCGCTTCGTCACCACGGCGATGGCCTTGATGAAGCCGCGGTTCGAGCGCACCTTGACCTTGTCGCCGTTGGCGATGCCTTTCTCCTTCGCCAGCTCTTCGCCGATTTCGACGAATTGCTCGGGCTGCAAGACGGCGTTGATGCGCGCGTGCTTGGTCCAGAAATGGAAATGCTCGACCAGGCGATAGGTGGTGGCGACGTAGGGGAAGTCCTTGGCCTTGCCGAACACCTCCATGTCGCCCTTGTACACCCGCGCCGCCGGATTGCTGAGCGCCTTCGGGTTGCCGGGATGGAAGGGATTCTTGTCCAGCGGCGTTTCGAAGGGCTCGTAGTGCTCTGGGAAAGGACCGTCGGCCATGCCGGCGGCGAACAGCCGCGCCACGCCCTCGGGGTTCATGATGAAGGGGCCAACGCCCTGGTCGGGCGCGGCGTCGGGGCGCATGTCGGGGATGTCGTTGCCGGCCCACTTCTCGCCGCTCCACTTCAGCACGGTGCGCTTCGGGTCCCAGGGCTTGCCGGCCGGGTCGCAACTGGCGCGGTTGTAGATGATGCGCCGGTTGGCGGGCCAGGCGTAGCCCCAGTTCAGCGTCTGGCCGAGGCCCGACGGATCGGCGTTGTCGCGCCGCGCCATCAGGTTGCCGGCCTGCGACCAGGAGCCGCCGTAGATCCAGTTGCCGCAGGCGGTGGAACCGTCGTCGCGCAGTTGGGCGAAGCCGGCGAGTTGCTCGCCGGCCTTGACCAGGACCTTGGTCTTGTCCTTGGGATCGAAGACGTCGCCGAGCGCCTTGCCGGAGATTTCCATCGCCAGTTCTTCGGGCGTCGGCTTGGCGGCGATGCGGTAGGGCCAGGTGACGTTGAGGATCGGGTCGGGCAGGGCGCCGCCGTCCTTGGCGTACATCTCCTTCAGTTTGAGGAACAGGCCGGCGACGATTTCGCGGTCGGACATGGCTTCGCCCGGCGCGTCGGCGGCCTTCCAGTGCCATTGGATGACGCGGCCGGAGTTGGTGAAGGAACCGGTCTCCTCGGCGAAGCAGGTGGAGGGCAGGCGGAACACTTCGGTCGGCACCTTGGCGGCATCGACCTCGTTGAACTCGCCGTGGGGCTTCCAGAACTCGGAGGTATCGGTCGCCAGCGGATCGATCACCACCAAGTACTTGAGCTTGGCCAGCGCGTCGCCCACCTTCTTCTTGTTGGCGACCGAGGCCAGCGGATTGAAGCCCTGGCAGACGAAGCCGTTGATCTTGCCCTGGTGCATTTTCTCGAACAGCGCCAGGGTGTCGTAGGCGCCGTCGAGCTTGGGCAGCCAGTCGTATTTCGGGTAGCTCTGCGGGACGTTCATCTGGTTGGGCCGCAACGGCTTGGGCGTGCGCGCCGTCAGGTAGTCGTCGACGGTCTTGTCCTTCTCCAGCGGATTGGTCAGATAGCCGGGAAGGTTGGCGCCGAACAGGCACTGGTCGGTGATGCCCTGGACGTTGGCGTGGCCGCGCAGCGCGTTGATGCCGCCGCCGGCCATGCCCATGTTGCCGAGCAGGGTCTGGATGATGGCCATCGTCCGGATGTTCTGCGAACCGACCGAGTGCTGCGTCCAGCCCAGCGCGTAGAGGATGGTCATGGTCTTGTTGGGCGCCGCGGTTTCCGCGATGTGCTCGCAGACCTTGAGGAAGGCGTCCTTGGGCGTGCCCGTGACCTTGCTCACCAGCTCCGGCGTGTAGCGGCCGTAGTGCTGCTTCAGCAACTGGAACGCGCAGTTGGGATCTTGCAGCGTCTCATCGACCTTGACGTAGCCGTCCTTGTCCAACTGGTAGCCCCAGGTGGCCTTGTCGTACTTGCGCTTCTCGGCGTCGTAGCCGGAGAAGAGGCCATCCTCGAACTTGAAGTCCGGATTGATGAGGAAGCTCGCGTTGGTATAGGCCTTGACGTACTCGTGGTGAATCTTGTCGTTGGCGAGCAGGTAGTTGATGACGCCGCCGAGGAAGGCGATGTCCGAGCCCGCGCGCAGCGGCGCGTAGTAGTCCGCCACGGCGGCGGAACGAGTGAAGCGGGGGTCGACGACCACGAGCTTGGCTTTGCGCGTCTGCTTGGCTTCCTGCACCCACTTGAAGCCGCAGGTGTGCGCCTCGGCCGCGTTGCCGCCCATGATGAGGACGAGGTCGGCATTCTTGATGTCGACCCAGTGATTCGTCATCGCGCCACGCCCAAACGTCGGAGCCAGACTGGCTACCGTCGGGGAGTGTCAGATGCGTGCTTGAGTGTCGATGCCGACGACGCCGAGGGAGCGCAGCACCTTGTGGCTGAGGTAGCCGGCTTCGTTGGCGGCGGCCGACGAGGCGAGGAAACCGAAACTGCTCCAGCGGTTGACCGTGAGGCCGTCCTTGTTCTGGGCGACGAAGTTGGCGTCGCGATCCGCCTTCATGTGCTTGGCGATGCGAGTGAAGGCCTCGTCCCAGGAGACGCGCTTCCACTCGCCGGAACCGGCTTCGCGCACCTCGGGGAACTTGAGCCGGTTCGGGCTCTTGACCATGTCGAGCACGCCGGCGCCCTTCGGGCACAGCGAGCCGCGATTCACCGGATTGTCCGGATCGCCCTCGATGTGGATGATGTCGGCCTTGGTGTTCTTCGACTTGTCGCCGGTCGAGTAGATGAGTAGGCCGCAACCGACCGAGCAGTACGGGCACATGTTGCGGGTTTCCGTGGCGCGGGCGAGCTTGAACGTTCGCACCTCCGCCAGGGCCGGCGTCGGCGAGAAGCCCATCAGGGTGACGGACGACCCTCCCATGCCGGCGCCGCAGATCTTGAAGAACTGCCGCCTGTTAAGTTTCATTCCTGAACTCCTCCTGTTCTTGTCTGGACGGACTGGCGAAAGCCAGGGTCCATCGGAGGAGCCATTGCAACAGTAGTGCCAGAATGGAATATATGTTTATCCACAGTAAGTTATAAACATTCGTCGCCGCGCACCGGGACAAAAAGACCTGATCACATTGTGGATGCTGCGCTGCGGATGGACAAAATGTCCCATTCGCGCCGACAATCGGCCCTCCTCGCCGCCGGCCATTGCCCATGACCCCCGCCCCGTCCGCTGCCCCCACCGCCCCCGTCCTCGAAGAGGCCTTCGGCCACTGGCAGCAGTATTCCGCCCTCGTCGTCGACGACGAACCGGGCATGCGCAGCTTTCTGTCGCGCGCCTTGGCCGGGCGTTGCGGCCACGTCGACACGGCGGCCAACATCGACGAGGCGGCGAGGCTGATCGACGCCCGCCACTTCGACCTCATCGTGCTCGACAACATGATGCCCGGCACCACCGGCCTGGCCTGGCTGCAGCACATGCGCGCCGCCGGCCTGCACAGCGAAGTGATCCTGATCACCGCCTTCGCCGACCTCGAAATGGCGATCCAGGCCCTGCGCGCCGTCGCCGCCGACTTCAACCTCATGCCCTTCCGCATCAACCAGATCCTCAACGCCATCGGCCGCTGTTTCGACCGCGCGCGCCTGAAGCGCGAGAATTTCGTGCTGCGCCGCGAACTCGGCGCGCCCGAACCGGTGGGCGACGGCCTCATCGGCGCTTCGGCGACCATCGCCAACATCCGCGCCGTGGTGCAGCGCCTGGCGCCGCTGCCGACGACGGTGCTGATCACCGGCGAGTCCGGCACCGGAAAGGAAGTCACGGCGCGCGCGCTGCACAACCTCTCGCCGCGCGCCGCCAGCCCTTTCGTGCCGGTCAATTGCGGCGCCATCGCGCCGGAACTGATCGAGAGCGAACTCTTCGGCCACCTCAAGGGCGCGTTTTCCGGCGCCGCCTCGTCGCGCGAAGGCCTGTTCTTCTACGCCCAGGGCGGCACGCTGTTCCTCGACGAAGTCGGCGAACTGCCGCCGGCGCTGCAAACCAAGCTGCTGCGCGTGATCGAGGACAAGAAAATCCGTCCGGTCGGCGCCGAGCGCGAGATTCCGGTCGACGTGCGCATCCTCGCCGCCACCAACCGCGACCTGGCGCAGGAAGTGGCGAGCGGTCGCTTCCGCCAGGATCTCTACTATCGGCTCAACGTCATGAACCTGCACATCCCGCCGCTGCGCCAGCGGCGCGAGGACATCGCCCCCCTGGCCGCCCATTTCGTGCGCCAGGTGGCGGCGCAACTGAGCATGGCGCCGGTGGACATCGAGCCGGCGCAACTGGAGCGCATGCGCGGCTACGCCTGGCCCGGCAATGCGCGCGAACTGCGCAACGTCGTCGAGCGCTTCCTGATCCTCGGCAGCTTTCCCGCCGGTTGCATGGACGAGGGCGACGCAGCCGAAGCGCCCGAGGAAGATCTGCCGCTCGACGCCATCGAGAAGCGCCACATCCTGCGCGTGCTCGCCGCCAGCGCTCACAACAAGGCCGAAGCGGCGCGCCGCCTCGGCGTTTCGCGCAAGACCCTCGACCGCAAGTGCGCCGAGTGGGGCGCGTGAGCCATCCCTATACGACATCCGCAGAAGTGGTGCCGCCAACCTATTTGAGCCGCGAAGCGGCGAACTTGCGTCACCCCCGCCCTGGGGCGGGGGATGGGGGGAGGGGGGCAATTAGTGCTGCGCCGGCTAGCCGGCGCTTGCCGGCGCTGCCGGTGCGCTTGCGGCTGTTGCTGCTGGCGCTGCTGCCGATGGTCGTCGTGCTGCCGGCGGTGCTGGCCTTCACGCTGTGGTGGGGCGGCGCCCAGTTCGACCGCCTGCTGATTTCGCGCGTCGGCAGCGACCTCGTCACCGCGCGCCAGTACTTCAATCGCGTCATCGAGCGTGTCGGCGCCGACGTGCGCGGCCTCGGCGAGTCGGCGGCTTTCGCGCGGGCGCTGG
>JACRPB010000292.1 GCA_016214175.1 Rhodocyclales bacterium
CTCGCTGTGCAAAGCGAGCCGTGGGCCGCGAAAGCGGCGAAGCGGCGACGACCACCCGTCGCGCTCGGCGGGTTTCAAGCGCACCAGCACCAACAACGAATTGAAAACTGAATAGAAAGGAACAAGAAAATGAAGATTTGCGTTCTCCCCGGCGACGGCATCGGCGTCGAAATCGTTGCGCAAGCTCTGCGCGTGCTCGACGTGTTCAAGTCGGAAGGCATGAAGATCGAAACCGAGCATGCGCTCCTCGGGGGCTGTGCCGTCGATGCCGCCGGCTCGCCCTATCCCGAAGCCACGCAGAACATCGCCCGCGCGGCGGATGCCGTGCTGCTGGGCGCCGTCGGCGGTCCGCAATGGGATAACAACCCGCGTCCGCTGCGTCCGGAGCGGGGTCTGCTCGGCATCCGCAAGGACCTGAACCTGTTCGCCAACCTGCGTCCGGCGGTGCTGTATCCGGAACTCGCCAACGCCTCGACGCTGAAGCCCGAAGTCGTGTCCGGCCTCGACATCATGATCGTGCGCGAACTCACCGGCGACATCTACTTCGGCGAGCCGCGCGGCATCACGGTCGAAAACGGCAAGCGCGTCGGCCGCAATACGATGATCTACAGCGAGGACGAAATCCGCCGCATCGGCCGCGTTGCCTTCAAGGCCGCGCAGAAACGCAACAAGAAGGTCTGCTCGGTCGATAAGATGAACGTGCTGGAAACCACGCAGTTGTGGCGCGACGTGATGATCGAGATCGCGCCCGAGTATCCGGACGTCGAACTCAGCCACATGCTGGTCGACAATGCGGCGATGCAACTGGTGCGCAATCCCAAGCAGTTCGACGTGATGGTCACCGGCAACATCTTCGGCGACATCCTCTCCGACGAAGCCTCGATGCTGACCGGCTCCATCGGCATGCTGCCCTCCGCCTCGCTCGACGAGAACAACAAGGGCATGTACGAACCTTGCCATGGTTCCGCGCCGGACATCGCCGGCAAGAATCTGGCGAACCCGCTGGCGACGATACTCTCCGTGTCGATGATGCTGCGCTACACCTTCAACGACGAAGTCGCCGCCGGTCGTATTGATGCGGCGGTGAAGAAGGTGCTGGCCGCCGGCTATCGCACCGGCGACATCTACGAGCCGGGAACGAAGAAGGTGTCGTGCTCGGAAATGGGCGATCAGGTGGTCGCGGCGCTGTAAGCCGCGGCCGGCGGGCCGCGTCAGGCGGCCTGCCGCTCCTGGTCCCTGACCAGCTTGTATTCAATGGCGTCGACCAGCGCCAGCCAGGAGGCGTTGATGACGTCGGTCGAGACGCCGATGGTGGTCCAACTCTCGCGGTGGTCGGTCGACTCGATCAGTACGCGCACTTTGGCGGCCGAGGCCATGTCGGAATCGAGTACGCGCACCTTGTAGTCGGTGAGCTTGATTTCCTTGATCGCCGGGTAGAAGCGCTCCAGCGCCTTGCGTACCGCATTGTCGAGCGCATTGACCGGGCCGTCGCCTTCGGCGGCGGTGATTTCCTCGACGTCGCCGACACGGATCTTGATCATGGCCGAGGAATTCATGCCATTGACCGCGGGTTCGTTGACGATGACCTTGAACTCCCCCAACTCGAAGCAGGGCCGATATTTGCCGAGCACCTTGCGCACGACCAGTTCGAAGGAGCTTTCGGCGGTCTCGAACTGGTAGCCCTCGTGTTCGAGCTGCTTGAGCCGGTCCATGACGCGCTGGGTTTCCGGCGAATCCCGCGTAACCGAGGGATCGATGGCGTTGATGGTCGCCAGCAGGGTGCTGCGACCGGCGACTCCCGACATCAGGATGGAGCGACGGTTGCCGATCCGCTCCGGGTCGATGTGCTCGTAGGCGGTCGGCGTCTGGTTCACCGCGTCGATATGCATGCCGCCCTTGTGGGCGAAGGCGTGGCTGCCGACATAGGGCGCCTTGTCGTTGGGCGCGAGGTTGGCGATTTCGCTGACGTAGCGCGCCAGCGAGGTCAGGTGCCCGATGCGCTCCGGCGGAACACAGGCGAAGCCCAGCTTGAGCTGCAGGTTGGGGATGATGGAGCACAGGTTGGCGTTGCCGCAGCGTTCGCCGATGCCGTTGATGGTGCCCTGAACCTGGGTCGCGCCGGCGCGCACGGCTGCTATCGAGTTGGCCACGGCCATTTCGCCGTCGTTGTGGCAGTGGATGCCGACGGCGAGCGCGAAGCGGCTCGTGACCGCACGGGCGATGTCGAATATCTCGTCGGGGAAGGCGCCGCCGTTGGTGTCGCACAGGCAAAGGCTGTCGGCGCCGGCGTCTGCCGCGGTGGTCAGCGTCTGCATGGCGTAGTCGGGATTGGCCTTGTAGCCGTCGAAGAAATGCTCGGCGTCGAACACCACTTCCACGCCCTGCTGTTTTAGGAAGCGGATCGTGTCGCCGATCATGCGCAGGTTTTCTTCCAGGGTCGTGCGCAGGATGTCGGTGACCTGGAAGTCCCAGCTTTTGCCGAACACGGCGACGGCTTGCGTGCCGGCTTGCAGCAGCGAGCGGACGTTGCCGTCGGCCGCGGCGTCGGCGCCGACCTTGCAGGTGCTGCCGAAGGCGATGATCCTGGCGTTCTTGATCGATATAGCGAATGCCGAACTCGTCCAACTGTTCGACGATCTTGATCTTGTCGTCCACCGAATAGGAAATGCCCTGGGCCTGGGCTCCGTCGCGCAGGGTGGAATCGTAAATGGCGATATTTGTCACTTCTTGCTCCTACGGCGGTCGCTGCGCTTGCCATCCGACGGCGAGGGCACGGCGCCGTCACATCGATTTTTGAACCGGCCCGAAGGATACCCTAAGGCGGCGCCTGTTTTGTCGCCACTTCCGGAAGCCGGAACGTGGCGGATTGGTTCTGCTCGGAGCCGAAGCGGCGAGTCGAGGCCATAAGTCGGGTCTACACCGGGCTTTAATTCGCCTGCCGGCTTCGGTATAATCGCCCGGTTTTGGATTCTAGCCTTTCCACCTTCAGGGAATTAACCATGAGCTGTGACGAAAAAGTGGATTGCGGTCGGCGTCGCCTGATCGTTGCCACGGCGACCGTCGGCGGCGTGGCGGGGGTCGCCGCCGCAGTGCCGTTTCTCGCCAGTTTTGCGCCGTCCGAGCGGGCCAAGTCGGCCGGCGCTCCGGTCGAGGTCGATATCAGCAAGCTGGCGCCTGGCCAGATGATGACCGTTGAATGGCGCGGCAAGCCGGTGTGGATCATCCATCGGACCAAGGAGATGCTCGACGGACTGAGAACGGTCGATGCCAAGGTTTCCGACCCGAAGTCGGAACGTCACATGCAGCCCGACTACGCCAAGAACGAGAACCGCTCGATCAAGCCCGAATACATGGTGGCCGTGGGCATTTGTACGCACCTCGGCTGCTCGCCGACCGACAAGTTCAAGACCGGCGCCGAGTCGGGCATCGATCCCGAATGGACCGGCGGCTTTCTCTGCCCCTGTCACGGCTCGACGTTCGACCTGGCCGGCCGCGTCTACAAGAACAAGCCGGCGCCGGACAATCTCGAAGTTCCACCGCACAAGTATCTGAGCGACGCCAAGATCATCATCGGCGAAGACAGCAAGGGGGCGTAAGCGATGGCCAGCACGAATCAAGACAAGTTCAAGTCCGACGGCTCGCTTCTGGGCGGCATGCTGGAGTGGGTCGATGCCCGCTTTCCGGCGACGGCCCTCTGGAACGAACATTTGGCCAAGTACTACGCGCCGAAGAACTTCAATTTCTGGTACTTCTTCGGCTCCCTGGCCTTGCTGGTCCTGGTGAATCAGATCGTCACCGGCATCTTCCTGACCATGCACTTCAAGCCCGACGCGTCGCTCAACGGCTCCGGCGTGCCGGTGGCCTTCGCCAGCGTCGAGTACATCATGCGCGACGTGCCCTGGGGCTGGCTGATCCGCTACATGCATTCGACCGGCGCATCGGCCTTCTTCATCGTCGTCTATCTGCACATGTTCCGCGGCATGCTCTACGGCTCCTATTGCAAGCCGCGCGAGCTGATCTGGATCTTCGGCGTGCTGATCTTCCTCTGCCTGATGGGCGAAGCCTTCTTCGGCTACCTGTTGCCCTGGGGGCAGATGTCCTACTGGGGTGCCCAGGTG
>JACRPB010000001.1 GCA_016214175.1 Rhodocyclales bacterium
ACGTGCCGACGAAGACGACCTTCTTGGCGTTTTGCGAAATGTTGATGAAGCCGCCGGCGCCGGCCAGGCGCGGGCCGAACTTGGAGACGTTGAGATTGCCGGCGCGGTCGGCCTGGGCGAGGCCGAGAAAGGCGATGTCGAGGCCGCCGCCGTCGTAGAAGTCGAATTGGCTTGGTTGGTCGATGATGGCCTGGGTATTGGTCGCGGCGCCGAAATTGAGGCCGCCGGCCGGGATGCCGCCGACGACGCCGGGCTCGGCGGTCAGGGTCATCAGGTCGAGGATGCGCTCCTCGGTGGCGACCGCGGCGACCCCCTCCGGCATGCCGATGCCGAGATTGACGACGGCGTTGGCGGCGATTTCCATGGCGGCGCGGCGGGCGATGATCTTGCGCTCCGACATCTCCATGACGGGAATCGCCGACAGCGGCACGCGGATCTCGCCGGAGAAGGCCGGGTTGTACTGCTCGATGAAGGTCTGCATGTGGTATTCAGGCTTTTCCGCCACCACCACGCAATTGACCAGGATGCCGGGGATCTTCACCTGGCGCGCGTTGAGCGTGCCGCGCTCGGCGATGCGCTCGACCTGGGCGATGACGATGCCGCCCGAGTTGTGCGCGGCCATGGCGATGGCCTGGGCTTCCAGCGTCAGCGCTTCCTTCTCCATGGTGATGTTGCCGTCGGGATCGGCGGTGGTGCCGCGGATGATGCCGACGTGGATCGGAAAGGCCTTGTAGAACAGATATTCCTCGCCGTCGATTTCCATCAGCCGCACCAGGTCGGCCGTGGTCTTCTCGTTGAGCTTGCCGCCGGACAGACGCGGATCGACGAAGGTGCCGAGGCCGACGCGCGTCAGCGTGCCGGGCTTGCCGGCGGCGATGTCGCGGTAGAGATGGGTGATCACGCCTTGCGGCAGGTTGTAGGCCTCGATACGGTTGGCCACCGCCAGTTGCTGCAATTTTGGGACGAGTCCCCAGTGGCCGCCGATGACGCGGGCGACGAGGCCGTCATGGCCGAGGTGGTTAAGTCCGCGCTCTTTGCCGTCGCCCTGGCCGGCGGCATAGACGAGGGTCAGGTTGCGCGGCCGGCCGAGGCCGCCCACGTCCTCTGCGGCGCGTTCGAGGAACAGCGCTTCGAGCGCCACGGCGATGTTTTCCGCGAAGCCGATGCCGACGAAGCCCCCGGTGGCGACGGTGTCGCCGTCGCGGATCAGGCTCACCGCGTCGCGCGCGCTGACGATCTTGCCGGTATCGACGGCGCGCAGCGAGGCGGCGACCGGGTGCTGGGACAGGGGCATGGCGGGCTCCTTAACGTGACATACGTGGGCGAGCGCAAGTGGGTGTATTCGAGCGCAGCGAGCCAATTAGAAGCCTCCCCGTGAGGGGAGGAGGGGAGGGGCGGACCCATTTGCTGCTCTGGGGCAATGCGGAGTCGGCAGGTTTCATGATGCGAGGTGGTTCATCGGAGCCCCGGGCGTTAGCTCAGTGACAGGCGCAGCGCAGAGCGCTGGTGCTCGACGGTCTGTTCATCAACGTCGAGCAGTTCGGCGACGCGTTTGCTGTTGTGGCGCAGGACCACCGCCAACATGGCTTCCAGGCGGCCGACGGTGCCGATGCCGAGCTTGCGGCGCAGGTCGGTGCGGTGATTCTCGACCGTGCGAACGCTGACCTTGATACGGCGGGCGATGTGCTTGTTGCTGGTGCCGAGGGCGGCCATCAGCAGGATGTCTTGTTCGCGTTCGGTCAGCGCCGGGCGATTGGTCGCGGCGGGCGGCGAGCGGCGATCCGGTGCGTGGGCGATGCCAGTCATCGTCGTTTCTCCTCTTGTCGTTATGGCAAAACGCGCTTGCGACGCAGGGAGCGTGCCTGCGTGGCGAAGTCGCTGATCGCCAAAGGAAAACGATGCCGGCAGCCGGCGCCGGGGCGGCCTGGGTGTCCGTATTCGCGGACGGCTTGTCCGCTGCGGCGGACGCTTTCAAGGGGCGATGCCCAACGCAGTCAGTTTCTCGTACAGCGAAGCGCGCGCGATGCCGAGCAGTTTCGCCGCCTGCGCCTTGTTGCCCTCGCAGCTTTGCAGCGCAGCGCGGATGGCGCTGCGCTCGGCGTCGGCCAGGGTCTGCGTTGCCGTCCGCCATCAGCAGCGCTCGTTCGAGCGCGTTGGCGAGTTCGCGCACGTTGCCGGGCCAGTCGTGGCGGCGCAAGCGGTCGAGCAGCGGCGGCGGCACGTCCTGCGGCGGCAGCGACAACTGGCGGCAGAGGCCGTCGGCGAGGAATTCGCACAGCAGCGGCAGGTCGGCTAGGCGTTCGCGCAGCGGCGGGATGCTCAGGGTGACGACGGCGAGCCGGTAATAGAGGTCGGCGCGAAAGCGCCCGGCGGCGATTTCGCGCGCGAGGTCGCGGCTGGTGGCGGCGACGATGCGCACGTCGACGCGCAGCAAGCGGTTGGAGCCGACCGGCTCGATCTCGCGCTCTTGCAGCGCCCGCAGCAGCTTGGCTTGCAGCGCCGGCGACATGTCGCCGATTTCGTCGAGGAACAGCGTGCCGCCGTCGGCGAGCTTGAACTTGCCGTCGCGGCCGCGGCGGTCGGCGCCGGTATAGGCGCCGGGTGCGACGCCGAAGAATTCGGCTTCGAGCAGGGTATCGGGGACGGCGGCGATGTTGACGGCGACGAAGGGGCCGTCGGCGCGCGGGCTGGCGGCGTGGATGGCCTGCGCCAGCAGTTCCTTGCCGGTGCCGGTTTCGCCGAGGATCAGCACCGGCGAGGCGGTGCGCGCGGCGCGGCGCGCCTCCTGCTTCAGCGCGACGCAGGCCGGCGTCGCGCCCACGAAGCTGCTGAAAGTGTATTTGGTGCGGCGCGCCTCGGCGAGCTTGCGCTGGGCGTCGACGAGATCGGTGCGCAGCCGCTGGTAGCGCGAGACGACCGGGGCCAGTTGGCGCGCGTCGTCGTAGAGAACGAAGCCGATGGCGCCGATCACGGCGCCGTCGTCGTCGCGCAGCGGAAGCCGCGTGACGACCAGCGACTCGCCGCCCACTTCCATCAGGTCGAGCATGATCGGGCGGCCGCCATTGACGACTTCGCGCATCAGGCTGTGGGGAATCACCTCCTCGACCGGTCGGCCGAAGGCGGCGGCGGCGTTCGCGAGCCCGAGTTTCTTCGGATAGCGCTCGTTCATCCAGACGACGCGGGCCTCGCGGTCGACCACGAGCACGCCGTCGCAAAGTTCGGCGAACTGGCCGAACAGGGATTCCATCGCGCGCCGGCGCAGGCGCTCGGCGTCGGCGAGGAAGTCGGCTGGCGCCACGGTATCTCCTCCCAAAACGATGGACGCAAGCTTACTCGAAAAGACCGCGCGGCCGGCGTCCGCGGGCGCGTTGTCGTTCCCGCGCCGCGCCGGCCGAGCGAGACCTAGCAGCAGACGCGATTGCGCCCGCGTTCCTTGGCTTCGTAGAGCTTGAGGTCAGCCGCCGCCAGCAAGCCGGCGGACGGTTTGCCGTCGGCGGGGACGACGGCGGCGCAACCGACGCTGATGGTGACGTGGCGGACGCCCGCCGCCGGCGCGTGGGGAATGCCCTGGGCGACGACTTGCTGGCGCAGGCGCTCCGCCAGGCGGGCGGCGCCGTCGAGATCGGTTTCCGGCAGGATGACGACGAACTCCTCGCCGCCGTAGCGCGCCGCGAGATCGGCGGCGCGCGCCAGGAAGCGCGTGAGCAGGGTGGCCAGCGTCACCAGGCAGCGGTCGCCGGCGCCGTGGCCGAAGTGGTCGTTGTAGAGCTTGAAGTGGTCGATGTCGATCATGAGCACGGCCAGCGGCAGGGCGTTGCGCTGGCAGCGCAGCCATTCCGTTTCCAGGGCTTCGTCGAAGCGGCGGCGGTTGGGGATGCCGGTCAGGGCGTCGCAATGCGCCAGGGATTCGAGGAGGTCGGCGCGCGTCTTGAGGGCGACCAGGTTGCGCACGCGTGCGCGCAGGATCGGCAGGTGAAACGGCTTGGTGATGTAGTCGAGGGCGCCGAGGTCCAGTCCGCGCTGCTCGTCGGCGCTGCCGTCGCTGGCCGTGACGAAGACGACCGGAATGTTCTTCGTCTCGGCATTGTCCTTGAGGCGGCGGCAGACTTCGAAGCCGTCCATGCCCGGCATCATGACGTCGAGCAGGATCAGGTCCGGCTGCGGCTCCTCGGCGGCGATGCGCAGGGCATCGGGGCCGTTGGTGGCGATCTTGATACGGTATTCGAGGCGCAAGGCCTCGGCCAATACGTCGAGATTCGAAGGCACATCGTCGACCAGCAGGATTGACGGCATTTTCGGGGGCATTACGAATCCTGTTCCAGGGCGATGTTCAGCGCACGAGCCGCGTCGGCCAGCGCGCGGCGCGCCTTGTCGTAATCATAGCGCGAGATCGCTTGTTCCAGTTGACGCAAAGGTTCCGGCGCGGCGGCGAGCAATTCGTGCAGGTGCGTCAGGATCTCCGGGGCGACGAAATCGTGCTGGCGCAGCAGGACGTCGAGGTCCCGCGCCAGGGCGGCGACCGCGGCGCCGTCCGCCGGCGTGCCGCCTTGGCGCGTCGCCTGTCGCGTCGCCTGGCGCGACGGAATGAAGCGCAGCAGGACTTCGATCAGGCGCTGCGCGTCGACCGGTTTGGCGACGTGCTCGTTCATGCCGGCGGCGAGACATTCCTCGCGATCCTGCGCCCGTGCCGCGGCGGTGAGGGCGATCACGGGCAGGTGTTGCCAGCGCGGATCGGCGCGCAGGTGGCGCGTCGCGGCGATGCCGCCCATGACCGGCAGTTGCAGGTCCATCAGCACGGCATCGAACGCTTCGGCTTCGAGCGCGGCGAGGGCCTCCTGGCCGTTGTTGGCGACGCAGACCGTGAGTCCGGCGTTTTCGAGGAAGGCGCAGGCGACCTGCTGATTGAGGGCGTTGTCTTCCACCAGCAGGATGCGCGCCCCGGCGATGGCCGCCGCCACCGTCGCCAGGGGCCGCGCATCCGTCGCCGG
>JACRPB010000308.1 GCA_016214175.1 Rhodocyclales bacterium
GATGTACTCGCGCCCCCGCTCCTGCTGCATTTTCGAGGCCAGCGGCCAGAGCGGGGTGTCCGGCGCCCGCGGATCGCCGGGACGAGAGGCCCGGGCGGCGGCGACCTTGGCCGCGATCTGGTGTAGCGGATAGTTCCAGGGCGTGATGGCGACCACGACGCCGACCGGCTCGCGCAGCACCTTGGAATGGCCGACCTGTTCCTCGAAAGGAAAATCCGCCCGCAGCCTTGCGTACATGCCGAAACAGGCGGCCGGCGAGCCGACCTGGATGCGCTGCGACAGCTTGTAGGGCATGCCCATTTCGAGGCTGATGCTGCGGGCGATCTCGTCGCCGCGGGCCTTCAGGCCCTCCTGGATCTTCTTCAGAAATGCGACGCGCGCGGCCGGCGCGGTCGCCGCCCAGGCGTCGAAGGCGCGGCGTGCTGCCCGCACCGCGGCGTCGGCGTCGGCGGCGTCGCCTGCCGGAATGGTCGCCAGCCGCGCGCCGTCGGTGGGCGAGAAGACGTCGATACTGCCGCTGCCGTGCGCGGCGACCCAGCGGCCGTCGATGTAGAACCGGTTGCGTTGTTCCATTGGGGATTCCTGTTTTGACTTGTGGTGGCGAAAGATCGGCACCCGCGCGGCGTGGACTTCCCCGCACGGCCGGGTGCTGATATAGTTTGACACCAAATCATTCCCCTGGCAGCTTTTTACCCGACCGCCGGCGGCGGAACCATAGGAGCGAGGATCGCGTCATGAAGAACATACTCGGCATCTGGGTCAACGGACGCTGGCGCGAAGACGCCGTCGCCGACAACGCGCTGCTGCTCGACTACCTGCGCGACGGCCTCGGCCTCACCGGCACCAAGCAGGGCTGCGACGGCGGCGAATGCGGCGCCTGCACCGTGCTGGTCGACGGCGAGCCGCGCCTGGCGTGCAGCACGCTGGCGCACAGCGTCGCCGGACGCCGCGTCGAGACGGTGGAAAGCCTCGCCAGCGACGGCAATCTGTCGCGCTTGCAGCGCGCCTTCCACGAACACCTCGGTACCCAGTGCGGCTTCTGCACGCCGGGCATGCTGATGGCCGCCGAGGCGCTGCTGCGCAAGAACCCCAAGCCCGACCGCGCCGCCATCCGCGCCGCCCTGGCCGGCAACCTGTGCCGCTGCACCGGCTACGTCAAGATCATCGAGTCGGTCGAAGCCGCCGCGAATGCCGGGGTGGCGGCATGAACGCCCCCGACCGCCGCATCGCCGTCGTCAAGACCGCCAAGGAACCCCACGGCGTCGGTGCGCGCCTGCCCTTCGTCGACGGCGTCGAGAAAGTCACCGGCACCGCGCGCTATACCGCCGACATGCCGGCCGCCAACGCCCTGGTCGGCATGCTGCTGCGCAGTCCCTACGCCCACGCCGAACTGCTCGAAGTCGATATCTCGGAGGCCGTGGCGACGCCCGGCGTGCGCGCCGTCATCACCGGCGACGCATGCGACATGCCTTTCGGCGTGATTCCGATCGCGCAGAACGAATTCCCGCTCGCGCGCGACAAGGTGCGCTACATCGGCGATCCGATCGCCGCCGTCGCCGCCGTCGACGAGGCGACGGCGCGGCTGGCGATCTCGCGCATCCGCCTGCGCGTGCGCGAGCTGCCGGCCTACTTCACCGCCGCCGCCGCGCGCCAGCCCGGCGCCGTGCTGTTGCACGACAACAAGCCCGACAACATCGAACGCCAGGTGCATAACGAGTTCGGCGACACCCAGGCCGGCTTTGCCGCCGCCGAGCTGGTGCGCGAAGAGACCTACGAATGCGCCGAAGTGCATCACGCGATGATGGAGCCGAACGCGGCGCTCGCGGCCTGGGACAATGAGCGCGGCCACCTGACGCTGTGGTCGGTGACCCAGGTGCCTTACTACGTGCACCTGACGTTGGCGCGCTGCCTGAAGATGGAAGCCGCGCACATCCGCGTCATCAAGCCCTTCGTCGGCGGCGGCTTCGGCCACCGCACCGAGAGCCTCAACTTCGAAGTCATCTGCGCGCTGCTGGCGCGCGCCGCCAACGGCACTGTGCGCCTGCTGCAGACGCGCGAAGAAACCTTCCTGTCGCACCGCGGCCGCCCCGAAAGCCACATCCGCATCAAGCTCGGCCTCACGCGCGACGGCCGCCTCACCGCCTGCGACGCCGAAGTCGTGCAGCGCGGCGGCGCCTACGGCGGCTACGGCCTGGTCACCATCCTCTATTCCGGCGCGCTGTTGAACGGCCTCTACGACATTCCGGCCGTCAAGTACGACGGCTACCGCGTCTATGCCAATACGCCGGCCTGCGGCGCCATGCGCGGCCACGGCACGGTGAACATCCGCTTCGCCTTCGAGTCGCTGCTCGACAGCATGGCCGCCGAACTGGGCCTCGATCCTTTCGAAGTGCGGCGGCGCAACCTGCTCCAGTCGCCGACCGAAACCATCAACGGCCTCATCATCACTTCCTACGGCCTGCCCGATTGCCTCGACTGGGTGGAGTCCGCCAGCGGCTGGCGCGAACGCAAAGGCAAGCTCGGCCGCGGCAAGGGCCTCGGCATGGCCTGCTCGCATTTCGTCAGCGGCTCGGCCAAGCCCGTGCATTGGTCGGGCGAACCGCATGCGGTGATCATTCTCAAGCTCGACTTCGACGCCGCGGTGACCATACTCACCGGCGCTTCCGACATCGGCCAGGGCTCCTCGACCATCATCACCCAGGTCGTCGCCGAAGTGCTCGGCATCGGCTACCACCGCATCCGCATCGTCGCCAACGATTCGGCGATCACGCCGAAAGACAACGGCTCCTACTCGTCGCGCGTCACCTTCATGGTCGGCAACGCGGCGGCCGACGCCGCCGAAAACCTCAAGCGCATCCTCGTCGCCTCGGCGGCGCGCCGGCTCAAGGTCGACGAATCCGAAGTGGTCTGGCTCGGCGAAGCCGCCGCCGTCAGCGGCGATCCCGAGCGCCAGATTCCGTTCGCCGAGATCGCCGAAGAAGCGCTGGTCGGCACCGGCACGCTGACCGTCAAGGGCACGTTCACCTGCCCGCCCGAGTTCCAGGGCGGCAAGCACCGCGGCGCCGCGGTCGGTTCGAGCATGGGCTTCTCCTACACCGCACAGGCGGTCGAGGTCAGCGTCGATATGGACCTCGGCACGGTGACCGTCGACAAGGTCTGGGCCGCAATCGATTGCGGCTTCGCGCTCAACCCGATGTCGGTCGAGGGTCAGGTGCAGGGCGCGGTGTGGATGGGCATGGGCCAGGCCATCAGCGAAGAGACTGTCTACGAAAACGGCCGCCACATGGCGGCCAACCTGCTCGACTATCGCGTGCCGACCATCGTCGAATCGCCCGACATCGAGGTGCATATCGTCGAGAGCATCGATCCCAACGGCCCCTTCGGCGCCAAGGAGGCGAGCGAAGGCCCGCTCTCGGGCTTCATGTCGGCGCTCGCCGCCGCAGTCGAGGACGCCACCGGCCATCGCTTCACCGCGCTGCCGATCACGCCGCTGCGCGTCTTCGATGCGCTGCATCCGCGCGGCAACAAGAAACCGCCGCCGACCGCCAAACAAGGAGACGCGTGATGCTGCCCGATTTCCGCCTTGCCCGTCCGCAAAGCGCCGCCGCCGCGGTCGCGCTGCGCGCCGAAAATCCGGGTAGCCGCTTCATCGCCGGCGGTACCGATTTGCTGCCCAACATCCGCCGCGGCCTAGCGTCGCCCGAAGTGCTGATCGATCTCGGCGGCGTGGCCGAACTGCGTGAGCTGCGCGCGGACGACGACAAGCTGCGCATCGGCGCCGGCGTCACGCTGGCGACGATCGCTGCCGACGTTCGCATCCAGCAGCGGCTGCCGGCGCTGGCCCAGGCCGCACTCGCCGTCGCCGGCCCGACCCATCGCGCCGCGGCCACGCTCTGCGGCAACCTCTGCCTCGACACGCGCTGCCAGTACTACAACCAGAGCGAGTCCTGGCGGACAGGCAACCAGTTCTGCATGAAGCTGGTCGGCGATATCTGCCGCGTGGCGCCGAAATCCGCGCGCTGCTATGCCGCCTTCAGCGGCGACGTCGCGCCGGCGCTGCTGGTGCTCGGCGCCACGGTCGAACTGCTCGGGCCGCAAGGCGTGCGCCGCCTGCCGCTGGCCGAGTTCTACCGCGACGACGGCATGGACTGGCTGGCCCTCGGCAAGGACGAAATGCTTTACGCCGTCGAAGTGCCGCTGGCGGACGGCTGGCTCAGCACTTACGACAAGATCCGCATCCGCGGCGCCGTCGATTTTCCGCCCGTCGGCGTTGCCATTGCGCTGCGCCGCGAGGGCGAGGCGCTCGCCGAACTGCGCAGCGCCTGTACCGGCGCTTCTTCGCGTCCCGAATTGATCGACGGCCTGGAGCCGCTCGTCGGCAAGCCGCTCGACGAGGCCGGCCTGGCGCTGCTCGACAAGCGCCTGCTCAAGTGCACCCAGCCGATGGAAACCACGGTCGTGCCCGTGCCCTATCGCCGCCGCGTCATGCCGGTGCTGGCGCGCAAGCTGCTGCGGAATCTCTGGCAAGGTTGAAGCGGAGAAGGTGGCTTCAGGCCGCCAGCCAGAGCCGACGCAGGCCAAGTACGACGAGCACCGCGGCGGCGGCGAGGTTGAGCCAGCCGGCCAGCCATTGCCTGCTGGCGAGCACTTCGCGGCCGAGGCGACCGGCGAGCGGCACCAGGATCAGCACCGGCGTCACCGCGACGCCGAGGCCGAAAACGAACCCATACGAAGCCCCCTGCGCCGCCGAATTCGAATTCGCGGCCAGCGCCAGCAAGGAGGCGAGCGGCGTGCAGGGCGCCAGACTCAGCGCGGCGCCGAGGAACAGCGGCGGCAGGCTGTCGCGGCGGCGGCGCGCGTTGCGTTCGAAGCGCAGCGGCCTTGCCGCCGGCGGCGCGCTGCGGCAGCCGGTCACCGGCCGCAGCGCGAGCCAGACGCCGGCCAGTATCGAAGCGCCGCCGATGGCGGCATTGCCGAGGCCGCTGCCGAGCGCCTTGGCGAGACCGAGGCCGGCCATGCCGGCGAGCGCGCCGAGCAGCGTGTAGGTGCTCATGCGCCCGGCGAGGAAGGTCGCGGTATGCGCCAGCGCCTCGACGCTGCCGCTGGCGCGGCCGAGTGCCCAGGTGCCGAGGAAGGGCATGCAGGTCACCGTGCAAGCCGTCATGCCCATCGACACGCCGAGCAGCCACACCGAGAGCAGGCCGACCTGGCCGGCGGCGAGTTCCTCAAGCATGCTCGCGCGCGGCGAAGCGCACGGGCTTCACGCTGCCGTCGGGCAGCTCGGCCTTGACGCGGCGCTTGTAGTATTCGCGGCCCGAGGCGAACAGCGCCCACGGTCCCCACTTGAGTTGGATGACGCCGTCTTGCGGGCAGTATTCGGCGCAGCGCCCGCATAGCGTGCAGTCTTCGTGAAAGGCCTTGCGCCCGTGCGCCTGCGCGATCTCCGCGATGTCGAGCGGGCAGGCCTGACTGCAGACGCCGCATTTGGCGCAGGCCTCGTGCGGCGTCTTCACCAGGCGCAGCGGCGACAGGCGCTGGAACAGGCTGTTCCAGGCCAGTAGCGGGCAGATGCGGCAGAAGGGCTGACGCACCGCGAGCGCGGCGACCAGCAAGAAGCCGAACAGCGCGTCGCCGATCGCGCCGAGCGCGAAGGCGATGCCGTCGTTAGTGCGCAGCGCCAGTTGCTCGGTGTTGCCGGTGAGCAGCGTCGTCGCGAGGCGCGACGGGCAGATGTCGCAATAGGGGTTGCCGAGCGAGTGCGACGCGACGCCGAGCCCCGCCAGCAGCGGCAGCAGGAAGACCAGGGCCAGCAGCAGCAGCCATTTCACCGGACGCACGCGGCCGACCGCGCCGAGGTCGCCGGGGACAAAGCGGCGCAGGCCGAAACCGAAACGACGGCCGATCCTGGCGACGAGTTCCTGGATCGTCCCGAGCGGGCAGACCCAGCCGCAGAAAGCCTTGCCGATGACGACGAAGAAGGCGAAGAAGCTGAGCACCGTCATCAGGAACGGAATCACGATCTGGAAAGTCACTTGCTGCGCGCGCACGATGCCTTCGCCGATGCGGTGGTGGAACTGGTGCTGCGTCGGGATCAGCACACAGTAGGCGCTGTTCTGCATGTCGTAGGCGCAGGACAGCGCCGGCAGCGCGCCGCTGATTTTCTCGGCCGCGTAGTGGCCGACGACGACGCTGCCATAGACGGTGAGCGCCAGCATGATCAACTGCACGGCGAGGCGGAAGCGCGCCAGGGTGGGGAAGAGAGCCTTAAGCATCGATCTGCCCTCCGTCCTTGAACGGCTTGCGCCGCCGCAACAGCGGCAGGGCGCCGGCCATGCCGAGCACGCCGAAGAACGCGCCCCAGGCCAGGCTGCGGTCGCGGTCGGCGTCGGGCGCATAGCTGTAGTTGAAGGCCGTCAGGTAATGCTTGTCGGCGGCGTCGAGTTCCGCCGCGAGCACGAAGCGCGCACGCGGCGGGCCGTGGTCGTGGCCGTGTCCCCGGCTTTCGGCGGCAGGCCGGAAATCGCGCGGAAACAGCACGACGGCGCGGCCCTCGGCGTCGGTGAGGAAGCGGCCGCGGCTGCCGTTGTCGGTATCGAGCTTCAACACCTGGTTCGCCAGCGGCGCGCCGTTGAAGCGGACGAGGAAGCCCCATTTCTCGCTCTCGCGATAGTTCGCGTGCTCGCGCGGCAAGCGCTCGGGCACGATTTCGAGTTCGTGGCGCGGCTCGCGCAGCAGCGCCGTCGGTGCCTTGCCCGGATTGCTGAAGTAGGCGACCGTCGACGCGACCGTCACGTGCGTCGCATCCTCTTCGCGCGCGACGACCCAGGTGTAGTTGCCCTTGGCGGGCGCGACCGGCGCAACGGCGGCGTTGCCGTCCTCGCCCACAGGCACCTGGCGGTGGCGCTGCTCGGGGCTGCCGTCGGCGGCAAAGACGTCAAGCGCGGCGGCGTGCAGATTGCGCGGCCCCAGCCGCACCGCCAGGCGCTCGCCGCGACCGCCGCCCAGCGCAGGCAGCAGCAGCGGATAGGCGGTCCAGTCCTGGCTCTTGGCGTAACGGCCGGCGGCGGCGGGAGGCGCGGCCGGCGCCTGGGCCGCGGCCTCGAAGGCGGCCAGCGCCGCCAGGGTCAGCAATGCGGTCTTCATGGCGGTCAGCGGAACTTGTAGTTGTAAGTCAGCATCACGGCACGCGGCGTTGCGCCGTAGTACGACACCGTGCCGTTGAGGTCCTTCTTCACGTCCATGGCGTAACGCTTGTCGAACAGGTTGTCGGCGTTGACGGCGATGGTATGGGGGCCCTGTTCGTAGGCGAGGCTCAGGTTGGTGACGAATTTGTACCCGTCGTACGTTGCGGTGTTGCCGTTGTCGATGTAATAGGTGCCCCAGGTGTTGGTCTGTAGCCGCGCCCGCAGTCCGGCCGGCGCACGGTAGTCCAGATAGAGCGAGTATTGCGTCTTCGGCACGAAAGGCAGTTGCTTGCCGGCGCGGTCGAACTGCGTGGCGCCCGAGACTTCGAGAAAGCTCGCGTACTTGTAGTCGCTGCGACCGTAGCCGGCACCGGCTTCCCAGTCGCGCGCGAACTTGAAGCCGCCGGAAAGTTCGAGGCCCTTCTTGTCGATCTTGCCGGCGTTCTGATACAGCGTCTGGGCGTTGCTGCGCACCTGCACCACTTCCTTTTCGATCGTGCCGGCGTAATAGGCGACGTCGAAATGCCATTGCGCGGCGCGACCCTTGAAGCCGATCTCGCGGCTCTTGTGGCGCGGCGCGTCGAGCGCGGCGTTCTGCTGGATGTAGGAAGTCTGCAGCACTTGGTCGGCCTGGGCGACGGTACCGTAGACGCTGATCTCCCGGCTCAGGCGGTAGGTGGCGCCGAGCTTGGGCGAGAACAAGTTGAAAGTCTTGTCGGCGCTGCGCAGGCCGATGACGCAACTGGCGCTGGCGGTGGCGGTGTACTTGCCGGTCGCATAGTCGTAGCAACTTGACGTGTTGGTGTCGATGGCGAAATGGGCGCGGTCGTAGCGGAAGCCGGCGTCGATCAGCAGTCTTTCCGTCGGCTGCAGCGATTCCTGGAAGAAGACGCCGCGCAGCGTGTCCTTGTACTTCTGCACGTTCATCAGCGCGCCCTCGCGATCCGAGATGGTGGCGGTGATGCGGCCGCCGAAGCCGGTGGTGACGTCGGCGAACTGGTACTGGCGGCTGTCGTCGTTGCCGGCCCGGCGCAGGGTGAGGCCGGCCACCATCGTCGCCTTGACGCCGGCGAACTGGTGCCGCAGGTGTGCCTCGAGGTCGGTGCCGTAGGTCTGCGTCCAGTTACGCGTGTCGTTCACGGAGCCGGTCACCGGGTGGTAGTGCTTCCACGCCGTGTAATAGACGCGCGGCTTGAAAGTCCAGTCGCCGACCTCCTGCTCGTACTTGCTGTTGAAGAACCAGATTTTCGAATAGCGGCCGCTGTTCTTCCAGGCGTCCTGCGTCGCCGTCTGTTGCCCCGACTGCTTGAAGGTCTCGAACTGCGCCGCGCTCATCGAGCCCGGCAACTGGATGTTGGCCTCGGTATAGCTGAGTTCGGATTCGAGTATCGCGCCGCCTGGCAACTGCATGCCGTGCTTGAGGCCGGCCTGCGTCGTGTCGAACTTGTTCCACTGGCGCCAGTTGTTGTGCTGGGCGCGGAAAGCGCCGGTGAAGGCGAGCGCCTGGCTGTCGGTGACGTTCGCGCCGTAGCGCAGATGCAGGTTCTGGTTGTTGTAGTCGCCGTAGCCGAGTTTGGCCGAGTTGGCGCGCTCGTCGAACACCGACTTCGAAATGATCTGGATCGCGCCGCCCGCTGAGCCGGGGCTGTAGAGGTTGCCGGGCCCTTTGGTGACCTCGATGCGCTCGATGTCCTGCGTGTCGATGAAGTCGAGCTTGGAGAGGCTGTCCGGATCGGTCATCGGCACGCCGTCGCGCAGCATCATCACCTCGCGGATGCCGTAGGCGGCGTTGAGACCGGAGCCGCGGATCACCAGCTTGGCGTCGTAGCCGCCGTTCTTGGAATCGATCAGCACGCCGGGAATGCCGGCGAGGCCGTCCTTGACGTTCATCATCTTGGCGTCTTCGATGCGTTCCTTGCCGACGACAGCGATGGCCGCGGGCACGTCGCGCGTGGCGCGCGCGTCGCGCGTCGCGGTGACGCTGACTTCGTCGAGCCTGGCTTCCTGGGCCGACGCCCAGCAGGACGTCAGCGCGACCGCCAGCACGACGGCCGGCGTGAATTTCATTGATTGCATGATGTCTCCTGTTCGGGGAGGAGACATCTTAGGCAGCCGGCCGCGCGCGCCCCCGCGTCATAAGGTCGCGCGCGACAATATGTCGCTGCGGCACACTGATCGACAAGCGCCTGCTCAAATGCACCCAGCCGATGGAAACCACGGTCGTGCCCGTGCCCTATCGCCGCCGCGTGATGCCTGTGCTGGCGCGCAAGCTGCTGCGGGGCCTGTGGAACCCGGCCTGACCGTGCGCCGGCGAAGGCCGTTCAGGACTGCGGCCTGAACAGCGAGGCGATCCACGCCTTTTGGGCGGCACGGCGGCGCGACGCGCGCAGATGCGCGGCGATTCTTTCGCGCACCGCCGCCAGCGGCAATTCGCCGGCGTCTGCGACGGCGACGCAGTGAATGACGTGGAAACCGAGCGGCGATTCGACCACGCGCGACAACTCGCCCGGCGCCAGTGCGAAGGCCGCCGGTTCCAGCTCCGGGTAGAGCTCGCCGCGCTTCACCGTACCGAGCTGGCCGCCGTTCATGGCGGTCGGGCATTCCGAATGCTTGAGCGCCTGTTCGGCGAAGCGCTCGGGAGACTTGAGGACGCGGGCGCGAATGTCTTCGATGCGCCGGCGCGCCCCCGCCCGGTCGCTGCCGGCGAGCGCCTCGTTCACCGTCACCAGGATATGCCGCAGCGTGCGGTTCTCCGGCCGCGTGAAGCGCTCGCGGTGCAGCAAGTAGAAAATCTCGATGTCCATGGCGCCGACGGCGGCGACCTGGCTGGCGACACGGTCGAGCACGGCATCGACCTTGAGCTCGCGCTCGATGCAGGCGCGCAGGCTGTCGGCATCGAGTCCCGAGCGTGCGAGGTCGGCACTGAATTCCGCATCGGAATCATAGCGGCCGCGCACCTCGGCCACCCCCTGCTCCACCGACGACGCCGGCAGCACGACCTGGGCCGCTTCCGGCGTGGCGAGGATGCGCTGCTCGATTTTCAACTGGCGCGCCGCCACCTTGTCGACGCGGTGGCGCTCATCCGGCGCCAGACTTTCCGGCGGCTTCCGATAGAGCTCGTGGGCGAGCTTGAGCGTGAGATAGGGATGTTCAGCCACGGGCGCCCTCCGCCAGCGCGGCCAGCGCATCCTCGGGCACGGCCAGGGTACGGCCGGGCAGGCAGTCGAAATGAACGTGATAGGTCACCGCCACATCCTCACGCACGACGCGCAGCACTTCGCCGACCGCCCACTGCGGTACGCCGAGGTCGCCGCCGAGCGACAGGACCTTGCGTGCCCGCAGTTTTTCGCGCACCTCGAACTTGCTCGGCAGCCAGGGCTCGTCGCTGTCGATCAGTTCTTCCTCGCGGCAGCCGACGATGCGGCCGGCGTCGAGGAAATGCACCGAATAGATGATCTGGTCCTGAAGAAAGGTGCCGACGTCCACGACGTGGCCGACGCTGCCGCGGCGGATCAGCAACTCGCCGGTGTCGATGCCGGGATAGGTGCCGTCGTTGCGGACGTTGCGCACCACCCGTACCGCATCGCCGAGGTCCCAGCGGGTTTGCATGTCAATGCCGCCCGCGGCCGATGGCGGCGAGCGGAACCGTGGCAATGCCCGAAGCGCGCTTGAGGACGCCGAACACTTTTTCGGTCAGCGCATCGGAGCGCACGAAATCGCCGTAGGCCTGCTCCAGGCAGGCGCGATAGGCGGCGCGGTCCGGCGCCGCGCCGCGTGCGCCGAGATAGTCGTGAAAGCGCTGGAGGATGTGCAGGCGATTCACCTGCACCACGCCGGCATCGTAGGCGATGTCGAAATAGTCGAGAAAGTCCTCGGCCGATTCGAGGTCGGCGAGTTCGGCTTGCGGATCGAAGATGGCGGCGGTCATGGGTGAGGTTCTTCCGGTTGCAGCGCCGGGACGTTGTCGCCCTGGCGCAGTACGTTGAGCAGGGACAACAGATCGGTCTGCGTCGGAGTGCGCCGCGCCGTATCGACGAACTGGCGGACGCGGGCGATGAGGACGGCGGCTTCGGCGTCGCTGACTGTCTTGCCCATCGCGGCATAGACGGCCAGCACGGCGCCCTTGCCCGAGTACTTGCCGAGCACGACGCGGTGCTGGCGGCCGACGAGCTGCGGATCGAAACCCTGGTAGTTGTCCGGATCCTTGAGCAGACCGTCGACGTGGATGCCGGCCTCGTGGGTGAACGCGCCGGCGCCGACGACGCTCTTCTGCCAGGCCACCGGACGCCGCGCCGCCCGCGCCACCATTTCCGACAAGGCCGGGAAGCGGCGCAGATCCACGCCGGTTTCGACGCCATGGCACTGGCGCAAGCCGAGCACGACTTCTTCGAGCGGCGCATTGCCGGCGCGTTCGCCGAGTCCGTTGACCGTCGTATTGACGTGGGTCGCGCCCGCGCGCACGGCGGCCAGTGTATTGGCGGTGGCCATGCCGAGATCGTCGTGGGCATGCATTTCGATGTCGATGTCGCTGGCGGCACGCAGGGCGGCAATGCGCGCATGCACGGCAAACGGGTCGAGCACGCCCAGGGTATCGGCGAAACGGAAGCGCCGCGCCCCGGCGGCTTGCGCGGCGTGGACCAGGCGCAGCAGGAAATCGGGATCGGCGCGCGAAGCGTCCTCGCCGCCGACGCAGACTTCGAAGCCGGCGTCGCACGCCAGCGCCACGTGCCGCGCCACGGCTGCCAGCAGCCAGTCGCGGTCGCGGCAAAGTTTGGAGCGCAGATGCTGGTCCGAGGCCGGCGCCGAAATGTCGATCATGTGCGCGCCGAGGCCGCGGCAGGCGGCGATGTCGGAAGCCGTCATACGGCTCCAGACCATCAGCCGCGCCTGGAGGCCGAGCCCGGCAACGGCGCGGATGCTGTCGCGTTCCTGGGCGCCCATGGCCGGGATGCCGACTTCCATCTCCGGCACGCCGAGCGCGTCGAGGCGGCGCGCGATGTCGAGCTTCTCGGCCAGGCTGAAGGCGACGCCGGCCGATTGCTCGCCGTCGCGCAGCGTGGTGTCGTTGATGGTGGTAAGGGCGCGGGCTTCCATGCCACGGTTAATGCAAATTTGGCGCCAACGCGGCGATATGCGATAGATCAACGGGTTACGGCTCAGCGCAGCGCGGCCTTGTCGGAATTGCGACAAGCGAGTTTGCGACAGGCGCAGTCGGCGGCGGGCGAACCCGGAAACGGATTCGCGGTCCGAAACGAGTGAGCGCTGCGCTTCATCCCGACGCTTCACCCGTTTGCCCCACCCCGGCCGAGAAGGAGAAAATCAAGATGAAAAGCCTGCTGCTGACGCTCGCCACGCGCAAGGGCGCGTGGCTTTATCACGGCGACCCGACGCGCCGGACCTGGCGCGTCGATGGACCGCATTTTCTCGGCCACATCGTCAATCATGTCGTGCTCGATCCGCGCGACGGCCGCACGCTGCTGGCGGCGGCCAAGACCGGCCATCTCGGCCCGACCGTCTTTCGCTCCACCGACTACGGCGCCAGTTGGCGCGAAGCCGAACGGCCGCCCGCCTTCGCCAAAGCGGCGCAAGACGGCGGCGGCCGCGCCGTCGACCACAGCTTCTGGCTGACGCCGGGCCACGCCGACACGGCCGACGTCTGGTACGCCGGCACGTCGCCGCAGGGCCTGTTCCGCTCCGAGGACGGCGGCGTCACCTGGGCGCCGTGCTCGGACATCAACGAGGACCCGCAATACCGCAAATGGATGGGCACGGTCCAGGACGGCACGCCGGACGGACCCAAGCTGCATTCGATCATCGTCGATCCACGCGACCCCAAGCATCTGTACCTGGCGATGTCGGGCGGCGGCGTACATGAATCGACCGACGGCGGCCGCCGCTTCAAGCCGCTGATCGACGGAATGGAAGTGGTCGAAGGCTTCGATCGCGCCGACGCGACCTTCCACGATCCGCATTGCGTGCGCCTGTGCCCGAGTCGGCCGGATCGCCTCTATCAACAGAACCATTGCGGCATTTACCGCCTCGACCGGCCGGCGCAGCGCTGGCAGCGCATCGGCATCAACATGCCCGCCGAGATCGGCAACATCGGCTTTCCGCTGGCGGTCCACCCGCGCGACGCCGACACCGCCTGGGTGTTTCCGATGGACGGCACGACGGTGTGGCCGCGCACGAGTCCGGGCGGGCGGCCGGCGGTCTATGCGACCCACTACGCCGGCGCCACCTGGCGGCGGCTCGACGTTGGCCTGCCGGCCAGCCAGGCCTGGTGGACGGTGAAGCGCCAGGCCATGACGACCGACCGGCTCGATCCCGTGGGTCTCTATTTCGGCACCACCAGCGGCGAGCTCTGGATGAGCGGCGACGAGGGCCGGCACTGGACCTGCATCGCGCGCCACCTGCCGGAAATCTACGCCGTGGAAGCAGCGGAACCGGCATAGCGGACCGTTCGCGGTGAAAGTCCTCATCCCCGGCGCCCTGCGCTCCTACGTCGAGAACGGCCATGCCGAGGCCGGCGGTGCGACGCTGGCGGCGGTCCTCGCCGATCTGGAGCGAAGCTATCCCGGCATCCGCTTCCGCGTGATCGACGAACAGGACCGCATACGGCCCCACGTCCGTTTCTTCGCCGACGGCGTGCAGGTACGCGACCTCCGGCAACCCTTGGCCACCGCAAGCGAGCTCGTCATCGTCCAGGCGCTGAGCGGCGGCTGAACGGCCTTCCTGCGCCAGCACCTGCTCGCTCATCGCCTTGCACTTAAGGCAATCGACGTCCGTTCAAACACTTACCAGCATAGGAGACGGCAATTTGTCGGCCTTGCGACAACGCCGTTTGTCGCACAGACGCGGCGAAATGAGGTAGCGTTCGGCCTCCGATGACCGCCAACGAATCCGTACCGCCAGCCAGCCAGCACAACGCCGTCCAGCGCGTCGTCAAGGTCCGGCGCGACTACAACACCTGGGTCGCCAACGAAACGCTCGAAGACTACGCGCTGCGCTTCACGCCGCGCAGTTTCCGCAAATGGTCGGAACTGCGCGTCGCCAACACCGCCTTCGGTGCCGCTTCCTTCCTGGTGCTGGAGGCGGTCGGCGCGACGCTGCTGGTGAACTACGGCTTCATCAACGCCTTCTGGGCCATACTCGCCACCGGCCTCATCATCTTTCTCGCCGGACTGCCGGTCAGCCACTACGCCGCCCGCTACGGCCTGGACATGGACCTGCTGACGCGCGGCGCCGGCTTCGGCTACATCGGCTCGACCCTCACCTCGCTGATCTACGCCTCCTTCACCTTCACGTTTTTCGCCCTCGAAGCGGCGATCATGGCCTACGCGCTGGAACTCGCCTTTCACATCCCGCCGGCCTGGGGCTATCTGATTTGCGCACTGGTGGTGATTCCCCTGGTCACTCACGGCGTTACCGCCATCAGCCGCCTGCAA
>JACRPB010000309.1 GCA_016214175.1 Rhodocyclales bacterium
GCGTCGCGGAAGACGCGTAGCGTCATGGAGCACTGACATGGCGCAGGTCTATTCCTACGACGGGGTCATCCCGGTCATCGACCCGACGGCCTTTGTCCATCCCAGCGCCGTGGTCATCGGCGACGTCATCATCGGTCCCGGCGTCTATGTCGCGCCCTGCGCCAGCTTGCGCGGCGACCTCGGCGGCATCCGCATCGGCGCCGGGTCGAACATCCAGGACACGGTGGTCGTGCACGGCTTTCCCGGCATGGATACGGTGATCGGCGACAACGGCCACATCGGCCATGGCGCCATCATCCATGCCTGCACGCTGGAAGCGAACGTGCTCGTCGGCATGAACGCCGTGGTCATGGACATGGCCATGGTCGGCGAATCGACGGTGATCGCCGCCTCGGCCTTCGTGCCGGCGAAGTGCGTCATCCCGCCGCGCAGCCTGGCGGTGGGCGTGCCGGCGCGCGTGGTGCGCGCGCTGACCGACGAGGAGCTGAACTGGAAGCGCGAGGCGACGGCGAGCTACCATTTCCTGTGCCGCGAATCGCGCCTTTCGATGGTGCCCTGCACGCCGCTGACTGAGCCGGAGCCGAACCGGCGGCGCTGCAAGGAGCCGGACGTCCTGCCGCTGTCCGAATTCAAGCGCCGCATCGGCGCGGAATAGGCCGGACGGGACTGTGGTATTTTCAGGCGAAAATTATTAGAGCAGGAGGAAGAGCAAATGACACAGCTAAGCCGCGTAGACCGCAAGTCCAGTCCGCCCGACATCCATATCCCGCGCGAGTACAACGCCGCCCACGACCTGATCGAGCGCAACCTGCAGGCCGGCCGCGCCGACAAGGTCGCCTTCATCGACGACAAGGGCAGCACCACCTACGGCGAACTCGCCAAGCGCGTCAACCGCTTCGCCAACGTGCTGGCCGCGCTCGACGTGCGCCAGGAAGAGCGCATCATGCTCTGCCTGCTCGACACCATCGATTTCCCGACCGCCTTCCTCGGCGGCATCAAGGCCGGCGCCGTGCCGGTGGCCGCCAACACGCTGCTGACGCCCTCCGACTACCAGTACATGCTGCGCGACAGCCGCGCCCGCGTGCTCGTCGTCTCCAAGCTGCTGTGGCCGCAGTTCCGCGAGATCGTCAAGGATGCGCCGCAGCTCAAGCACGTCATCATCTCCGGCGGCGAAGAGCCCGACACCCTGAATTTCGACGCCCAGCTCGCCGCCGCCGGCGAGGTCTTCCACACCGCCGAGACCACTTGCGACGATCCCTGCTTCTGGCTCTATTCTTCGGGCTCCACCGGCAAGCCGAAGGGCACGGTGCACGTGCAGGCTAGCCTGATCCAGACCGCCGAGCTGTACGCGATTCCGACGCTGAACATCAGCGAGAACGACCTCGTGTTCTCGGCGGCGAAGCTCTTTTTCGCCTACGGCCTCGGCAACGGCCTCACCTTCCCGATGGCCGTCGGCGCCACCGCCGTGCTGATGGCCGAGCGGCCGACGGCCGACGCCGTGTTCAAGCGCCTGCGGACCTACCAGCCGACGATTTTCTACGGCGTGCCGACGCTCTACGCCATGATGCTCGCCAACCCCGACTGCCCGCGCGGCGAGGAAATGAAGTTCCGCCACTGCACTTCGGCCGGCGAGGCGCTGCCTGAGGAAATCGGCAAGCAATGGACGGCGCGCTTCGGCGTGGACATCCTCGACGGCATCGGCTCGACCGAGATGCTGCACATCTTCCTCTCCAACCGTGCCGGCGAAGTGCGCTACGGCACCACCGGCAAGCCGGTGCCCGGCTACGAGGTGCGCCTTGTCGGCGACGACGGCCGGCCGGTGGCGACCGGCGAAGTCGGCGAGCTGCAAATCCACGGCCCGTCTTCAGCGCTGATCTACTGGAACAACGTCGAGAAGACGCACAGCACCTTCCAGGGCGGCTGGACGCGCAGCGGCGACAAGTATTCGATGACCGAGGATGGCTACTACGTCTATTCGGGCCGCAGCGACGACATGCTCAAGGTCGGCGGCATCTACGTCTCGCCGATCGAGGTCGAGTCGGCGCTGATCACGCACCCGGCCGTGCTCGAAGTGGCGGTGATCGGGCGCGAGGACGGCGACAAGCTGATCAAGCCGGCCGCCTACGTCGTGCTGAAGCAGGGCGTCGCGGCATCGCCGGAACTGGCCGAAGAACTCAAGCAATTCATCAAGTCGCGCCTGGCGCCCTACAAGTTCCCGCGCTGGATCGAATTCGTCGCCGATCTGCCGAAGACGGCGACCGGCAAGATCCAGCGCTTCAAGCTGCGCGCCGCGGCGAAATGAGACCGAGCGCAAAGCACAGCCGGATGACGATACGTACGAAAACCCGGCAAGTGGGCCCGCCCCCTCCCATCCTCCCCCTCGCGGGGGAGGCTACTAATTTGCTCGCTGCGCTCGATTAAGGCGAGCGCACCTCTCCGACCTCTCCGATGAGCCTCGTTTCCTTCCTGATCCAGGTGCTGAACGCCGTGCAGTACGGTCTGGTGCTGTTCCTCGTCGCCAGCGGCCTGACGCTGATCTTCGGCATCATGCGCATCATCAACCTGGCGCACGGCTCCTTCTACATGATCGGCGCCTACCTGGCCTTCGCGCTGTCGGGCCATGTCACAGACACCATGCCGTCGATGCTGCTGGTGGGCTCGCTGCTCTCCTTCGCTTTCGGCTTCTTGCTGGAATGGGCCTTCTATTCCTTCCTCTACCAGCGCGACCACCTGGAGCAGGTGCTGCTGACCTACGGCCTGATCCTCGCCTTCGAAGAGCTGCGCAGCATCATCTTCGGCAACGACGTGCATGGCGTGCCGATCCCGGAGTCCTTCACCGGCTCCATCGCGCTGACCGAGACCCTGAGCTATCCGATCTACCGCATCGTCGTCTCGGTGGTCTGCCTGCTGGTGGCGGCCGGGCTCTATTACCTGATCCGCTACACGCGGCTCGGCATGATGATCCGCGCCGGCAGCCACGATCGCGTCATGGTGCAGGCGCTCGGCATCAACATCGACCTGCTCTACCGCGTCGTTTTCGCGCTCGGCTTCACGCTGGCGGCGTTCTCGGGAATGATTTCGGCCCCGCTCTCGTCGGTGGCGCCGGCCATGGGCAACCAGGTGCTGATCATTTCCTTCGTCGTCGTCGTCATCGGCGGCATCGGCTCCGTCGGCGGCGCCATGGTGGCGGCGATGGTGATCGCCTTCGCCGACGTTTTCGGCAAGGTGCTGGTGCCGGAATTCGCCGGCATGTTCGTCTATCTGGTCATGGCTGCGGTACTGCTGTGGCGGCCCGAAGGCATTTTCAAGAAAGGCTGAACTTGCAGTACTTGCAGCGTTTCCACTGGGTTCCTCTCGCCGCGCTGCTGCTGGCGCTGCTGTTATTCCCCATCGTCGGCCAGGAGTTCTACATCGAACTGGTGGCGAAGACCATGATCCTCGCCATCTTCGCCATGAGCCTGCAATTGCTGGTCGGCCACACCGGCCTCGTCAGCTTCGGTCATGCCGCCTACTTCGGCATCGCCGCCTATACCCTGGCCCTGGCGATGCCCAAGTACGAGGCGGCGAGCGTCTGGTGGCTGATGCCGCTGGCGGTGGCGGCGGCAGCGCTGGCGGCCTTGCTGATCGGCCTGTTCGTGCTGCGCACGCGCGGCATCTATTTCATCATGGTCACCCTGGCCTTTGCCCAGATGGCGTTCTTCCTGTTCCACGACACCAGCATCGGCGGCGGTTCCGACGGCATCTACGTCAATTTCAAGCCGACCACCGCGGTGTTCGGCTGGCAGCCGTTCGATCTGGAAAACGCCAA
>JACRPB010000289.1 GCA_016214175.1 Rhodocyclales bacterium
CGATCGAGCTTTCCGTGTCGCGGCAACGACGAACGCCGATCGCCACGGCCTTGGAACGCCGTGTCGCAACGTCCGTCCATCCAGTCTAGTCGCCTGTACTGCGCCCTCAATACTGGGATCCGAGTATTTTGCGGCCGAGCATTTCCACGTCATGACGCGCCGCGCATGACGGCGGCAAAGCGCAGGCACGACCGCTTGCCGCGCCTGCGTCCGCAGCCGGCGGCGCCTATAATTGCGGCCTCGTCCGGGGCGCGCCGCAGCGGCGGCGTGCCGGACACTCCGACAAAAGGAAAGTTCATGGAAAGCCTCTGGCAGGACGCCGCAGCGCAGGCGTGCGGCGACGATCTGCAACTGCGCGTCTATAGCTCGCGCCTGCTCGGCCGCGACAAGTCGCTGGTGCTGCACGGCGGCGGCAACACCTCGGTGAAGATCACCGAAACGAACCTGTTCGGCGCGCCGGAAGAGGTTCTCTACGTCAAGGGCAGCGGCTGGGATCTGGAGACCATCGCCGCGGCCGGCTTTGCGCCGCTGCGGCTCGATCATTTGCGGAAGCTGGCGGCATTGCCGGCGCTGGCCGATCCCGAGATGGTTAACCAGCTCGTCACCCACCAGACGCGCGCCGCCGCGCCGGTGCCTTCGGTCGAAGCCATCCTGCATGCGATCCTGCCGTATCGCTTCGTCGATCACACGCACGCCGACGCCGTCGTCACCGTCACCAACACGGCCGACGGCGCGGCGCGCATACGCGAAATCTTCGGCGACAAGGTGGTGGTGATTCCCTACGCCATGCCGGGCTTCGATCTCGCCCGGCTGTGTGCCGCGCGCTTCGCCGCCGAAGCCGCTTCCCAGACCATCGGCATGGTGTTGCTGAACCACGGCATATTCTCCTTCGGCGCCACGGCGCAGGAATCCTACGCGCGCATGATCGAACTGGTCGGCCTGGCCGAAAACTATTTGCGGCGGCAACGCGCCTGGGAGGTCGCCCTGCCGTCGGTCCCGGCGCCAGGCGGCGGCGGCATCGCGCTGGCGCTGGCGCAGTTGCGCGCCGACATCGCCGCGGCAGCGGGCTTCCCGCTGCTGGTCGCGCGCCATACCGAAGGCAAGTGCCTGGCCTTCGCGCAGCGCGCCGACGTCGCGACGATTTCGCAGCAGGGACCGGCGACGCCCGACCACGTCATCCGCACCAAGCGCCTGCCGCTGCTGGGCCGCGACGTCGCCGGCTACGTCGCATCGTATCGCGCCTATTTCGCCGCCCACGAGCCGCAGGCCAAGGAACGCAAGACCCTACTCGACCCGGCGCCGCGCGTCGTGCTCGATCCCGAATTCGGGCTGTGCGCGGTCGGCCGCACGGCGCAGGACGCCGGCATCGTCGCCGACATCTACACCCACACCATCGACGTCATCCTCGGCGCGACGGCGCTCGGCGGCTACCGGGCCCTGCCGGCGCAGGACATTTTCGACGTCGAGTACTGGGACCTGGAACAGGCGAAACTGAAGAAGGGCGGCACGCCGCCGCGCTACGCCGGCGAAGTGGCGCTGGTCACCGGCGCCGCCTCGGGCATCGGCAAGGCCTGCGTCGAAGCCTTGCTGGCGCAGGGCGCGGCGGTGGTGGCGCTCGACCTGCAAGCGTCGATCCGCACGCTGTCGGCCCAGGCCGGCTTCCTCGGCATCGAATGCGACGTCACCGACGAGGCGCAGTTGCGCCACGCGCTGCACGCGGCGCTGGACGCCTTCGGCGGCCTCGACATGCTGATCCTCAACGCCGGCATCTTCCCCGGCGGCTGCCGCATCGACGCCCTGCCGACGGCCGACTGGCAGCGCACGATGCGCGTCAATCTCGATGCCAATCTGGTGCTGCTGCGCGAATGCCATCCCTTCCTGAAGCTCGCGCCGCGCGGCGGCCGCGTCGTCGTCATCGGCTCGAAGAACGTGCCGGCGCCGGGACCGGGCGCCGCCGCCTATTCGGCGTCGAAGGCGGCGCTGAACCAGTTGGCGCGCGTCGCCGCGCTCGAATGGGGCGCCGACAACATCCGCATCAATTCGCTGCATCCGAACGCGGTGTTCGATACCGGCATCTGGACCGAGGAAGTGCTGGCCTCGCGCGCCAAGCACTACGGCCTGACGGTGGACGCGTACAAGCGCAACAACGTGCTGAAGACCGAGGTCACCAGCCGCGACGTCGCCGCGCTCGCTGCCGAACTCTGCGGCCCGCTGTTCGCCAAGACCACCGGTGCGCAGATTCCGGTGGATGGCGGCAACGACCGGGTGATCTGAGGCATGGGCATCCGCCAGGTCAACGCCAGCTACGTCGGCAGCGAGGACCGCATCCTGCTGCGGGTGACCATGGACGAGGGCGACGAGTTGCGCTTCTGGCTGACGCGCGCCGTCCTGCGCAGCTTCGCGCTTCAGGCCGCGGCCTGGCTGACGGCGGCGGACGCGACGCAGGCGGCGGCGGTGCGGGCGTTCAAGCGCGAGGCGGCGGCCGCCCAGGCCGACTTCGCGACGCCGCTCAAGGCCGGCGAAAGCTTTCCGCTCGGCGCCGCGCCCATCCTGGCGACGTCGCTGCGCCTGGAGAGCGCGGAAGGCGAGTCGCGCCTGGTGCTGAGCCTGATCGACAAGCGCGCCGTCACCCTGCACTTGGACGAGGAGGCGCTGGCCGGCATCCAGCGACTGATCCACCAGACCGCAGCGGCGGCGGAGTGGGGTCTGCCGGCGATCCTGCCGACGGTTTCAGCCGTCGGCAAAGCGCATTAGGCGAGGCCGGCGAGCTGGCCGGCCGGCCGCAAGTCGCGCTCGGTGACGATGCCGGCGATCAGGGCCGCCGGAGTGACGTCGAAAGCCGGGTTGGCGACACGGCTTGCGGTGGCGCCGAATTCGGCGGCAGCGCGTTCCTCGATCGGAATCGCGGCGCCGTCGGGGCAGGCGAAATCGATGGTGGATACCGGCGCGGCGACGTAGAAGGGCACGCCGTGCGCCTGGGCGGCGAGCGCCTTGAGATAGGTGCCGACCTTGTTGGCGGTGTCGCCGTTGACGGCAATGCGGTCGGCGCCGACGATGGCGCAATCGACCTTGCCCTTCATCATCAAGAGGCCGGCTGCGTTGTCGGCGATCAGCGTGTGGGCGATGCCGGCCTGGCGTGAATGGGAATGCCGGCGGCGTGGGCGGCGTAGATCGGCGCCAGGGCGGTGCCGTGCGCCACGGTCGCGAGCCAGCCGGCGTTGCAGTGGGTCATGACGTCGACGCAGATCTTGCGCGCGGCGATGTCCTTGAGCACCGGCAGGCCGTTGCGGCCGATGGCGGCATTGGCGGCCTTGTCCTCGGCGGCGATCATGCGCGCCTCGTGCCAGGCCGTCTCGCGCCGCGCCGGCGCCGCTGCGGACGACAAAACCGACCGCATGCGCGCCAGGGCCCAATGCAGATTGACGGCCGTCGGCCGCGTCGCGCCGAGCGTGGCGAGCACGTGGTCGAGCCACTGGTCGTCGGCCTTCGCCCGCAGGCCGAGCGCGACGCCGTAGGCGGCAGCGGCGCCGATCAGCGGCGCCCCGCGCACCTGCATGACGCGAATCGCCTGGGCGGCGTCTTCGAGCGTTTGCAGGCGGACGAACGCGGTTTCAGCCGGTAGCCGCGTCTGATCGAGGACGACGACCGCGTCGCCGTCCTCCTGGATCGTGCACAGCGAATACGGCATCGCCCGTTAGCTCAGTTTTCCGTGGCAGTGCTTGTACTTCTTGCCGCTGCCGCAGGGACAAGGATCGTTGCGGCCGACCTTTTCGGTGGCGCGGTGCACCGGCTGCGCGGGCTTCGGTTCGTCGCCGCCGAGCGCCTCGTCGTAGCCGGCGTGGTGGTACTGGACGTTCTCGACCTGCGGCGGCCGCTGCTCGACTTCCTCGATCTGCTCTTCGGAGCGGATCTCGACGGTCATCAGGAAGCGCGTGACTTCGGCGCGCACGGTGTTGAGCAGCGCTTCGAACAGTTCGAAGGCCTCGCGCTTGTATTCCTGCTTCGGATTCTTCTGGGCGTAGCCGCGCAGATGGATGCCCTGGCGCAGATGGTCGAGCGCGGCCAGGTGCTCGCGCCAATGCGTGTCGAGGCTTTGCAGCATGACGTTGCGCTCGAAGCCGCGCCAGGCGGCGAGGTCCACGCGGGCGACCTTTTCCGCATAGTAGGCGTCGGCGGCGTCGAGTATGCGGCGCAGGATGTCCTCCTCGCCGAGGTTGGGCTCGCTTTTCAGCCAATCGACGAGCGGCAGCTTGAGCTGGTATTCGGCGGCCAGCGCCGCTTCGAGGGCGGGGATGTTCCACTGTTCCTCGACGCTTTCGGCCGGGATATGGACGCGGAAGGCGTCGTGCAACACGCCCTGGCGCATCGCCGTGATGGTCTCGGCGATGTCTTCGGTGTCGAGCAGTTCGTTCCGCTGCTGGTAGATGACCTTGCGCTGGTCGTTGGCGACGTCGTCGTATTCGAGCAGTTGCTTGCGGATGTCGAAGTTGCGCTGTTCGACCTTGCGCTGCGCCGATTCGAGCGAGCGCGACACCAGCGGATGCTCGATGGCTTCGCCCTCGGGCATCTTCAGGCGCACCATGA
>JACRPB010000290.1 GCA_016214175.1 Rhodocyclales bacterium
ATCGGCCACGAAGCGCGCGGCCTGCCCGTCCTGACCGCCCTGTGCGAAAGATTGCGCGTGCCTGCCGACTGCCGCGACCTGGCGTTGCTGGTGACGCGCTTTCACAGCGACATCCACAAGGTCGACTCGCTCAAGCCGGCCACCGTCGTCAAGGTGCTCGAGCGTTGCGACGCCCTGCGCCGCCCCGAACGTTTCGTCGACGTTCTTGGCGCCTGCGAGGCGGACTATCGCGGCCGCCTCGGCTTCGCCGAACGCCCCTATCCGCAGGCGGCGCACTGGCGCGCCGCCGCGTCTGTCGTACAATGCGTCGATGCCGGAGCGATCTCCCGCACCTGTACCGATCGGGCCCAGATTCCCGCCCGCATTCGCGAAGCGCGTATTGCGGCCGTCGAGGCCCTGAGGAATAGGGACAGCAGATGCTAACGGACTATCAGCGACATTGGGGGGTCGATCAATGGGCGGCGTTCCTGGCCGCCCAAGAACTGCCGTCGATGCTGCGTTCGAAGATGATGCTGAGCGCGCTCGAGGAGAGCAAAGGCGACGCCCTCTCGGCCAAGGAACTGGCCGGCCTCGCCTGCAGCGATCCCTTCCTCTGCCTGCGCCTGCTGCGCGAAGCCGAGCAAAGGCGCAGCCGCCGCCTCGGCCGCGACACGACGACGCCGCTCGGCGCCGTCATGCAGCTCGGCGTCAATGCCTTCCGCGACTTGCTCGCCAACAGCCCGGAAACCAATGCCGAGAGCGCCGGTCTCGCCGCCTGCGAATCGCGCGCCGTGCTGGCCAGCCAGTTGGCCGTGCTCTGGGTCTCGGCGCGTTCGGACATTGCGCCCGATGAAATCGCCATGGCGACCTTGCTCGCGGAAACCGGCGAGCTGCTGCTGTGGTCGTTCGCGCCGGAGGTGCCGCAGGCCGCGCTCGATTTTCTCGCCGGCGGCCAGGCGACTCGCTCCGTCCTGGCCCAGGAACTCGCCTGCGGCTTTCGCTTCAAGGATCTCACGCTCAAATGCGCCAAGATCTGGGAACTGCCGCCCTTGCTGTTCCAGTTGATCCAGGGCGTGGACAACGTGCGCGCCAACATTTCGCTCCTGTGCGTCGACACCGCCCGCCACCTCGCCTCGGGTGCCGACAACCCGGCCCTGCCGACCGACCTGGCCGAAGCCAAGCGCTTGATCCCGCAGGCCTCGCTGCAATGGCTGGCCTCGAACATGATCGGTCTCGACGAGGAGCAGCAGGCCGCCATTGTCCTTGGCGCCGACGAGATTCTGAAGCAGGCGCCGTCTGCGGAATGAGCCGCGGCCGAGGCGATACGCCCGGCAAGGTAGAATGCCCGCTCGCCGTAAGATTCGCCTGCCATGAACAAATCCCGATTCGATAACCTGGAAGTGCTGGTGCATGCGCCGCAAGGCCCGGCGCATGCGCCGCCGCTGCTGTTCGTGCATGGCGCCTACACCGCCGGCTGGTGCTGGGAAGAGCATTTCCTGCCGTACTTCGCCGCGGCCGGCTACGCCGCCTATGCCGTCAGCCTGTCCGGTCACGGCAATAGCCGCGGCCGCGACCATCTCGACAGCTTTTCCATCGCCGACTACGTCGCCGACGTCGCCCATGTCGCCGGCCGCCTGCCGGCGCCGCCGGTGCTGATCGGGCATTCCATGGGCGGCTTCGTCGTCCAGAAATACCTCGAAGACCATGCCGCGGCGGGCGCGGTGCTGATGTGCTCGGTGCCGCCGCAAGGCCTGATGGCCTCGGCCTTCGGACTCATGTTCAACCGCCCCGGACTGATGAAGGACCTGAACCGGCTCATGGGCGGCGGCCAGGTGTCCCTCGAAACCCTGCGCGAAGCGCTGTTTGCGCAGCCCGTGGCCGTGGACGACCTCAAGCGTTTCTATCGGCTCTCGCAACCCGAGTCCTATCGCGCAATTTGGGACATGACGCTGTTCAACCTGCCGCATCCCTCGCGCGTCGGCAAATCGCCGCTGCTGGTGATGGGCGCCGAATACGATCACCTGATCCCGGCCTCGCTGGTGGAAATGACCGCCCACACCTACGGCGTACCGGCCGAGATATTTTCCGGCATGGGCCATGGCCTGATGCTGGAGCACGACTGGAAGAAGCCGGCGCGCCACATTCTCGACTGGCTGGCGGCGGAGGGCCTGCAATGATCGTTTTTCGTTCCGAAGTCGGCCCCGACGTCATGATGTTCGACGAAGTCGCACAACAGATGATGGTGCTGATGGGCAAGGAGAAGGCGGCGCGCGGCGTCGTCACCGTCGAACAGATGGCCGAGACGATCGCGCGCCTGCGCGCCGCCGTCGCCGCCGACAAGGCCCAGCATCGCGGCGCGGCACAAGAGGAAGAGGAAAGCGGCGACGCCCCGGCGCGCGTCAGTCTTGCGCAACGCGCCGTGCCGCTGATCGAACTGCTGGAAATATCGCTGGCGCGCAAGACGCCGGTGCTGTGGGGCGTCTAGAACAGCTCGATCTCGCCGCCGCTGTCCGCGACTTCCTTCATGCGCACCTGCATGTAGTGTTCGAGGGCCTCCTCGACCGGCATGCCCTGGACCACGGCGTCGAACATCGCGCGCTCCTCGACCATGGTGTATTTGGAGCGGATGCGGTCCTGTAGCCCTACCCACTCCTGCGGGTTGTAGAGCCGGCCGCGGTCGCTCACCACTTCCGAGAGCCCTTCCAGACTGTGGCAGACGTGCGCCAGACGCTGCACCAGCTTGTCGTAGAACTGGAAGGCGACGATGGCGTGGCGCACCTTGTTGGCGACGAGATCGGTATTGGTTTGAATCTCCGCCTTGACCAGGCCGTTGCCGACCGTATCCGGCAAGGTCGCCACCGCCGCGTCGATCAACTGCAAGGTATCGGCCAGCGACGTGAATGTGTCGGTCAGCACTTCGACCGAGGTGTTCGACTCGCGCATGGCCGCTTCGACCTGGCCGGCGGCCAATTCGAGCATCAGCACGGTTTCGCGCACTTGGCTCCAGTCGAGATCGGGCGTGCGCGCACGGGTACCATTGGCTAGGGTTTCCGATGACATTGTAGTGCTCCGCTAAGTTTGGCCGACATATTACGACATCGCGACGCGCGATGGCAGGCCGCGCGCGACGTCTGCAGCTACCGGCTGCGGGATCAGAGCACCGGCGCCAGCCAGCGCTCCGCCTCCGCTACGCTCATGCCGCTGCGCGCGGCCCAATCCGCCAGTTGGTCGCGCCCGATCTTGCTCACCGCGAAGTAGCGCGCGTCGGGGTGCGCCAGAAAGAACCCGGCGACGGATGCGGCCGGCGTCATGGCGAAGTTTTCGGTCAGTCCCATGCCGGCGTTGCGCGGCGCGTCGAGCAGATCGAACAACCCTGCTTTGGCCGTGTGGTCGGGACAGGCCGGATAGCCGGGTGCCGGGCGGATGCCGCGGTATTCCTCGCGCACCAGCGCGCGCAAGTCGAGCGCCTCGTCCGCGGCATAGCCCCAGTAATCCTTGCGCACGCGCTCGTGCAGCCACTCGGCCGCCGCCTCGGCGAGTCGGTCGGCGAGCGCCTTGAGCATGATGGCGCGATAGTCGTCGTGCGCGGCGGCGAATTCGGCGAGCTTGTCCTCGATGCCGATGCCGGCGGTGACGGCGAAGGCTCCGGCATAGTCGGCCGTGCCCGCCGGCGCGACGAAATCGGCCAGACATTGCTGCGCTTTGCCGTCCGGGCGCTCCTGCTGCTGGCGCAGGCCGCGCCAGGTCATTGCCGCATCGGTTCGCGTCTCGTCCTTGAACAGCACGATGTCGTCGCCGCTGCGGTTGGCCGGAAAGAGGCCGCACACGGCATTCGCGGTCAGCCAGTTGCCGGCGACGATTTCCGCCAGCATGGCCTGGCCGTCTTGCAGCACGTTGCGCGCCGCTGCGCCGACCTTAGGATCGTCGAGCAGTTGCGGATAGGCACCGGCCAGGTCCCAGGTCTGAAAGAACGGCCCCCAGTCGATGTAGCGGGCAAGCGTGCCTAGATCGAGATCGCGCAACACGACGACGCCGGTCCGGCGCGGCTTTACCGGGGAAAAATCGAGCCTGGCCCCTTTTTCGCGCGCGGCGGCCAGCGGCAGCAGGGGCACGCCCTTCTTTGCGGCGTGCTGGGTGCGCAGCTTCTCGTAATCGGCGGCGAGTTCGGCGGCAAAGGCGTCGCGCATCGCGGGCGCGAGCAGGCGCGTGACGACGCCGACGGCGCGCGAGGCAGGATCTTTTCGGCCGGCACCATGACGCCAAGGTCGACGATTTCGTAGCCGTTGCAACTGAGCACGACGCCGACGATGTTCTTGCCGATGTCATGGACGTCGCCCTTCACCGTGGCGATGACGATCTTGCCCTTGCCGGCGGCGCCGGTGCGCTTCTTCTCTTCCTCGATGTAGGGTACGAGGTGGGCCACCGCCTGCTTCATGACGCGCGCCGACTTCACCACCTGCGGCAGGAACATCTTGCCGGCGCCGAAGAGGTCGCCGACGATGTTCATGCCGCCCATCAAGGGGCCTTCGATGACCGCCAACGGCGGCTTGCCATCCGCTGCCAGCGCGGCGCGGCATTCCTCGGTGTCGGCGACCACGTACTCGGTGATGCCCTTGACCATCGCATGTTCGAGACGCTTGTCTACCGGCCATTGCCGCCAGGCCAGGTCCTGCACCTGTTCCTTGGCCGCGCCCTTCACGGTCTGCGCAAATTCGACCAGCGCGTCGCCGGCGCCGGGCTTGCGGTTGAGCACCACGTCCTCGACCTTTTCGCGCAGTGCCGGGTCGAGGTCGTCATAGACGCCCAACTGGCCGGCGTTGACGATGCCCATGGTGAGCCCGGCCTGGACCGCGTGGTAGAGGAAAACGGTGTGGATCGCCTCGCGCACCGGGTCGTTGCCGCGGAAGGAAAACGAGACGTTGGAGACGCCGCCCGAAACGTGCGCATGCGGCAGATTCTGCTTGATCCAGCGCGTCGCTGCGATGAAATCGACCGCGTAGTTGTCGTGCTCGGGAATGCCGGTGGCGATGGCGAAAATGTTCGGATCGAAGACGATGTCGGCGGCCGGGAAGCCGTCGGCCACCAGCAGTTCGTAGGCGCGCCGGCAGATCTGGGTCTTGCGCGCGAAGGTATCGGCTTGACCCTGCTCGTCGAAGGCCATGACGATGACGGCGGCGCCGAGCCGCCGCGCCTTGCGCGCCTGTTCGAGGAACTTGGCTTCGCCTTCCTTCATCGAAATCGAGTTGACGATGCCCCTGCCCTGGATGCACTTGAGGCCGGCCTCGATCACTTCCCACTTCGAGGAATCGAGCATCAGCGGCACCTTGGCGATGTCGGGCTCGGACGCGATCAGGTTGAGAAAGCGCACCATGGCCGCCTGCGAATCGAGCATCGCCTCGTCCATGTTCACGTCG
>JACRPB010000310.1 GCA_016214175.1 Rhodocyclales bacterium
GGCCCTTGAGCGTACGGGTCTCGTGCCGGCCGTCAAGGGTTCGCTACGCCGGGCTACGCCCGCCCTTGACCGCCGGCACGAGACCCGACTCAGCGAGCCCCTTGCAACGAGTACGTTCCAGCACTCCAAACTATACAAGCGCAGCGAGTTTGAGCGACCGGCCGGCCGGCGCTCTGGCGCTGCGGGAACCCCGTCAGGGGCGGGAGCGTATGAGGCGCCGCACCGGCCCTCGGCCTGCGGCGCCGACGTCAAAGGCAATTGCTCGCAGGCAACAGGCCATGCTCCGCTCTGCCGCTCGCTTACGCTGCGACCCTTGCCGACAGGAACAACAGCAGCGGGTTATCCGGCAATTGCTCAAAGCCGAAGGCCCGGTAGTACGCCGCCGCCTGCTCGTCCAGCGCATCGACGAACAAACCGATTCCGCCCGCTTCGGCGTAGATGCGCTGCGCCCGCGTCAGGGCATCGACCAGCAGCAGTTCGCCTAGCCCCTTGCCTTGATATTGTCTGTCGACAGCCAAGCGGCCCAGCCGCACGCCGGGGATGCGGCGCGGCAGTTTCTTGCGCCAGGCTGCGGGCAGATGCCGGTTCTCGAGTTCCGCCAGCGTCAGCGCGTAATAGCCGCAGATGCGGCTTGGCTCATTTTCGCGAACGGCGACGAAGGTTTTCGACAGCCCCTTGTCCTGGTGCTGACGGGCGACCTGCCGCAGCCAGTCGTTCAGTTCCTGGCAGCCGCAGTCGAATTCCTGCCGGTCATGATCCCCAGCTAAAGCTCGTACCTGCATCATCGCGCTTGGCCTTCTGGTAACGCTTCAGCGCAGCCTTCAGTTTGGCATTCGGCTTAGCGGGCTTTTCCATCAGGTCGAGCAACCAGCTCCAGTCGCGCGGCGAGAGACGGATGACTTCTTGGCGCTCGATGACTTCCTGCGCCTCTTTCAGCGCAGCTTGCACCAGAAACTGATTGACCGTGGCGCCGGTCAGTTCGGCGGCGCGGCACAAGGTTTCATAAACCTCGCGGGGCACGCGAGCACCGATGCGATCTTGCTTGGCGATGGCGGTTCCCATGTTCACGCTCCAACGATTGCTAGGGCGCTCAGTGTATCACTGGCGCCATTTTGGCGCCACGTCGCCGGTTAGACCACCCACACGTCGCAGCAACACGCGGCGAATTAGGCGTCGTACCGGCGCTCAGGTCTCGGCGCGGGCCGGCTCTTGCGCCGGCAGGTCGGCTTCAGGCGGCGGGCTAATCGGCAGAATCACGCGGAACACCGTGCCCTTGCCGAGTTCGCTGCGCACTTCGATGCGGCCCCGATGTTTCTGGACGATGCCGTAGGAAACCGACAGGCCGAGTCCGGTGCCGGCGCCGATCGGCTTGGTGGTGAAGAACGGCTCGAAGATTCGCGTCAGATTTTCCGCCGGGATCCCCACGCCGCCGTCTTCGACTTCGATCCACACCGTCTCCGCCGCTTGGCCGGTACGCAGCGTGATCGTGCCGTGCTCCTTGATGGCATGCACGGCGTTGACCAGCAGGTTCATGAACACCTGGTTCAACTGGAACGGCATGCACATGATTTCCGGCAGCACGCCGTACTCCTTGACGACGGTAGCCTTGTACTTGAGCTCGCTCGACACGACGTTGAGCGTGCTGTCCAGGCACCTATGCACGTCCGCCGGCTGCCATGTCGATTCGCCGACGCGCGAAAAATCCTTGAGATCGACGACGATGCGCTTGACCCGCTCCAGCCCGTCGCGCGATTCGGCGAGCAGGGACAGGGCGTCGTCGCGAATGAAGGCGAAGTCGACGTCCTGGCGTAGCCGATTCACTTCCGCCAAGGCCGGATGCCCTGGCGGACAAGCGTCGGCAAGCGGGCCGTAGGCATCGATCAGTTGCAGCAAGGCGGTCACGTATTCCTTGAGTGTGCCGAGATTGGAATTGACGAAGCCGACGGGATTGTTGATCTCGTGGGCGATGCCGGCCGCGAGTTGCCCGACGGCCACCATTTTTTCCGCCTGCAACAGTTGGGTCTGTGCCTCTTCGAGGCGGTCGTTGAGCGCCTTGAGTTCCTCGATGCGTTGCGCCATCTCGCTTTCGAGGCGCTTGCGGTCGGTGATGTCGGTCAGCGTGACGACATAGTGGGTGAGCACGTCGGCGCTGCTCTTGACCGCGGTGATGGTCACCCATTCGGGATACGCCGCGCCGTCCTTGCGCTGGTTCCAGATTTCGCCCTGCCACAGTCAGGACTGGCGAATGGTTTCCCACATCGCGGCGAAGAACGCCTCGTCGTGGCGGCTCGACTTGAGCAGTTGGCTCATTTCGCGACCGACGACGTCCTCGGCCGTGTATCCCGTGCTTTCGGTAAATGCCCGGTTGACCCGCAGCACGATGCGCTCGGCGTCGGTGACCACCATGCCTTCCCGCGCTTCGAACACGGCGGCGGTCACTCGCAGCGCCGCTTCGGTCAGGCGCGCCGCCTCGGCCTGGCGCCGCTCGGTGATATCCAGAACCAGCCCGATGACGGCCGGCTTGCCCTTGAATTCCATGCTGCGGCCATGCACTTCGACATCGATGCGGCGCCCGTCCTGGCGCATGCCGACGAAGGTGTAGCGCATCTCCTGCACCAGGCCTTCGGTGCGGCGACGAACGTTGTCGGCCACCTTTTGACGGTCCTCGGGCGCGATCAACTGGCTGATCATCACCTTGTCGATAAGTTGGCCCGGCGTGGCATAGCCGAAGATATCGGCGAAGCCCTGATTCACGTAGCGAAAGTAGCCGTTCTGGATCACGTAGATACCGGCCAGCGTCTGTTCGATCAGCCCGACCAGCCACCCCTCGGAGTTCGAGAGATCGACTGCCGCTTGCGGTTGCACCGCTTCTTGATCATTGCTCATGCGCTGGTCTCCATCGATCCCGACGTGAAGTCGTGCGGATGCCGAAGCTGGCAAGTATCGCTCAGTCCGGCAGGCATGGTAGTCCTCAAGCGGCAGCTATTCTTCCCGCCGCCGCCGGGCCTGCGCCGTCACGCGCGAGCGACGGGGCGCACCACCAGGACGTACTTTCCCAACTGCGGCTTGCCCATGTATTCCAGGCCGACTTCTTCCGTGGCGACGAGCGCCAGTTCCACGCGGCCGCGATAGCGGTTCAGAAAGCGCTCGACGGTTTCGCCTTCCTCGCAGCCGCGCTGATACTTCCAGAACCCGGCGGCATCGGTCTCGGAGGTCGGGCCGAACATGCTCAGCACGGCCCAGCCCTGGTGGGGGTTCGCAACCTTGTAATCGCTCTTGGACTCCAACTGGGCGAGACCTGCAAGCCCGGAAAGCAGGGACATATTGGCTCCGTGACGCACGTGTTCGGGGTTCCGGAAAGTCGTTCTCCGATGCTGCTGCGCCGCGCAGTGTAACCGACGCACTGGACATCGACGCAGCCACGATGCTTTGCGCTTGTGGCGTTCGAACCGCCGGTGCTCGGGTCGACGGCCGCGCCTAGCGCCGCGTGCGCGGATTCTTGTCCGGCGGTTTGGTCTTGATCCCCTTGACGATCAGCACGATGGGCGCCAGGACGATGGCGGCAAGGAGCCAGTAGAGCAACCAGACCGGATCCATCGGCATCTCCTTACGCGATGAGCGCGGGAAACAGGCCCCGCAGCCCGGTCGCCATCATCTCGACGGCGATGGCGGCGAGGATGAAGCCGCCGACGCGTTCGACCAGGTCGAGCGTCGATTTGCGGATTTCGCGCTCTGCGCGGCAGGCGATGCGGAAGGTCACCCAGCAGGAAAAGCCGACGATCAGGATGGGCAGCACGATGTGGATCAGGTCCGCGTAGCTGTGCCAGGTGCTGTTGGCCATGACGTAGCTGAAGGCGGCAGGGCCGGCGAGCAGGGGCACCGCCAGGGGAATGATTGCGGCCTCGGCGGTGCCCTGGCCGGCGGCGGCGTGCGGCGTGCCCTTGAAGCTGGTTTCCTTGCCGAGGACCATGGCGATGGCCAACAGGAGGACGATGATGCCGCCGCCCACCTGCATGGCGCCGAGCGAGACGCCGAGGAGGGCAAGAAAGGGCATGCCGACGAAGGCCGCCGCCAGCAGGGCGACGGTCACGGTGACGGCGATGGTGCGCGCGAAGCGGATTTTCTGCGCATGAGGGAGTCCTTCCACCGTGGCGACGAAGATCGGAATCATGGCGACCGGTTCCACCAGCGCGAACAGGGTGATGACTTTCTTGAGCGTAATGGTGACGAGGGCGAGCATGTAGCGCAGGCTACAGCACATGCCGTCGCCCGCGCAACCGGGCTCACCCGGGCGCACCCGTCTGCCGCGCACCGGGCTGCCGCGTCAGGCAGCTTCCGCCATCGCCTCGGGCCGCTTCATGCTGGACACGACGCTGACCTCTGCGGCGGACAACACGCGTCTGACGTCGAGGATGACCACGAACTTGCCGCCGATCTTGCCCATGCCCTGGATGAAGTCGCTGCGAATGCGGGCGCCGAATTCCGGCGGCGGCTCGATGTCGGCGTGCGAGATTTCCAGCACTTCGCTCACCGCATCGACGACCAGGCCCATTTGCTGGCTGCCGTTGGCCGCTTCGATTTCGACGATGACGATGCAGGTGCGCTTGGTCGTCTCCCGCACCGTTCGGCCAAAGCGCACCGCGAGGTCCACCACCGGCACCACGGCGCCGCGCAGGTTGATGACGCCGCGGATGAAAGGCGGCGTCATCGGCACCTCGGTAACGAAGCCGTACTCGATGATTTCCCGAATCGCCAGAATGCCGATCGCGAACATCTCGTCGCCGAGCAGGAAGGTCAGGTACTGCTGCTGCTCCCCGGCCTCCAGTACGGCATCCCCGACAACTGCCGCGTTTCTTGCGGCAGGCAGTTGGGTTCCCGTTGTCGTCGCTTGCATGGCGGTCTCCTAGAAGCGGGCGAAGTCGCCGTCGTTGATGCCGTCGGTTCCTGTTCCCTTCTTCAGCGCCGGATTATGCGCGGCCAGCGTCACCTGTGCCTTGCCTGCGCCTTTGCCTCGCGGCGCCTGGCGGACGGCGGGCGGCTGCCCCTTGTCCTGGGCGCCCGCGACCGTGAAGAAGCCCATCAGTTGCTGGAGATTGGCCGCCTGGCCGCTCATCTCCTCGGCCGTGGAGGCAAGTTCCTCCGACGCCGAGGCGTTCTGCTGCGTAATCTGACTCAATTGGCCCATGGCGGTGTTGACCTGCTCGACGCCGGCGCTCTGCTCCTGCGACGCCGCGGTGATTTCCTGCACCAGATCGGCGGTCTTGCGCGTCGCCGGCACGATCTCGTCGAGCAGCTTGCCGGCCTTCTCGGCCAGGCCGACGCTGTTGCCGGCGAGCTGGCCGA
>JACRPB010000311.1 GCA_016214175.1 Rhodocyclales bacterium
CCACGATGCGGCCGATCGCGGCATCGCGGCCGGCGACTGGGTCGACCTCGAATCGCGCGCCGGCGCCACGGTGCTGCGCGCGACGCTGACCGAGCGCGTGCAGCCGGGCGTGCTGTTCACCACTTTCCACTTTCCCGAGTCCGGCGCCAACGTCCTCACCACCGACAATTCCGACTGGGCCACCAACTGTCCCGAGTACAAGGTCACGGCGGTGCAGATCGTGCGCGTGGATCAGCCGGATGCCTGGCGGCAGCGGCATAACAGAGGCACCGCGGAGTGAAGGGACTGGTGCGACTTCAGGTGTTGCGGCCGGGCGCCGCGCCGCAACTCGACGCGGTCGCCGCCGAGATGCCGGTCGCCTTCGAATACAACGGGATCGCGCATGCCGTGATGCTGGCGACGCCGGCCGGCCTCGAAGACTTCGCGCTCGGCTTCAGCCTGTCCGAGGGCATCGTCGCGCGGCGCGACGAAGTGTTCGATATCGAAATCGCGGAGTCGGCCGCCGGCATCACCCTGCGCCTGGAGATCGCCGGCGCCGCTGCCGCCGGCCTCAAACAGCGCCGCCGCGCCCTGGCCGGCCGTACCGGCTGCGGCCTGTGCGGCGTCGACAGCCTGGCCCAGGTGCGGCGCGCACTGGCGCCCGTGCGCCGCGGCGCACCCTTCCCGCTCGCGGCCCTGCACGAGGGCATGCGCTGCCTGCCGGCGCAGCAGGTTCTACAGCAGGCGACCGGCGCCGCCCATGCCGCCGCGCGCGTCGCAGTCGACGGCAGCCTCGCCGGCGTGCGTGAAGACGTCGGCCGCCACAACGCGCTCGACAAGACGCTGGGGGCGCTGGCGACCGCCGGCACCGAGACCGCCGGCGCCTTGCTCGTCACCAGCCGCGCCAGCTTCGAGATGGTGCAGAAAACCGCCGCGCTCGGCTACGGCGTCCTCGCCGCCGTCTCGGCGCCGACGGCCGCCGCCGTACAACTGGCCGAGGAACTCGGCCTCGCCCTGGTCGGCTTCCTGCGCGCCGGCAACTGCGCCATCTATAGCCATGCCGAGCGCTTGCAGGGCAGCGCGCCATGAGTCCCGCCAAGCTCATCAGGATGGCCAACCAGATCGGCGCCTTCTTCGACGCCATGCCGGATCGCGAACAGGCGGCAAGGGACGTCGCCAGCCACATCCGGCGCCACTGGACGTCGCGCATGCGCGCCGAGTTGCGCGCTCACATCGATCATGCCGGCGACGGCGAACTGACGCCCCTCGTTTGCGCGGCCCTGCCCTTGATCCGCTGAGTCATGAATTATTGTATCCAATACAGTCCCTCAGAGCCGTTAGCGGCGAAGCTGGCGAGGCGTGGCATATCGGCGCCACACGTCCAGCACAAGCACGATTAAAGACACACCGCGGCGCCGGTCGATATTTTGCGACGCGCTATTGACAATTCGCGCTATTGGATACAATATCGCCAAAAGAACAAAATCCATGCGTCAGCCGCGAAAAGCGGTCTTGGAGGAGTCGGATCGATGAAACACGCGCTAATCCCGGGGGAGCCGGCAGCACGGAACCGCATTCACGCGGCCCGGACGCTCGCGCCCGTGGGCGGAAACTAGCGTGCTGGCGCTGCGCCGCTGGTCGGTGCGCCATGCGCGCGGCCTGAACGCGCTCTACGGCATCGCCGAGCGCGTCATCGCCCTGCTCGGCCCGCTGGTCAAGCGCATCGGCCCGGCGCGCGTCGAGGCCGTGCTGCATCCGCTCGAACGCGCGACCAAACAACTGGTTTTCGATTGCCTGATGTGCGGCCAGTGCGTGCTCTCCTCCACCGGCATGGCCTGCCCGACCAACTGCGCCAAGCAGATGCGCAACGGCCCCTGCGGCGGCGTGCGCGACGGCGGCTATTGCGAAGTGAAGCCGGAAATGCGCTGCGTCTGGGTCGAGGCCGGGGACGGCGGACGGCGCATCGCCGCCGGCGGCGCACTGCCCTTGGCCGAGATCCTGCCGGCGCTGCCGCCGATCGATCATCGCCGCAGCGAGCGCTCGTCTTGGATCGAGGTCATGTGCGGCAAGCCGACCGTGGCGCCGATCCCGAATTTTTCCGAAGACGACGTCATCGCCCATCCGGCCGGCAGCCTTGAGCGTGCCTGCCACTCCGGCCGCTTCGTCGTCACCGTCGAAGTCGCGCCGCCGGACTCCGCCGATCCGCAGGCCCTGCTCGCACGCGCGGCGAAGTTCCAGGGCCTGGTCGACGCCATCAACATCACCGACGGCGCCGGCGGCAACTGCCACATGTCCAGCGTCGCCGCCTCGGCGATTCTCACCACCCACGGCCTAACGCCGGTGTACCAGGTCGCCTGCCGCGACCGCAACCGCATCGCCGTCCAGGGCGACATTCTCGGCGCCGCCGCGCTCGGCGTGCAGAACATCCTTTGCCTCACCGGCGACGACGTCAGCCAGGGCGACCACCCCGAAGCCAAGCCGGTGTTCGATCTCGACGCCGTGTCGCTGTTGCGCATCGCCCGCGGCATGTGCGACCGCGGCGTCTATGCCTCGGGCCGCAAGCTCGAACGCGCGCCTAGCCTGTTCATCGGCGCCACCGCCAACCCCTTCGCGCCGCCCTACGCCGAGCGCATTCTCAACCTCGAAAAGAAGATCGACGCCGGCGCCCAGTTCATCCAGACCCAGTTTTGCTTCGACTTGAAGTTGCTCGAAGACTTCATGCGCGAAGCGCGCCGGCGCGAACTCCACCGCCGCGCCCGCATCATCGTCGGCGTCGGCACGCTCGGCTCGGCGAAGGCGCTGAAATGGATGGCGACGCATGTTCCCGGCGTGCATGTACCCGAGCCGCTGCTGGCGCGCATCGCCGGCGCCGCCGACCAGAAGGCGGAAGCGAAGCGCGCCTGCATCGAAATGATCCAGGCCCTGGCCGGCATCGACGGCGTTGCCGGCGTGCATGTAATGGGCCACAAGAACGAAGACGTGCTGGCCGAAATCATCGCCGAAGCCGGCGTCGGCCGGTCAGCACTACCTTTAACCGAAGCAACTTCCCCACTTGAGGAGACCGTGGCATGAGCGACATGAACGACGAGGAAAGACAGTTGGTCGACTGGCTGGCCGACATGAACGAGGACGACGCGCTGGCCCTGGCCAAGAAGATGCTGCTCGAAGACCAGAAGGACCCGCTGCGCGTGCTGGAGCTATGCCGCATGGCCATGGACGTCGTCGGCAAGCGCTTCGAGGAAGGCGAATACTTCCTGCCCGAACTGGTGCTGGCCGGCGAGATGCTCGACAATGTCGGCGCCATCGCCAAGCCGCTGATCCAGCAGGGCGGCGGCGCAGCCGCGCAGAAGCTCGGCAAGGTCTTGATCGGCACCGTGCATGGCGACCTCCACGACATCGGCAAGAACATCGTTTCCTTCATGCTCGACATCAACGGCTTCGAGGTCAAGGACATCGGCATCGAC
>JACRPB010000312.1 GCA_016214175.1 Rhodocyclales bacterium
ACATCGACGCCGGAATTGCGCCAGTCGGCGAATGGATGCAAGCTGGCATAGACCGCCAGCAGGGTATAGGCGGCGGCGAGATAACGGCTGAGCGGAGACGCCGCCGGCTGCAAGTTTCAGATGCCGCCGGAGGGAGTCGCCAGACGTTCGCGCAGGCGGCGCAGGATTTCGGCCGGCGCCAGCTTGGCCGGATCGAAGCGCGGCATCTCGATGCCGTCGAGCGTGTTCTTCACCAGCAGACCGAGATCGGTGTCGCCTTCCATCAGCAGGCGGCGGCTGAAGAACAGCGTGTCGGGGTCCTCCTCGCGCGCCAGCAGGGCGATGAAGTCGCGGCTCTTGGCCGAGATCGTGAGATCGGGTTGCGCGGCGTCGAAGATCGGCCGGAAGCCGCGCGACGAGTAAGCGAAGCGCAGGCAGAGGCCCGCATCGAGCACGCGGATCGCAAAACGCTTGCCGATCAGCGGTTCCAGCGGCGCGCGCGGAATCATGCGTCCGAGCGCAAGATTGAGCGCGGTGATCAACGCCAGGCTCGGCGGCAGTTGCGGCAAGCGCGCGCCGAGGCTCGCCAGCGGCGCAGGCAGGGTAAAGTCGGGCAGCTTGAGAGTCATGACGCAGTCTCCACGAGTTCGAGTCCCGGCTGGCCGTGCCAGAAACCGTTGCAATAATCGCCGGCCAGATCCGTCGACGCTCCGGCCAGCGCCCGGCGCGCGGCGGCGACCACCTCCGCCATGCCCTGCGCCTGCGGGCTCAGCCGAAGCACCTCGACGCCCGCGGCCTGCGGCATTTCGCGCAGCAGATTATAGGTCTTCGCCGACATGGTCTGGATGCCGTTGATGACGAGAAAATCCTGGTGCTCGCGCGTCTTCAGCAGCATGCCGTCGGGAAAGTCGATGCACTTGAACTCGCAGGTGTCCTTCTGCAGATTGAAGCGCCGCGCCGTGAAGCAGCGCGCCGACCAGGCCAGCGGCAGGCGGCCGTAAGCGAAGACCTCGGTCTCCAGCGCCGCGGGCTTGTCGGCGAGAATGCCGGCCAGCGTCTCGCGGCTGGCCTCGGGCGGCATCACCCAGCGCGTCGCACCCATCTGCGCCAGGAGATTCAGCGTATGGCCGTTGAAGACATTGAGCGACATGCCGGCAACCCAAGGCAGCTTCTTTTCCGCCAGCAGCCGCACCGCGCCCATTTCGTTGGCCTCGACCCGGAATTCGCCGTTGTCGACGAGGCGGCGCAGCGCCTTGAGGTCGGACTCGGATTCGATCAACGCCTGCGAAGCGAGCACGACTTCCTTGCCGGCGTCGGCGAGTTGCCGCGCGACGTCGAGCCAGTCCTCGGCGCGCAATTCGTGGCGGCGCGAGCAGACGGTCTCGCCGAGATAGACGATGTCGACCGGCATCTGCGCCACGGCGGCGTAGAAATCGAGCGTGGTTTGCTTGGGCCAGTAGAAGAGATTCGGCCCCAAAGAAATCTTCATGTTCACTTCCAGGGGCGGTTGTAGGCGCCGAGCGTATGCGACTGGCCTTCGGAAACCTTGTTCAACTCGGCCATCCAGGCCGCCTTGGGAGCGAAACGCGCGGCGTCCTTCTGGCACAAATCGATGGCCTCGCGCCAGACCTTGGTCACTTGCGCAACATAGGCCGGGCTCCTCTGGCGGCCTTCGATCTTGATGGCGCGAATGCCGATGTCCATCAACTGCGGCAGCAGCTCCAGCGTGTTGAGGCTGGTCGGCTCCTCGATCGCGTAATAGGTTGCGTCATCCACTTCGAAACGCCCCTTGCACAGCGTCGGATAACCGGCGCGCTCGCCGTCGGCGAAGCGGTCGATGAGAATGCCGGCCAGGCGAGTTTCCATGCCCTGCGGCGTCTGCTCCCAGCGCACCGCCTTGCCCGGCGAGCAGGCGCCGTTGCAGTTGGGCGAAGTGCCGGTCGCGTAGGCCGACAGCGCACAGCGCCCCTCGACCATCACGCACAGTCCGCCAAAGCCGAACACCTCGATCTCGACCGGCGTGTTCTTCACCACCTGCTCGACCTGCGCCAGCGACAGCACGCGCGGCAGCACCGCGCGCTGGATGTTGAAACGCTCGCGGTAGAAGTTGATCGCCTCGTAACTCGTCGCCGAGCCCTGCACCGACAGATGCAGGCGCAGGTTCGGCTGCGCGCGCTGCGCGTAGTCCATGAGCCCGATGTCGGCGAGGATGATCGCATCGACGCCGAAGTCGGCCGCCTTGTCGACGGCCGCCGTCCAGCGCTGCCAGTTCTCAGTCTGCGGATAAGTGTTGAGCGCGATCAGCACTTTCGCGCCGTGCGAGTGGGCATAGCGGATGCCCTCGCGCAAGGAGGCGTCGTCGAAGTTAAGGCCGCTGAAGTTGCGGGCGTTGGTGTCGTCCTTGAAGCCCGCGTAAACGCAATTGGCGCCGTTATCGACGGCAGCCTTCAAGGCCGGCAGGCCGCCGGCAGGACAGACGAGTTCGATGCTCATGGCGGGAACGAAGCGCAGTTCTGGGAGGCGGGTAGTTTAACCTGCTTCGCGTGGGGCAATAACCGCCGGTTTTGAAGGTGCATTCGGCGTAACTTCGGCCCGCCGCAGGACAAGGGCCGGTGCAGCGCCTCATACGCGCCCGCCCCTGACGGGGTTCCCGCAGCGCCGGAGCGCCGGACGGCCGGCCGCTAAACTCGCGCTGCGCGCTCGGACAACGCGGCCGGACTTCCCCGTCCGGCACTCCGTCGCCGCGGCGGTCGCCAAATCGGCGCCACCCCGCCCCTTGCCCTGCTCGACCGAACGTGTGCCGGCATCCGGCAGCGTCTGGTAACCAGGTGGTATGGCGGCGACGGCTTACGCCATTGCCGCCAGAGCAGCCGCCAGATCGGCGTTGTCGTTCTTCGGCGGCGGCTGGACGGATGACCTTCTCAGCTCGCTATGCATTCCGCTGGCCAACTCTTGCTGCTTCTGCGCCGACCATTGGCAGAACGGCTGGGCCGCAAGATAAGCACTGAACTGGTCCCAGTCTTCAATAACGGCCTTGGGCATTTTCTGTACCTCGCTCTTTCGTGACACCTATCTACGGCATCCCTTGGGCAAAACTTAGCACGCGTTTGGAATTATTGATACGCCACGAGCGGCGCTGGCGGCCAACTGCTGTCGCTGGCTGATTCCGGAAAGCAGGGATTCGAACGACCGCCGTACCTCGGAACCTGCCGGAAGGCGAATTCACACAACTCGGCCACTGCTGCCGTTGGCGCCGGGGCAGCTGAATGGCAGGTGTCGTACGGGTTGCCGCCGTAGAGGCGAAAAGCCACCCCCATCGACATCGCCGCCACCGCTAACGACCTCGACGCCGACCAGCCCGGCTTCGTTCCCGCCATCATCGTCGTGCATCGCGAAGACGGCGCGCAGATCGTCAGAACGGCTCGGTATAGCTATTCGAGCTAAACATTGGGAAACGCTCCGGAGCCGATGAGGAACCTGCGTATGATGCTCCATCGACACTCTAGTTACGAGCCGAGCTGATAGCGTATGGTCAGTGTCCCGAGGACTCCCGCCAATATCCCCCTGCACTTCTAAATTGAGTCTGGGCGGCTCGAATGTATCCCGCACCCGTCCCGTTCGTGAAAACAGAACCTTTAGCGCGCCAGCGAAGCTGAGTTGGCCAGCGCGACGGGGTAGGAGATAGCGTTTCCGTATGCACAAGCGCCTCCTCATGCACTACAGCGTCGAAACGTTCTACCGTTACGTATCGTTTGTGAGTTCCGTCAGATCCATCGAGCACAGCATAGTGGACACGATGTCGGCAACTGATCCTGTGACTCTGCACAGCGCGGTACGAGGCTAGGATCGACTCATTGTCGTTCCAATCGCGAAAGTAGATGTTCGCGAATGCGTTTAGAAGCTGCTGCTCGTTGAATGCCTCAACGTCAGAATCATTCCGCGTCTCAGTCCACCCGCTCTCGTGCGGAACACTGTAGACATCTCCGTCATAAGCGACGCATAGAATGCGGGGGCTCAATGGAAGAAAAATCACCGTTCCGCAAGACATTAGTCCTGGAGCCTTATGCCGCACACGGGCATCCTCTTTGTGCCAGCGGTTCGCGACGACGGCAGGGTCATCCGAAGTCACGAAAGGCCTCTTAGTCTTGTTCCTTACCAAACAGACTTTCAAATCGTCTATGACGTGCATTTCGTCTGCAAAGACCCTCATTGCGGTCTGAACCGCGTCCTTGACTGACGGTATTAAGCCAGGCAACGGTGCTCCAATGGAGTTCTCCATTCCAGCAAACATCTCGACCGAACGTCTAGAGGCAGCCTCTGTCCTCAAGTGCTGGAAGAGCATGAACGTCTTCAGAACGATTTTGTCGCTGTCGGTGAGCACATACCGGGGACCGTGAATCCGCTCTAGCGCTGAAGCATAGCCGCCCTCAACAGCACGAATCGCAGTTTCCAGAAGATCGTCTTGACCGTAGAAGTAGTCACCCGAGCATTGGTTCTTGACTGGCGCAGCACGTATTGCACGCTGCCGGTCAAGATTCAAGAGGTGGATTGCTCGATTCTCACCGTTGTTGGTGAAAGTTTTCAAATAGCAGCGCGGAACAAAATGCTGATTCTTATTGGTTGCCATGAAGAGAGCATATACCCGACCGACCGCTACCTGGTGCATTGCGGACCACAAAGATCAAGCAGGTGAATGTCAGCAGTGGCCGAACTACTGCCCGTGACTAGCCCCGCCGGGCGACGCCTCCACTCGGATATCTGCCGCTGAATCTTTGACTGACCGACCGGCAGCATTGCGCGCACAAGACGCGGGGTCCCCGCCTCCGCCCCAGCGATTTTCTGTCTCCTTGCACGCCGACGCCAAACGACGGCCGCGACAGGTCGGGGGGCTGCCGATTTGGCGACCGCCGCGGCGACGGAGTGCCGGACGGGGAAGTCCGGCCGCGTTGTCCGAGCGCAGCGAGTTTATCGGCCGGCCGGCCGGCGCTCCGGCGGCGCGGGAACCCCGTCAGGGGCGGGAGCGTATGAGGCGGCACCCCGGCCTGTCGCGGCCGGCGCCGGTGGCTCATCCTCGTCTGCACCAGGGTTGACGCCGCCGGCAAACCAGTCGAACGCGCGCGCCGCGTCTGCTACGATGCCGGTCTGATCCGGCTCTTTCCGAGCCGAAAGTTTTCTGGAAATTTCCCTTGCGCACCGACACCCCAAACACCATCTATCTCAAGGACTACCTGCCTCCCGCCTGGCGGGTCGACACGGTCGACCTCCACGTCGCGATCCATGACGGCTACGCCGAAGTCCGCGCCCAGCTCGCCTGCCGGCGCAATCCCGCTGGCGCCGGCGGCGACCTCGTCCTGAACGGCGAAGACCTCGACTTGCAATCGCTCGCCCTCGACGGCGCGCCGCTCGACACGACACGCTACGCCGTGGCCGACAACACGCTGACCGTCGCCGGCCCGCTGCCCGACGCGTTCACGCTCGACACCGCGGTGCGCATCGAGCCGGACAAGAATACTCAGCTCTCCGGCCTCTACCGTTCCAAGTACGGTTACTTCACGCAATGCGAGGCCGAGGGTTTCCGCCGCATCACTTTCTTTCCCGACCGGCCCGACGTCATGGCGCGCTTTACCTGCACCATCGAGGCCGAGCGCGCGCGCTTCCCGCAACTGCTTTCCAACGGCAATCTCGTCGCCGCCGGCGACAGCGAACACGACGGCGCGCGCCACTGGGCGCGCTGGGAAGATCCGTTCGCCAAGCCGGCTTATCTCTTCGCGCTTGTCGCCGCCAAACTGGACGTGCTCGAAGATGCCTTCGTCACGCGCTCCGGCCGCCGGGTGCGCCTCGCGGTCTATGTCGAACCCGGCAAGCTCGACCAGTGCGGGCATGCCATGGCGGCGCTGAAGAAGGCCATGCGCTGGGACGAGGAGCGCTTCGGCCTCGAAATGGATCTCGACCACTACATGATCGTCGCGGTCGGCGATTTCAACATGGGCGCGATGGAGAACAAGGGCCTCAACATTTTCAACACCAAGTACGTGCTGGCCCGCCCCGACACCGCGACCGACGGCGATTTCCAGAACATCGACCGCGTCGTCGCCCATGAGTATTTCCACAATTGGACCGGCAACCGCGTCACCTGCCGCGACTGGTTTCAGCTCTCGCTCAAGGAAGGCCTCACCGTCTTTCGCGACCAGGAGTTCGGCGCCGACATGCATTCGCGCGCCGTCACGCGCATCCAGGAAGTGCGCGGTCTGCGCGTCGCCCAGTTCCCCGAAGACGCCGGCCCGATGGCGCATCCGATCCGGCCGGCCTCCTACGCCGAGATCAACAACTTCTACACCGCCACGGTGTACGAAAAAGGCGCCGAGGTCGTGCGCATGATCCACACCCTGCTCGGCCGCGAGGCTTTTCGCAAAGGCATGGACCTCTACTTCGCGCGTCACGACGGCCAGGCCGTGACCTGCGACGACTTCGTCGCCGCGATGCAGGACGCATCGGGCGTGGACCTCGCGCAGTTTCGCCGCTGGTATGCGCGCGCCGGCACGCCACGCCTGCATGCGACCGGCGCGTGGGACGCCGCGGCGCGGCGCTACACGCTGACGCTGACGCAAAGCCTCGCCCCCACCGCCTACGAGCAGCGCCTTCAGGCGGCGGGCATCGCCGTCGAAGACGGTCCGCTGCACATCCCGGTCGCGCTCGGCCTGGTGCTGCCCGACGGCCGCGACGCACCGCTGCGCCTGGCCGGCGAAGCCGCGGCGCAGGGCACGACGCGCGTGCTGTCGCTGACGCAAACAACGCAGCACTTCGTCTTCGAGGACGTGGCCGCGGCGCCGGTCGCCTCGCTGCTGCGCGACTATTCGGCGCCGGTGCAGCTCGCTTGCGATCAGACCGATGCCGAACTCGCCCACCTGATGGCGCACGACAGCGACGCCTTCAACCGCTGGGAAGCCCAGCAGCGCCTTGCCACGCGCGTTTTGCTCGCCGGTGTCGCCGCCGGCGGTGAAGGCACGGACTGGATACCCGCCGCTTTCGTCGCCGCCTGCGGCCGCGTGCTCGACACCGGCCGCGCCGGCGACCCGGCCCTGACGGCCGAGGCCTTGATGCTGCCGGCCGAGCAGGTGCTGGCCGAAGAAGTGGCGAGCCGCGGCGAGCTCATCGACCCCGAGGCGATCCACCGCGCCCGTCTCGCGCTGCGCCGCCAGCTCGCGACGCAATTGCGCGAGGGCTTCGAGGCCGTGTGGAGCGAACTCGCAAGCGACGAGCCCTATGCGCCGGACGGCGCCCAGGCTGCCCGCCGCGCCTTGCGCAACCTCTGCCTCGGCTTCCTCGCCGAAAGCGATGCGCCCTATCTGCAAGCGGACGTCCTGCCGCGGCTGCTGGCCCAGTTCGAGCGCGGCGGCAACATGACCGACGTCATCGCCGCCTTGGGCACGCTCGCCAATCTCGACCTGCCCGCACGCGAGACCGCGCTGGCGGCCTTCTACGCGCGCTGGCAGGACGAGGCGCTGGTGGTCGACAAGTGGCTGCAAGTGCAGGCGACGTCGCGCCTGCCGGGCACCGCGGCGCGGGTGCGCGAACTCATGCGTCATGCGGCCTTCGACCTCAGGAATCCGAACAAGGTCTATGCGCTGGTGCGCAGCTTTTGCAGCGCCAACCCGCGCCACTTCCACGCTGCGGACGGCAGCGGCTACCGCCTCGCCGCCGACGTCATCGCCGAATTGCGGGCGCTCAATCCGCAGGTGGCGGCGCGCCTGGCGCGCGCCTTCGACCGCTGGCGCCAGTTCGACGCCGGGCGCCAGGCGCACGCCCAGGCCGCGCTGGAGCGCATCGCCGGCCTCGCCGGCCTGGAGAAGAGCGTCGCCGAAATCGTCGGCAACGCCTTGAAGTGAGCGCCCTGCGCCCCGTCCCGCGAGCCGGCCGCCATGATTGATCTCGAGTTTCCGCCGCTGCCGACGCCCGCGCCGGCGGTCTTCGCCGCGCTCGGCGAAGCGCCGCTGCGCGAGCTGGTCAGGATCCATCACGACCGCCTGCGCGCCTCCGGCGTCGGCCATCTGTTCCCGGCCGAATCGAAACACTTCGCCGCCGTCGTCGACAGAATCGCCGACTATTTCGTCGCGACCGCCGCCGGCCCTTCCGCCTTCACGCGCGCCCATGGTCCGACCTGGCTGCGCAGCCAGCATTTCCCGATCACCATCGACGAGACGGCGCGCAACATCTGGCTGGCGGAACTGCTAATCGCCTTCGACGAGGCGGCATTCCCCGAGGCGGCGCGGCTCGCCTTCTGGAACTGGGTCGAGGCGTTGTCGATTTTCCTCATCAACCGCCGCACCATGATCACCCAGCCGCGCCGCTACCCGCTCGCGGAAGC
>JACRPB010000313.1 GCA_016214175.1 Rhodocyclales bacterium
CCCACAACGACGACTACGACCGCACCATCAAGGACATGGGCGACGCGACGCTGATCTACGACGACGCCACCGGCCACGAACTCGACGAGTTCGTCAAGGCGATGAAGCCCGCCCTCATCGGCTCCGGCATCAAGGAAAAGTACGTCTTCCACAAGGTCGGCGTGCCCTTCCGCCAGATGCACTCCTGGGACTACTCGGGCCCCTACCACGGCTACGACGGCTTCGCCGTATTCGCCAAGGACATGGACCTGACGCTCAACAACCCGTGCTGGAAGATGCTCACGCCGCCCTGGAAGAAGGCCGCCTGAGACAGGAATCCCCATAAACCTACGCCCGCGTCCACGCATGAGTGGCCGGGCCAAGGAGATGAAGATGCAAACCGTAGACAAGATCAAGCCCTGCTATCCGCTGTTCCGCGACGACAGCTACAAGGCGTCCATCGCCAACAAGCGCGCGCAGTTCGAAGAGGGCCACGGCGCCGACAAGGTGGCCGAGACCTTCGCCTGGACCACGACCCAGGAATACCAGGAGCTCAACTTCAAGCGCGAGGCGCTGACCATCAACCCGGCCAAGGCTTGCCAGCCGCTCGGCTCGGCCCTGTGCGGGCTGGGCTTCCACAAGACGCTGGTGTACATCCACGGCTCGCAGGGCTGCATCGCCTACTTCCGCACCTACTTCAACCGCCACTTCAAGGAGCCGATCGCCTTCATCGCCGACTCGATGACGGAAGACGCCGCGGTGTTCGGCGGCCAGAAGAACCTCCATGAAGGCCTGGCCAACGCCAAGGCCCTCTACGGCACCGAGATGATCGCGATGTCGACGACCTGCATCGCCGAGGTCATCGGCGACGACTTGAACGCCTTCATCGGCAACGCGCGCAAGGAAGGCCACGTGCCCGACGACTTCCCGATTCCCTTCGCCCACACGCCGAGCTTCGTCGGCTCGCACGTCGCCGGCTGGGACAACATGGAAGAAGGGATCCTCCGCTACTTCACGCTCAACACCATGGAAGGCAAGGTGCCGGGCTCGAACGGCAAGATCAACATCGTGCCCGGCTTCGAGACCTATCTCGATGGGCGTCGACGCGACGATGCTCTCCGATCCTTCGGAAGTGCTCGATACCCCGGCCGACGGCGAATTCCGCATGTATGCCGGCGGCACGACGCAGGACGAGGTCAAGGACGCGCCCAACGCCCACACTACCTTCCTGATGCAACCGCTCGGACTCGACAAGACGCGCAAGTTCGTCGAAGGCACGTGGAACCATGAAGTGCCCAAGCTCAACATCCCGATGGGCGTCGAATGGACCGACGAGTTCCTGATGAAGGTGTAGGAAGTCACCGGCAAGCCGATCCCCGCCTCGCTGGCGCTGGAACGCGGCCGCTTGGTGGACATGATGACGGACTCGCACGCCTGGCTGCACGGCAAGAAGATGGCGCTCTACGGCGATCCCGACTTCACCCTGGGCATGGTCAAGCTGCTGATGGAGTTCGGCATCGAGCCGACCCACGTCGTCTGCAACAACGGCGGCAAGAAGTGGGCGAAGGCGATGGAAAAGCTGCTGGCTTCCAGCCCCTACGGCGCCTCCGGCAAGGCCTATCCGGGCGCCGACCTCTGGCATCTGCGCAGCCTGTGCTTCACCGACAAGCCCGACTTCCTGATCGGCAACAGCTACGGCAAGTACATCCAGCGGGACACGCGGCACAAGGGCGAGGAGTTCGAGGTGCCGCTGATCCGCATCGGCTTTCCGATCTTCGACCGCCATCACCTGCACCGCCAGACGACATTGGGCTACGAAGGCGCGATGACCATCCTGACGACGCTGACCAACGCCGTGCTCGAACGCCTCGACGACGAGACGCGCGGCATGGGCACGACGGACTACAACCACGACCTCGTCAGATAGGGAAGCAGCGATGGCCAACATCATGATCCGCCGTGGCGAGAAGGGTTACGTCTTCTACATGCCCAAGCGCGACATCGAGGACAGCATCCTCTCGATGGAGTTCGACAGCCCGGAGAAGTGGGGCGGCGAGATCAGGCTCGGCAACGGCGGCGTCTATTTCATCGAACCGCAGGCGGCACCGGCGCGGCTGCCGTATTCGGTGCGCGCCAAGCGGCTCGATGGCGTTGAGTAAAGAAAGGAAATCATCATGGCAATGAAAATCGTACAAGCGGAATGCACTTCCTGCGGCGACTGCGTGCCGGTCTGTCCGACCAAGTCGATCACCGACAAGGGCGGCATATTCAAGATCAACAAGGAAACCTGCACCGAGTGCGAAGGCGAGGCCGATACGCCGAAGTGCGTCGACGCCTGTCCTGCGGGTGAGGCGTGCATCGTCTATCTCTGATAGACGATGCACATCATTAAGGCCCGCCCCCTCCCATCCTCCCCCTCGCGGGGGAGGCGACTCATCGGCTCGCTGCGCTCGATAGGAGAGTAAGCACATGTCGACATCCATGACCCGCGAAGCCGCCTTGCGCGTCGCCCTGGCGGCGCGCGAGCTGCCGGGGGTGAGAGCCGCCGGCCTCGTCACCGCCCTGGTCGAGCGCCTCGGCCTGCCGCTGACGGAGACCAAGCTCGCGGCCGTCACCGTCGGCGACTTGCGCGAAATCCTCGCCGGCGACCATGCCGACGAGAGTTGCGTCGTCGGCGTCGATGGCGACCGCCTCAAGGCCGTCGTGCGCCTGCTCTGGGGCGAGGAAGTCGCCCACAGCGAACTGCCGCCGCTCGATGCCTACGTCGACGGCGCGATGCCGGGTTCGATCCGCGTCGCCTGCGCGTCCAACGGCGGCGAGCAGCTCGACGGCCATTTCGGTTCCTGCGAGCGCTTTCTGATCTACCAGGTGGCGCCGGACGAAGTGCGCCTGGTGGCGCTGCGGCCGACGCTGGAGGCCGATCACGCCGAGGACCGCAATGCCGCGCGCGCGCAGTTGATCGCCGATTGCCAAGTGGTCTATGTCCAGTCGATCGGCGGGCCGGCGGCGGCGAAAGTCGTGCGCGCCGGCGTGCATCCGGTGAAGGTCGCGCGTCCGGCTGCGGCGCGGGAAAGCCTGCTGCGCTTGCAGCAGACGCTGAGCAGTCCGCCGCCCTGGCTGGCCAAGATCATGGGCGTCGCGGCGGCGTCGCTCGAACGGTTCGCCGCGTGCGACGAGGAGTGAATCCATCATGAATATGCCTGCCGCCGCGGCGGCGACGAAGTGGCAGGAACTGGGACCGGCGTTCGTCGAAGCCTGTCTGCGCGTGCCGGTGGCCGCCGGCGCAGCCGGCCTGGCCAAGGAACTGGCGCGCGTCGCGCCGCAACTCGGCTTTCGCGAGGTGCTGGCGCGCGGCGGCTGGTATCGCCTCGGCGGCGTCGTCGATGCCGCCGGCAAGCGCGTCAGCGACGATCTGGCGACCTGG
>JACRPB010000314.1 GCA_016214175.1 Rhodocyclales bacterium
ACCTCGACTTGAAATACCCTCACGTCGCGCTCCTCGCCTCGCCCGGCGGACAGGCCTGCAAGATCGTCCGGTACAGCCGCTGCGCCTCGTCCTTGGGCTTGATGCCGAACAGCGGGTTGTCGTTCTCGCGGAAGGCCGCGCCGACTTCCTCCCAGTCCGCCGCCGTCAGATGGCGCTCGGCGATGGGCATCAGCACGTCCTCTTCCTGGCGCATGTGCGCCCACTCGAATTCGAAATAGGCCTCGGCGAGCTGCGGAAACCGCGCCCGCTCCTCGCTGCTGCCATTGATGAGTTCGACCAAGGACGCCTTCAGCGCCTCGATGGCCTTCAGGCCCTGGCGATGTTCCTTCTCCAGCGCCGCGATCAACTTGTCGGCCTCGCGCGTGCGGCGCCGGATCGCCCGGAACAGGAACTTGTCCTCCTTCGGGTGGTGCCAGCGCTCGGGGTAGGAGACGATGTAATCGAGGATGGCCCGCAGCAGCGTGAAATCGACGTCCGCGGCGTTCGCGCGCACCTGCTGCGCCTGCTTGCGCAACAGATAGAGCACGGCCGAAATGGCGACGTGCTCGTCGCGGATAATGCGGACGGCTTCGGGCCGCAAGGTCGGCCTCCTAGACGCGTTCGAGCGCCAGCGCGATGCCCTGGCCGACGCCGATGCACATGGTGCACAGTGCGCGCTTGCCGCCGCTCGCCTCCAGTTGATTGAGCGCGGTGGCGACGAGGCGCGCACCGGAAGCGCCGAGCGGGTGGCCGATGGCGATGGCGCCGCCGTTGGCGTTCACCTGTGGCGCGTCGTCTGGCAGGCCGAGCTGGCGCATCACCGCCAGACCCTGCGCGGCGAAGGCCTCGTTGAGTTCGATGACGTCGAGGTCGGCGATGGAGAGTCCCAGGCGCGCCAGCAGCTTCTTCGTCGCCGGCACCGGGCCGATGCCCATGATGCGCGGCGGCACGCCGGCGACGGCGCTGCCGAGGATGCGTGCGCGCGGCGTCAGGCCGTGTTTCTTCACCGCGGCTTCCGAGGCGAGCAGCACGACGGCGGCGCCGTCGTTCACGCCCGAGGCGTTGCCGGCCGTCACCGTGCCGTCGGGCCGCACCACGCCCTTGAGCTTGGCCAGTCCCTCCAGCGTCGCCGCGCGCGGATGCTCGTCGCGGGCGAAGCTGACCGGATCGCCTTTCTTGCTCGGCAGCGTCACCGGCACGATCTCCTTGGCGAAGAAGCCGCGCGCGTCGGCCGCCGCCCAGCGTTCCTGCGAGCGCAGCGCGAAAGCGTCCTGGTCGGCGCGCGCAATCGCGTGTTCGACGGCGAGGTTCTCGGCGGTCTCGGGCATCGAGTCGATGCCGTACTGCGCCGTCATCAGCGGATTGACGAAGCGCCAGCCGATGGTCGTGTCCTCGATTTTCGCGCTGCGCGAAGACGCGCTGTCGGCCTTGGCCAGCACGAAGGGCGCGCGGCTCATGCTCTCGACGCCGCCGGCCAGCACCAGATCCATTTCGCCGGCCATGATGGCGCGCGCGCCGATGCCGATGGCATCAAGACTGGAACCGCACAGGCGATTCACCGTCGCCCCCGGCACCTCGACCGCCAGCCCCGCCAACAGCAGCGCCATGCGCGCGACGTTGCGGTTGTCCTCGCCGGCCTGGTTGGCGCAGCCGTAGATGACGTCGTCCACCGCCGCCCAGTCCACAGAGGGATTGCGCGCCATCAGCGCCTTCAGCGGCACCGCCGCCAGATCGTCGGTGCGCACGGCGGACAGGGAGCCGCCGTAGCGCCCGAAAGCCGTCCGCACCGCATCGCAAAGAGAAACCGTGTTCGCCATGTTCTCCACTCGCTGTTAGTTGTCGGGCCGCGTCTGCGGCGGCGCCCGTACTCTAACATCCTGCGCGCGGCGCCGACCAACGGCCTAGGCGGACCCGGAGGCGGCCGGCGGGTCTTCGTGCCGCGACCCGCAATGCCGCTGCCGGCAGTAGCCCTTCGGCAGCAGGAGCATGCCGGCACCGATGCCCACCAGCAGGAGCGGCCACCAGGTGTGGATGAAGTAGCGGATTTCCTCGCGCGGCACGATGCCCAGATTGCCCAGCAGCAGGGTGACGCCGAGCACGACGAGGACGACGGGGAAGATACGGAAACGCATGATGTTCACTCCTTGGCCGATGAACGATCAGGCGCCGCGCCCGTGACCGCGCGGGAAGCGCCGCGTCAGTTCGTCGAAGCGCGCCTGCTGTTCCTTGTCCAGCGTGGCGTAGAAAGTCCTGGTCGCCGCCGTCAGTTGTTCGAGGGCGCCGCGTCCTTCGTCCAGTCCCTGCTGCACGCGTTCGAGGCGTTCGACCGCCGTCGCCGCGCCGCCGCTCGCGCGCCAGGCCTGCGCCTTTTCGCCGGCACGCGCAGCCAGGTCGCTCACCTTGGCGCGAAACTCCGACCAGGCGGCCTCCTGCTCCGCCCGCAGTTTCAGATCGGCATGCAGGCGATCGAGGCGGCCGGCGGCAATGCCCTTGAAATCGCCGCCCCAGGCGCCGCGCATCGCGTGCGGACCGTGGCCGCAGTAGCCGTCACCTTCCGCCATCACCGCACCGGCGCCGAGGCCCGTCGCCGCCAGCAGTCCTGCTCCTATCAGCGTCATTTTCAGTTTCCGGTTCATGTTCATCTCCTGGTTCGTTTGCACCGTGCCCCGAGGCGGGGCGACGGGTCCGACAGCGTCGGCAGTGGCTATTGGAACGAAACTTTGTATGCGGCTTGTGTCGGCGCCGCGCGTTCTTGCAAGCGTGCGTATCCGCTCCGCCTGCGGATACACTGGGATACAAATTCGTCCGCCGACGCGCGTATAAGACGATAGGAAAACGGCACGACCTGAGATCTCCATGGCTTCCACGACCGCTGCTCCCGACCATATCCTCGTCGTCGACGACGACCGGGAGATACGCAGCCTGCTCGCCGAGTATCTGGAAAAGCAGGGGCTGCGCTGCACCGCGGTCGCCGATGGGCGCCAGATGCGGGCGGCGCTGGAGAAGGCGCGCTTCGACCTCGTCGTCCTCGACCTGATGCTGCCCGGCGAAGACGGCCTGGCGCTCTGCCGCAATCTGCGCGCGCTGCCGGCCTCAGCCAACCTGCCGGTGCTCATGCTCACCGCGCGCGGCGAGGACATGGACCGAATCCTGGGACTGGAAATGGGCGCCGACGACTACCTGACCAAGCCCTTCGTGCCGCGCGAGCTGCTGGCCCGCATCCGCGCCGTGCTGCGCCGTAC
>JACRPB010000332.1 GCA_016214175.1 Rhodocyclales bacterium
CTGTCGTCGGTGGCGGACGAAGGCCCCAAGCTCGCCGAAGTGCGCGAGGAAATCTGCATCGGCTGCTGCAAGTGTCTCAAGGTCTGTCCGACCGACGCGATCGTCGGCGCCGCCAAGCAGATTCACAACGTCATCCGCGAACCCTGCACCCGCTGCGGCAACTGCGTCGAGCCCTGCCCGACCGAGGCCATGGCCATGCGGCCGGTGCCGGTGACGCTGCAACACTGGGTCTGGCCGAAGCCGGCCCCGGCCTGAGGACACCGCCATGGGACTGATGGAAAGAATTTTCGGACATGGCCCGCGCTGGGGCGTGCATCCGGCCGACCGCAAACGCCCCGCCGCCGACGCGCCGCTGCGCACGCTGCCGCTGCCGGCGAGGCTCTACCTGCCGCTGTTGCAGCACGTCGGCCAGCCGGCGCGCCCCGTGGTTCTCGTCGGACAAAAGGTATTGAAGGGGCAACTGCTCGCCGAGCCGCAGGGCCGCATCTCGGCGCCGATCCATGCGCCGACCTCGGGCACCGTCGCCGCCATCGGCGACATCACCGCCCCCCATCCGTCCGGCCTGCCCTTTAGCGCCATCACCCTCGCCAGCGACGGCGAAGACCGCGCCATCGAGAACGAGGTGCCGGCCGATCCCTTCGCGCTTTCGCCCGCGGCCGTCACCGAACTCGTCGCCGCGGCCGGCGTCGTGGGTCTCGGCGGCGCCACCTTTCCTTCCGCGGTAAAGCTGGCGCTGGGCAAGCGCACCGAGGTGACGACGCTGATCGTGAACGGCGGCGAATGCGAGCCCTATCTGTCCTGCGACGACCGCGTCATGCGCGACTTCGCGGCCGGCGTCGTCGACGGCGTGCGCCTGATGATGCATGCGCTGGGCGCGCGCGAGGCCCTGGTCGGCATCGAAGACAACAAGCCCGAAGCCATCGCCGCGATGAGCAAGGCCGCCGCGCCCTACGCCGAGATCAGGATCCGGCCGGTGCCCTCGCGCTATCCGATGGGTTCCGACCGCCAGTTGATCCAGACGCTCACCGGCAAGGAAGTCCCCTCCGACTGCCGCGCCGCCGACGTCGGCGTCATCGTGAACAACGTGAACACCGCCCATGCCGTGCATCGTGCGCTACGCCAGGGCGAGCCGCTGATCCGCCGCATCGTCACGGTCAACGGCGGCGCCGTCTGGCAGCCGGGCAACATCATGGCGCCGGTCGGCACGCTGGCGTCCGACCTGCTCGCCTTCGCCGGACTCAAGAGCGAGCCGGCGCGCCTGTTGATGGGCGGGCCGATGATGGGCGCCGTGCTGCCCCACGCGCTGGTGCCCATGGTCAAGGGCACGGCCGGCATCCTGGCGCTGGCCGCAGACGAAATCGCGACGCCGGTCGCCGGCCCCTGCATCCGTTGCGGCAACTGCACGCGCGCCTGCCCCATCGGCCTGCTGCCGCTGGAGATGGCGGCCCACATCCGCGTCGACGCGCTCGCCGGCGCCGCCGATCTCGGCCTCTCGGACTGCATTTCCTGCGGCTGCTGCGCCTATGTCTGCCCGGCGCACATTCCGCTGGTGCAGTACTTCAGCCACGCCAAGGGCGAGCTCTGGGCGCAGGAACGCAGCAAGCTGCGCCTGGAAGCCACCAAGCGCCTCGCCGCCGCCCGCGTCGAGCGGCAGGAACGCGAGGCCAAGGAGAAGGCCGCCGCCGCGGCAAGACGCAAGGCCGAACGCGCAGCGCAAAAGGCGGCCGAAGCGGCAGCCGCCGCGAGCGCGCCCACGGAGGCCGCCACATGAATTCGACCCTGCTCGCCGCCGCGCCGCCGACCGCCCCCCACGCCGTCGCCGCCAACAGCGTGTCGCGCATCATGCTCACCGTCGTGGCGACGCTGGTACCCGCCACGCTCTACGGCTTCTGGCTCTACGGCTGGCCGGCCATCGACCTCTTCCTGGTGACGATCCTCGCCTCGCTCCTCGGCGAAGGCATTTGTCTGCGCCTGGCCGGGCGCCGCGCGCTGCCCGAACTGCTCGACGGTTCGGCGCTGCTCACCGGCTGGCGGCTGGCCATCTCGTTGCCGCCCTGGGCGCCGTGGTGGATCGGCGTCATGGGCGGCCTCTTCGCCACGGTGCTGGCCAAGCAGGTGTTCGGCGGACTCGGACAAAACCTGTTCAATCCGGCGATGGTGGCGCGGGTCTTCCTGCTGATCTCCTTTCCGGTGCAGATGACGGCCTGGGTGGCGCCGCTGCCCATCACCGCCGAGCTCGCGCCCGGCTTCGTCGACGGCCTGCGCATCTTCTTCAGCGGGCCGGCGAACCTCGACGCCGTCTCCAGCGCCTCGCTGCTCGGCTACGCCAAGACCGAACTCTCGCGCGGCATCGATCTCATGCACTCGCTGGCGGCGAGCGGCGCGCCGGGCAATTCGCTAGCCGGCGAACGCCCCGGCAGCCTCGGCGAAACCGCCGCCTTGCTGATCGCCGGCGGCGGCCTGGTGATGCTGTTCATGCGCATCATCACCTGGCACATCCCGGCGGCCATGCTCGCCGGCATCGCCGTTCCCGCCGCCATCGCCCATGCCGTCGATCCGCTGCGCTATCTCGACGTCGCCACGCATCTGCTCTCGGGCGGCGCCATGCTCGGCGCCTTTTTCATCGCCTCCGACTACGTCACCTCGCCGAATACGAAGGCGGGACAACTGATTTTTGGCGCCGGCTGCGGCTTCCTCACCTACGTGATCCGTACCTGGGGCGGCTACCCCGAAGGCGTCGCCTTCGCCGTGCTGCTGATGAACGCGCTGACTCCCGTCATCGACCGCTACGTCCGTCCGCGCATCCTCGGTCGCAACCGTCGCGGCGCGCCGCTCGATCCGGCGATTGAAAGGGCAAAGGCAGCGCCATGAGTACCCTTGCCCTCTGGCGCGACAAACTTTCCTACCAGCCGCTCTCGCTCGCCCTCATCGCCATGCTCACCAGCGCGGCGCTGGCGATCGGCAATCTCGCCACGCACGACGACATTCTCAAGGCCGAGGAGCGCGACTTGCAGGCGTCGCTGGCGCAGGTGCTGCCCGACGCATACGCCGACAACGACTTGCTCAAGGACACGCTGAAAATCGCCGACGCCGAGGGCAAGCCCCGCACCATCTACCGCGCCCGCAAGGCCGGCGTGGTCAATGGCGCGGTGTTCCAGACCGTCAGCCGCGGCTACGCCGGCGACATCGTGGTGCTCATCGGCGTCGATGCCACCGGCCGCATGCTCGGCGCCCGCGTCATCAAACACATAGAAACGCCCGGTCTCGGCGACAAGATAGAAATCGCCAAGGCGAAATGGATACGCGATTTCGAGGGCAAGTCACTCGGCGATCCGCCGCCCGAGAAATGGGCGGTTAAAAAAGATGGCGGCGTCTTCGACCAGTTCGCCGGCGCCACCATTACGCCGCGCGCCGTGGTGAAAGCCGTCAAGGGCGGGCTCGAATTTTTCGCCGCCCATCGCGAAGAAATTCTGAAAGGAGACTGAGATGGCCGACTACCGCAGCATCATGAAAGACGGCCTCTGGAACCAGAACGTGGTCTTCACCCAGATGCTGGGCCTGTGTCCGACCATGGCGGTGACCACCAGCGGCACCAACGGCCTCGGCATGGGTCTGGCCACGACCGCAGTGCTGGTCGCCTCGAACACCATCATCGCCTCGATCCGCGACTTCGTCTCGCCCCAGGTGCGCATCCCCGTCTATATCAGCCTGATCGCGACCATGGTGACGCTCGTCGACATGAGCCTCAACGCCTGGTTCCACGACCTCTACAAGGTGCTCGGCCTCTTCATCGCGCTGATCGTCGCCAACTGCGCCGTGCTCGGCCGCGCCGAAGCCTTCGCCGCCCGCCAGCCGGTGCCGGCCGCCGTCGTCGACGGCCTCGCCATGGGTCTGGGATTCACCCTGGCGCTCACCGTCATCGGCCTCGTGCGCGAACTCGTCGGCGCCGGCACGTTGTTCGCGCAAGCGAGTCTGCTGCTCGGTCCCAAATTTGCCTTCATGGAAATCACCGTGCTGCCCAACTATGGCGGCGTGCTGATGATGATCCTGCCGCCCGCCGGCTTCCTGGTGTTGGGCCTGCTGCTGGCGGCGAAGAACGTCTATGAGCGGCGCAAGGCCGCGTCGGCGAGCGCATCACCGCCTGCCATCGCCGCTGCCGGCTGCCACTAAGGAGAACCGCATGCAAGTCGGCGTCGCCTACTCCGAATCCGTGCAACAGATCTGGCTCACCATCGAGGTACCTGACGATGCCAAGGTGACCGACGCCATCGAGCGCTCCGGCATCCTCAAGATGTTCCCCCACATCGACCTCGCCACGCAGAAGGTCGGCGTCTTCGGCCGCGTCGTCAAACCCGAAGCTGCGCTGCGTCCCGGCGACCGCATCGAAATCTACCGCCCCATCATCTGCGACCCGCAGACGGTGCCGCGCCGCGACGGCTTCGGCGGGGACGACGATGAGTGAAGTGGGTTTCGCGACGCGCTGAACCGCTCGCGGAGTCCCCGGCCGCGACAGGCCGGTGCGTCGCCTCATACGCTCCCGCCCTGCGGGTCCCCGCGTCGCCGGAACGCCGGCCGGCCGGGCTCTCGAACTCGCGCTGCGCGCTCAGACAATCAAGCCCGGACACCACCGGCCAGCGCCCCGTCGCCCCGGCGGTCGCAAAATCGGCGACACCCCAACCTGTCGCGGCCTTCGTTGAGAGGCAGCGCGGAGAGCCACAAACAAGACCACGGAAAAGATGTCACCGTTTCAAACGTGCACATTTCTGCCGGCCGAGCCGCCAGAGCTTCAACGGCAGGTAACTGCGTGGACCAGTCGCTCGACGCGGCTACTCAGGGACAACAGTTCGGTCGGAGTGGCCAATGATGTCGGACGTTCTCAACGTCGGCGGAGGGAAACGGACGTTCAGCACACCGGTTCACCGGCGGCGCGCAGCGCCGGCCGCTGCAACCGGTTCGTTATGCTGGTGTTGTCGCATCCTCAACCCTGTACTTCTCAGCGAGGGCCGCATGCAGCTCCCGCATCGCATCGATTCCCGGGCGATCGGCAAGCGACTCGATATCGAAGGCAAGGCAAATCTCGATGTCCTTCTGCGAGAGGTAGTTGCCGTGAATCAGCACTTCACGGATCTGGTCAACGGCATCGGCATACTCGCGCTCGTCGGGGTCGTGGTTCTGGAGCAGGAACTCGCGGTAGCAGTGCTCGATGACCGGCTTCGAGTGGGTTTGAATCTCCGCCACCACGCGCAGGATTTCGGTGATTTTTATGTCGAGCGCCGCCTCGGTGCTGTAGAAGATGTTGCCGTTAGGGTGGGCGGATTCGTTGCGGTCGTCCACCAGCTTGGCGTAGATGCCAATCTTGCCGTTGTCGCAAGCAATAAGCTTGAGGAAGCGCAGGATGCTGCGCTCATTTACGGTGCTGAACACGAAGGGCGAGGTGGCTTCGAGGAGACTCTTCTCGATGTCCTTGCCGAAGCCGATCAGGCCCATCGTGATGGGCCAGCCATCACCCGGCTTCGACCGTAATCACATCCAGAGACGTAATCCCCTCAAAGTCCCTCGCGTTATGCGTCACAAGTGGGGCAGCGTGACGGGTGGCGCAAGCGGCAATCCAAGCGTCGTTTGGGGCGATGGGTCGCCCATCGCGCTTTCGCTCCGCCATCAGACGCCCGTAGCAGCGGGCGATCTCATGGTCGTAAGGAATCACCACGAAATTGCGCAGGGTTGTTTCGAGTTTCTTCCGCTTTTCTTCGCCCCAATTCTTGTTCTCCGCGCCGAAGTACATCTCGCCCACGGTGATGAAAGAAATGGCGAGTAACTTTCCTTGAACATGCGGTACATATGCTTCAGCCAGCGGACCGCCCTTCATCAGGTAGGAAACGATGTTCGTGTCGAGGATGGTCTTGGCGTTGCTCACGATCACCTCCCGCTTCCCGCGTGCAAATGCCTCAGATCATCAACCTCCTGCTAGAAGCCGTCGCCTA
>JACRPB010000299.1 GCA_016214175.1 Rhodocyclales bacterium
ACCTCGACGTCATCAAGACCGCGGACTGGATCGTCGACCTCGGTCCCGAAGGCGGCGACGGCGGCGGCCGCATCCGCGCCGCGGGGTCGCCCGAACAGGTCGCCGCCCGCGAAATCAGCTACACCGGACGCTATCTGGCGAAGATACTCAAACCGGCGGCCAAGGGCCGGAACGGCAAGCGCAAGACCTGAGACCGGCTTGAGGGAGGCGGACCCGGTGACTGCCGGCGGCGCGATAACCGTAAGTGGGAAAGGTCTTTCGCTGCAACCGATATCGAGAAAACGGCGCTCCCGCTTCCCGGAAACGGGAAGGTCGGCGCAGCGAAAGTCGCGCGGAACGCGGGCCTGAAAATCATGCGGCCGATCGCGCCGACCGCATGAGAACCGGCCCTAGATCTTGAAGCGACCGACCGTCGCCAGTTGGTCTTCCGCCAGGGACTCCAGGTAACGCGCGGCGGCGACGGTCTGGCTGGCGGCCGCGCTGTTGTCGCGGGCCATGGCGGCGATCTTTTCGATGTCGGCGGCCACGGCGCTGCTCGCCCGGTGCTGCTCCTTGGTGGCCAGCGCGATGCTGTCGAGGCCGCTGCCGACCTCGACCACCGCCTCGCCGGCGGCCGCGAGCGCGCCCTGGACGACCGTCACCGCTTGCCGGCTGGTGGCGATGTGCAGCATGGCGTCGTCGATCGAGCGCGTCACCGACTGCGATTGTTCCGCCAGCGTGTGCGTGATGGCGTCGATCTCGTTGGCCGAGGTCGAGGACTTCTCGGCGAGCTTGCGTACCTCGTCGGCGACGACGGCAAAGCCGCGTCCCTGCTCGCCGGCGCGCGCCGCTTCGATGGCGGCGTTGAGCGCCAGCAGATTGGTCTGATCCGCAATCTCCTTGACCTGGCTCGTGATGTGGGTAATCGCCGCCGTGCTGGCGACGAACTGGCCGACCGACGCGGCGATGTCGTGGACCGTCGCTCCGACCATCTCCATGCCCTCGGTCAGCTTCGTCAGGCTGAGGTTGCCTTCCTCCGAGCGGCGCAGGCTTTCGTGCGAGCGCTCGCGGACTTCCTCGGCGCTTTGCGCGACGGCCGCGATGCTCGCCGCCATCTGCTCGACGGTGCTCGCGGCGGAAGCCGAGGTGGCGTTCTGGCTGCCCGACGAACGCGCGACCTTGTCCGCGCTCGACACCAACTGGCGGGCGGCGACCGACACCTTCGCCGCCGAGTCGCTGACCAGGCGCACCAGATCGGAGAGCTTGGCCATCATTTCGTTGAACACCGCCGCCGCCTGGCCGATCTCGTCCCGGCCGCGGACGGCGAGCCGCTGCGTGAGGTCGCCTTCGCCGGAGACGATGGCGCGCAGGCCGACGGCCATGGCGTCGATGGGCTGGGTCACCGCGCGGCGGACGAAGAACCAGATCGTCGCCAGCAGCAGCAGGCTCGCCAGCAGGGCCATCAGCAGCGACTCGATGCGCTGGCGCGACAAGGCCTTGTCGATCTTGGCCAGCGAAATCTTCATGCTGATGACGCCGAGCGTCGCGTCCTCGGGCGCGTCGTGGCATTCGACGCAGTTCTTGCCCAGGTAGCTCTTGACGTTGAGCGTCGGCCGGATCGCCAGCAGATAGGGGCCGTTCTGGTCCTCGCGCACCTCGATCAGCTCGCGCCCGCTTTTCAAGACCTGGGCTTCGAGCGCGTCGGGCTGCGGATCGTTGCGCGGCTTGCCGGCGTCCTTGCTGCTCTCGACGCCCTCGCGTGCGACTGCGCTCGGCACCACGCGCAGATCGCGGATCACGGCGAGCTGCTTGATCTGGTCGAGCAGCACGTGGCGCTTCGCCATGGTCTCGGTGATCATCATCGCAGTGAGGCCGGCGAGCGTCGAGTCGTGCATGCTCAGCGAAAAGTCCTGCGCCTGCTCGATCGCGACGCGGCGATTGGCGTGGCTTTCCCAGAGAATCATGCCGGCCCAGGCGACGATGAGCACCACCCAGATCGAGGCGGTGAGACGGATCCAGATCTTGATGTCGGCGAGTCGAATCATGGCACCTACCCCATTCCTGTAGTTATTTGCTGCGGACTTGAGACGCGCGTCGTCGGTGTCGAAGGTGCCGGCTGCGGCGACGCCGAAACCGGCGTGGCCCGCAGCGACGACGGCGCGAGCCCGACGTACGTGCAATAGCCGTGCCACAGCGCACGGCGTCGCTGGGCGCGCAGTCCGCGCCGCACCCGCTGCGTTAACGGACCACCACGCCCCACGGCAGTTCGCCGACCGGAATTTCCTTCACTACCGCATTGCGTTCGGTGTCGATGACGCTGACCGAGTTCGAGCGGCCGTTGGCGACGTAGAGCTTGCGGCCGTCCGGGGTCAGCGCCATGTTCCAGGGACGCTTGCCGACCGCGATGGTGGCGACGATGCGGTTGTCGCGGCTGTCGATGACCGATACGCTGGCGTCGCCGCCGTTGGAGACATAGACGCGGCTGCCGTCGGGATGGACGGCGACGCCGTTGCAGCGCTTGCCGGCGGCGATGCGGGCGACGATCCGTTGCGCGGCGGTGTCGATGACGAACACCGTGTCGGCGTTCTCCGCCGCCACGTAGGCGCGGCTGCCGTCGGGCAGGAAGCCGATGCCGCGCGGCCGCTCGCCGAGCGGCAGGTGCACCGCAACGCGGCGGGCGGCGAGGTCGATCATGTCCAGCGCGCCGCCTTCCTCGGCGCTGACGTACAGCCACTTGCCGTCGGGACTGAACACCGCGTGCTCGGGATTCCTGCCCTGCACCGGCACGCGGAAGATTTCGCGCTCGCTGGCGCTGTCGATCAGCGAGACGCTGTTGGTCGCCTCGTTGGCGACGGCCAGCCAGCGTCCGTCGGCGGCGATGCCGACGCCTTCGGGCGAGTCGCCGAGCGCAATGGCCCCGGCGACGCTGCGCTTGTCCACGTCGACCACGGCGAGGCGGTTGCCGATCTGGTCGCTCACATACAGGCGCTTGCCGTCCAGGCTCGCCGCCAGGCCGCGCGGCTTGCCGCCGACGTGGATTTCGGCGACGACGCTGTCGCTTGCGGTATCGATGACCGAGAGCGTGCCGGACTTTTCGTTGGGCACGTAGGCTTGCGGCGCCGGCGGCTGCAAAACGGCCTCGATGCTGGCGACGATGCGCACCTCGTCGCCGATGCCCGGCAGCGAGCGCGTCATGCCGAAGTCGGAACGCCGCAGCGTCGCGGCGACGTCGGCGCCGCACTGGGGCCGCTTGTTCATCGGATTCGGTCCGCAGTGGAAATTCGTCACTGCCAGCCGCAGCGGCCGGGTCACGCCCAGCAGCGTCAGTTCGCCTTCCGCGGCCGTCGGCCGCTCGCCGTCGAAGATCAGCCGGTCGGATACGTAGCGCAGCGTCGGAAAGCGCGCGGCGTCGAAAAAGTCGGCCGAACGCATTTTCTCGTTCCAGGCCGCGAAGCCCATGCTGATCGAGGCGGCGTCGACGCTGAGCTCGATGCGGCCGATGCGCGCCGCGCGGTCGAGCACGACGCTGCCGCCGACGCGCTCGAAACGCCCGCGCTGCGTCGAGAAGCCGTAATGGCTGACCTCGAACATCGGCACGGTGTGGCGCGGATCGACGACGTAGGTGTCGGCGGCGCCGGCGCGCGCCACCCAGACGAAAAGCATGGCGGCGACAAGGAATTGCGGCATGGGTTTCTCCGATGGTGGGAAAAGTTTAGCGCCGGCCCCGGCGCGCTGTCACTGGGGTGAACAGCGTAGTCGCGGGGCGACCGCGCCGGCCGAAAATCCTTGCTCCGCTGCGGAACTCCCGAGTCCCCGCAACGGCCCAAATAGAGTCCCTTCAACCGATGCCGTTGGCAACCCGCCATGTCAGCCGACTTTCGCGAACAGTCCTTGCGCCGCCTGCGGTGGGCCGTACTGGCATCGGCCTGCCTGCACGCAACGGCCCTCGGCAGCCTGGCGCGCCAGGTCGCGGCGTTCCTCGCGCCGCCGCGCCCGTCGCCGCCGCTGGAAGTGAGGCTGACCGCGCACGAAGCACCCCGTGCGGCGCCGGCCGCC
>JACRPB010000300.1 GCA_016214175.1 Rhodocyclales bacterium
GCCAGCCGGCGCGTTTGAAGCGGCGGTACAGGACGCCGCACACGGAGGCAATCAGGAAGAGCGCGACCGGGTAGCCGTATTCCCATTCCAGTTCCGGCATGTTCCTGAAATTCATGCCCCATATCCCGGCGAAGGCGGTCGCCACCGCGAATATGCCGGCCCAGGCGGCGAGGCGTTTCGTCGTTTCGTTATCCTCGATGGTGACCATGGAAAGATGGACCTGGACTGCCGTGCCGATGGTGTCGCGGATGGCATCGATGGAAGCGTTGATGCGCGTCAAGTGGTCGTAGACGTCGCGGAAGTAATCCTGACTGCCGGCGCAGACGCGGGGCACGCGTCCGCCGTGCAGTTTGCTCACCGCTTCCATCAACGGCGCGACCGCGTGCCTGAGCAACAGAACGTTCCGCTTCAGGGCGTAAAGGCGTTCGATGTTGGCGCGGGCCGAGCCCTTGTCGAAGATCTGCGCCTCGATGGTTTCGAGCTCCGACTCCAGGGAGTCGACGAGCGGGAAATAGCGGTCGACCACGGCATCCATCAGCGCGTAGAGAACGAAACCCGCGCCTTGGCGCAACAGATGCGGTTCGCGCTCGCAGCGGCTGCGCACGCCGAGTAGGTCGTGCAGGCTGCGATTGCGCGCCGACAGTACATAGTTGTCGCCGACGAAAATACTGACTTCGCCTATGTGCAGGTCGCCGGCGTCGTCCATTTCCGGCAGGTGCATGACCGCAAAAATCGACTCGCCGTACTCCTCGATCTTCGGCCGCTGATGACCATGGCGCGCATCTTCGACCGCCAACTCGTGGAGATTGAATTCCTGTTGCATCTCTTGCAGTTCGGCGTCGGTGGCGTCGTGCAGCGCGACCCAGACGAAACAGCCCGGGCGGACGACGTACTCGCTGATGTCGGCGACCGGTATGTCGGCGAGCTTGATTCCTTCCTGGTAGGCGACGCAATTGATCAGCATGTGTTCCCCTGTTTCCCACGCGGTTACGACCACGGCCGCCAGTATGCGCGAGCCGGCGGCGCGCTGGAAGGGGCGGGCGGCCGGGATTCCCGGTATACTTTTTGCATTCGCTGCACTGCGGCATTCTGATCGCCGACGAGCGCAGCGCGAATCGACGTCGGCGGAGGGCAGATACGTGGCAAAAGACGGGCAAGGCCGGCTGACCAGCGAGAAGGACATCCGCAGCCTCGCCGCGTCCACGCTGCTCAAGCTCTTCGACAGCCTCTACGAAGGCGCCGTCGCCATCGACCGCAGCGGCCACATCACCTGGATCAACGACAAGTTCAAGGCCGTCATCGGCTGGAACGGCACCGAGGCCATCGAAGGGCGCCAGGTCGAGGAGGTCATGCCCAACAGCCGCCTGCGCGCGGTGGCCGAGTCCGGGCAGGCCGAAATGCTCGACGTGTTCAGCATCGGCAACCGTCAGGTGGTGGTGTCGCGCATTCCGCTGCACGACGACGGCGGCGCCGTCATCGGCGCCCTCGGCGTGATTCTCTACGACCGCTTGCAGGCGTTGAAGCCGCTGGTGTCGAAATTCCAGCAGTTGCAGACCGATCTGGCCAGCGCGCGCAAGGAACTGGCCGGCAATCGCCAGGCCAAGTATCGGTTCAGCCAGTTCGTCGGCATCAGTGCGCCGGCGCGGGAAATCAAGGAGCAGGCGCGCCGTGCCGCGGAACGCGACATGGCTGTGCTGCTGCTCGGCGAAACCGGCACCGGCAAGGAATTGCTGGCGCACGCCATCCATGCCGCGAGCCGGCGTGCCGAGGCGCCGCTGGTGCGCGTCAATGCCGCCGCGATTCCGGAAAACCTGCTCGAAGCCGAATTGTTCGGCGTCGAGCCGGGCGCCTTCACCGGCGCCGGACAAAAGCCGCGGCCCGGCAAATTCCAGTTGGCCGATGGCGGCACCCTGTTCCTCGACGAGGTCGGCGACATGCCGGCGGTGCTGCAAGTGAAGCTGTTGCGCGTGTTGCAGGAAGGCGAGATCGAACCGCTCGGCGGCAACCGGGTGAAGGCGGTCGATGTGCGCGTGATTGCCGCCACCAGCCGCGATCTGAAGGCCATGGTCGATGCCGGAACGTTTCGCGCCGACCTCTATTACCGTCTCAACGTGCTGCCGCTCAGGCTGCCGCCCTTGCGGGACCGGGGCGAGGATCTGCCCATCCTGTGCGAGACCCTGCTGGAGAAGATCGCCGAGCAGGCGGGCGAGGCGGTAAAGACGGTGGCGACGAGCGGACTGGCCTGTCTCGCCGAATACGCCTGGCCGGGCAACGTGCGGGAACTGCATAACGTCTTGCAGCAGGCCGCAGCCCACAGCGATGGGCGCGAGTTGGGAGCCGAGCACTTCAGCATGCTGCCCAAGCCGCCGGTCCGGCTCGCCAAGGCGGCAGACGCCGCACTTCCGGTCAGGACCATGCGCGATGCCGTGGCGGCAGCCGAAAAAGAGGAGATCTTGCGCGCGCTGGCGGCAACCGGAGGCGTCAAGCTGCATGCGGCCAAGCTGCTGGGGATCAGTCGCGCCCAACTCTATGAAAAGTTGACGAGTTATGAAATGGTGTCAGGTATATCAGACACAAAGAAGACTGCCTGATTTTTCGGACACTTTGTTATTGTTACTTAAAAACAATTGGTTATAGCTTGGTGTGTCCGGGTATTGGGACAGGTGCGGCTGGGGATGGGGCCCCGCTTGCGCCCGGAAATCGATATAATCGTTATAAAACAATAACGTATTGTCGCTGGCACTCCTCTTGCGAAGCATCGTCGAGGCGCCGCAACGCTGCGGTAGGCCCTATTCAAGAACGAGGAGAATTCAGATGACCAAGCGATTGATCGCCGCCGCATTTGCGGCTGGCAGCATGCTATTTGCCGGAGCGGCAGGGGCACAGGAACTCAAGATTGCGTTGATTGCGGGCAAGACCGGCGCGCTCGAAGCCTACGCCAAGGAGACTGAAATCGGGTTCATGATGGGCCTGGAATACCTGACCGGCGGCAAGATGGAAATCAACGGCCGCAAGATCAAGGTGATCGTCAAAGACGACCAGAGCAAGCCCGATCTGGGCAAGGCCGCCCTGGCCGAGGCCTTCGGCGACGACAAGGTGGATATCGCCGTCGGTACCTCGTCCTCGGGTTCGGCGCTGGCGATGCTGCCGGTGGCCGAGGAGTACAAGAAAGTGCTGATCGTCGAACCGGCCGTGGCCGACGTCATCACCGGCGAGAAATGGAATCGCTACATCTTCCGCACCGGCCGCAGTTCGATGCAGGACGCCGTCGCCGGCGCCGCCACGCTGCAAGGGGACGTCACGATCGCCACTCTGGCGCAGGACTATGCGTTCGGCCGCGACGGCATCAAGGCCTACAAGGATGCGCTGGCCAAGTCGAATCCCAAGGCCAAGATCATCCACGAGGAGTACGTGCCGCAATCGACGACCGACTTCACCGCGCCGGCGCAGCGTATTTTCGATGCGCTGAAGGACAAGCCGGGCCGCAAGGTGCTGGTGATGATTTTCGCCGGCGGCCATCCGATGACCAAGATCGCCGACCTCAAGCCCGAGCGTTTCGGCATCGAACTGGCGCCCGGCGGCAACATCCTGCCGGTGATGAAGACCTGGAAGAACTTCGGCGGCGTCGAGGGCAGCATCTACTACTACTACGCTTTCCCGAAGAACAAGATCAACGACTGGTTCGTGGCCGAGAACCAGAAGCGCTACAAGCAGCCGCCCGACTTCTACACGGCCGGCGGCTTCGCAGCGGCGAGCGCCGCGGTGGCGGCCGTCAGCAAGGCGCAGTCGACCGACACCGAGAAGCTGATCGCGGCCATGGAGGGCATGGAGTTCGATACGCCCAAGGGCAAGATGACCTTCCGCAAGGATGACCATCAGGCCCTGCAGCCGATGTTCCACTTCCGCATCAAGAAGGCGCAGGCCAACGAATGGGATCTGCTCGAACTGGTACGTGAGATCCCGGTGGCCGAACAGCCGCTGCCGATTCGCAACAAGCGCTGATCCATCGCGCCGCGCGCGGAGGCGCCAGCCTCCGTGTGCGGCACCTGCTGCCATGAACCATCCCGCGACGGCGGAAGCGCCGGTCCTGTCGACGCACGGCTTGAGTATCCGCTTCGGCGGCCACATCGCCGTCAACAACGTGAGCTGCGAGTTCCGGCCCGGCAGCCTGACGGCTATTGTCGGCCCCAACGGGGCGGGCAAGACCACCTACTTCAATCTGATGTCCGGGCAGTTGCCGGCGAGCTCCGGCACGGTAAGACTTTACGGCGAGGACGTCACCCACCTCGGCGCGCCGCAGCGCACCAAGCGCGGCATCGGCCGCGCCTTCCAGCTCACCAATCTGTTCCCCAATCTCAGCGTGTTGGAAAACGTGCGCCTGGCGGTGCAGAGCAAGGCCGGGCTCGGCGTCAAGCTCGTCTCCATGTGGTCGGATCACGTCGAGCTGATCGAGAAGGCCGAGCATTATCTGCAACGCGTGATGCTCGCCGAGCGCCGCCACGAGAACGCGGCGGCGCTGTCGCACGGCGACAAGCGCAAGCTCGAAGTGGCGATCCTCCTGGCGCTGGAGCCGGACATTTTCATGTTCGACGAACCGACCGCCGGCATGAGCGTGGAC
>JACRPB010000301.1 GCA_016214175.1 Rhodocyclales bacterium
TGCATGCAGCCGCTGCAAAGGTATAAGGTAAGGGAAATCGGGAGCGCAAGCGATGCAACGGCTCAAGCTTGAAGCAGGGGATTTTTGGGGCGGCCTTGCCGCCATGCTGGTGGCCTTGCCCTCGGCCATCGCCTTCGGCGTCACCATCTATGCTTCGCTGGGCGGCTCATATGCCGCCTATGGCGCGCTGGCCGGCATCCTCGGCGCAACGGCACTCGGACTCGTCGCCTCCGTCATGGGCGGCACCAACCGCCTGATTTCGGCGCCCTGTGCGCCGGCCGCCGCGGTGCTGGCGGCCTTCGCCATCGAACGCATGCAGCATGGCATGCCCGAAGCCGCCATCGTGCTGCTGCTGACCGTGCTCGGGCTGACGGCAGGCATCCTGCAATTGGTCTTCGGCGGTCTCGGCCTCGGCCGCCTCATCAAGTACATGCCCTATCCGGTCGTCAGCGGCTACCTTTCCGGCGTCGGCCTCATCATCATCGGCAGCCAGATCCCGAAGTTCCTCGGCACCCCCACCGGCACCAAGCTTTGGCAAGCCCTGGCCGCGCCCGCGACCTGGGCCTGGCAGGGCATGGCCGTCGGCGCGGCGACCATCGCCGTCATGCTGTTGGCGCCGCGGCTCACCCAGCGCGTACCGGCCGCGATCCTGGCCTTGCTCGCCGGCGTGCTGACCTACTTCGGCCTGTCGCTCGGCGACGCGGCATTGCTCGACGTCCGCAACCCGCTGGTGATCGGCCCTCTCGGCGGCGGCGACGGCGGCAGTTTCCTCGATGCCCTGCTCGGCCGCTGGGCCGGCGTCGGCCAACTCGCGCTTCAGGACTTCGCCGCGCTCGCCATACCGGCGCTGACCCTGGCCGTGCTGCTGTCCATCGATACGCTCAAGACCTGCGTCGTCCTCGACGCGCTGACCCACAGCCGCCACGACTCGAATCGCGAACTCATCGGCCAGGGCCTCGGCAACGTAGCCGCCGCCGTCATCGGCGGCATGCCCGGCGCCGGCACCATGGGCGCGACGCTGGTGAACATGTCGAGCGGCGCCAAGACCCGCTATTCGGGTCTCGTCGAAGGCGTGCTGGCGCTGGTCGCCTTCCTCGTGCTCGGACGCTTGATCGCTTGGGTGCCGGTGCCCTCGCTCGCCGCGATCCTGATCGTCATCGGCGTGCGCATGATCGACCGCCACAGTTTCGGCTACCTCAAGCAGAAGTCGACGATGCTCGACTTCGCCGTCATCGCCGCCGTCGTCGCCACGGCGCTGACGGTAAGCCTGATCGCCGCGTCGGGCGTCGGCATCGTGCTCGCCGTGTTCCTCTTCATCCGCGAGCAGATCGGCGGCTCCGTCGTGCGCCGCAAGCTCTACGGCAACGAGACCTTCTCCAAGCGCGTGCGCACCCACGAGGAAATGGAAACCCTACTGGCCCGCGGCGACCACGTCGTGGTCGTCGAACTGCAGGGCAGCCTGTTCTTCGGCACCGCCAACCAGCTCTACGCCGCGCTCGAGCCGGAGTTGAAGACGCGCGACTACGTCATTCTCGACCTGCGCCGCGTGCAGACCGTCGACGTCACCGCCGCGCACATGCTCGATCAGGTCAAGGACATGCTGGCGGAGCGCAACGGCTTCCTGATCCTGAGCCAACTACCGCAGAACCTGCCCTCGGGGCGCGACATGGAACGCTACTTCGATCAGGTCGGGCTGGTGCGTCCGGAAAGTCCGGTCCGCGTCTTTGCCGCGCTCGACGAGGCGCTGGAATGGGTCGAAGACCGGGTCATCGCCGCTGCGGCTTTGGCGAAGGACGAAGAGCAGGCGCTCGACCTGCACGAGATCGAGCTCTTCAAGAACCGCAAGGCGCAGACACTGACCGCTTTCGCGCAATGCATGGCGCAGCGTTCCTTCAAGGCCGGCGACAAGATTTTTGCCCGCGGCGACGCCGGCGACGAGTTGTTCCTGATACGGCGCGGCGCCGTGCGCATCATGCTGCCGGTATCCGACAAGCTCAGCCATCACCTCGGCACCTTCGGCCGCGGCGCCTTCTTCGGCGAAATGGCCTTCCTCGACGGCGATGCGCGCTCGGCCGATGCCGTCGCCTTTACCGACACCGATCTCTACGTGCTCTCGCGCAAGGCCTTCGACAAAATGGCCGAGGAGCACAAGAAACTGGCGCTGGGCCTGATGGAGGGCCTGGCCAGCGTACTGGCAAGCCGCCTGCGCTATACCAACGCCGAGCTGCGCGTGCTCGAAAGCTAGTCGATTGGTTGTAGTATGGACACGGTCAATCGGCGCCGGCACTGCGCTCCCGTTCAACCGCGAACCAAGTTGGAGGACATCATGATCAAGAAGCTCGTCACCGCCGTTTCCTGCCTATGTTTCGCCGCGCTGGCGCAAGCCGCCGAATTCGGCACCGCGAAAGAGGCCGAAGCCATGGTCGCCAAGGCCGTACAGCACATCAAGACCGTTGGCGCCGACAAGGCCTATGCCGACTTCACCGGCAAGGCGCCGGGCTGGACCGATCGCGATCTTTACGTCGTCGTCTACAGCCTCGACGGCAAGGCATTGGCCCACGGCCAGAACGTCAAGCAAGTCGGCAAGGACCTGATCGACATGATGGATGCCGACGGCAAGGAGTTCGTCAAGGAGCGCGTCAAGCTGGCCAAGGAGAAGGGCAAGTTCTGGCAGGACTACAAGTTCACCGAGCCGACGACGAAGAAGGTGCTGCCGAAGTCGACATACTGCGAGCGCCTCGGCGAAACCGCCGTCTGCGTCGGCATCTACAAGCACTGACGCCGCGGCGGTACCGGCCCGCGACCGGCCCCCTTCTCTCTCGCGCAGGATGGAAACATGAAGATCGGAAAAAAGGTTCTGCTGCCGGCGCTCGTCGCCGTCGGCTTCATGCTGCTGGTCGGGCTCACGGCCTACCGCGGCCTGGCGGCGCAAAGCGCAGCGATCGACGAACTCGAAAGCAGTTCCGGGCACACCGTGCGCGCCACCGATCTGCTCGGCGACATCCGCCACGCCCAGGCGGCCACTTATCGCCTTTTTTCGTGGCTCGGCAGCTACAAGCCCGAGCAAGTCAAGGCAGCGCTGGACGGCATCGGCGCCCGCATCGACCACGCCGGCAAGGTCGTCAAGGATTGGCAGGACAAGGGCGATCTCATCGCGGAAGAGCGTACCGCCCTCGAAGACATCGCCACCGCGTTGGGCAAGTACCGCAAAATGACCGCCCAGGCCATCGACATGGCGTCGGACGACCTCGCCACCGGTGCCGCCATGATGCAGTCGGCCGACGCCGCCTATCAAAAGCTGGAGCAGAGCGTCGAGGCGCTGGTCGCCATCCAGAAGCGTGAGGCCGAAGCGGCGGGCCGCTCCGCCCAGGCCGCCAGCACGCGCAGCCTCATCCTGCTCGCTGCCGCCATCCTCGCCGCGCTGGTGTCGTCGCTCACCGTCGCGCTCGTCGTCGCCCGCCGCATCACCACCCCGATCGCCGCTGCCGTCGGCGCCGCCAGCCACATCGCCGGTGGCGACCTGACGGCCGCTATCGACGTCCGCGGCAACGACGAGACGGCGCAACTGCTCGCCGCCATGCGCAGCATGGCCGACGGCCTCAAAGACCTCGTGCGGCAGATCGCCGACAGCGCAAATCAGCTTGGCGACGCCACGCACGCCGTCGCCGACGACGCGCACCACATTGCCGCCACCTCGTCGCAACAGTCGAGCAGCCTGACCGCCGTCGCCGCCGCCATCGAGCAAATGACGGTCAGCGTCTCCTCGGTATCGGATCATGCGGCGCGCACGCGCGACCTTGCCGAGGCCACCGCCAAGGTCGCCGAGGAAGGGCTGGACATGGTCAACCGCGCCGCCGGCGAGATCGATTCCGTCGCCCAGGCCATCGGCGACGCCTCGCGGCGCATCGAAACCCTCAAGACCGATTCCGACAGCATCAGCGCCATCGTCGGCGTCATCAGCGAAATCGCCGATCAGACCAACCTGCTGGCGTTGAACGCCGCCATCGAGGCGGCGCGCGCCGGCGAACAGGGCCGCGGCTTCGCCGTCGTCGCCGACGAAGTGCGCAAGCTGGCGGAAAAAACCGCCGCCGCCACCAACGAGATCAAGGGCATCATCGGCACCATCCAGACGGAAACGCACAACACCGTCGATACCATGGCCGCCGTCGGCGGCAGCGTGCAGTCCGGCGTCAGCCTGATGCGCGCGCTGCTGGCGCCGCTCGACCAACTGCACAAGAACGCCCAGGAGTCGCTGGCGAACATGGTCGACCTTTCCGACGCCACGCGCGAGCAGAGCACCGCCAGCGAAAGCATCGCGCGCCAGGTCGAGGAAATCGCCCGCGCCACCGAAGACAACAGCCACGTCACGGTGCGCACTTCCGCCGCCGCCCGGAAACTCGGCGACCTGGCGAACAGCTTGCTGGGACTGGTCAGACGCTTCCGCATCTAGCGTCGTCGCCTTGATCTTGGCGCCGGCAGCGGGCAAGATGCCGGCCTTCGCATCCGCGGCGCATCTCCGATGGCACAACTGATACTCAAGCCCGGCAAGGAACGCTCGGTCCTGCGCCGCCACCCCTGGCTGTTCGAAGGCGCCGTCGCGAGTCTCGACGGGCGGGCGCGGCCCGGCGACACGGTCGAGGTCACCGACGGCCGCAAGGTCCTGGCCAAGGCGGCGTGGAGCCCGTCCTCGCAGATCCGCGCCCGCGTCTGGACTTTCGATCCCGACGAGAGCATCGACGACGCCTTCTTCAAGCGCCGCGTCGCCGCCGCCGTGGCGCGGCGCCAGGCCTTGCCGGACTTGCAGGGCCAGGAAGGCCTGCGCCTGATCCACGCCGAATCCGACGGCCTGCCCGGCGTCATCGCCGACCGCTACGGCGACACCGTCGTCGTCCAGCTCACCAGCGCCGGCGCCGACAAGTGGCGCAACGCAATTGTCGGCGCCTTGCGCAACGCGACCGGCTGCGACCGCATCTACGAGCGCTCGGACTCGGAGCTGCGCGGCCGCGAAGGCCTGGAAGCGGCCAGCGGCTGGCTGCTGGGCACAGCGCCGGCCGGCGACCTCGTCATCGCCGAGCACGGCGTCCGGATGAACGTCGACGTCGTTGCCGGCCACAAGACCGGCTTCTATCTCGACCAGCGCGACAACCGGCTGTTGCTGCGCCAGCTCGCCGCCGGCAAGCGCGTGCTCAACTGCTTCTGCTACACCGGCGGCTTTTCGCTGCAAGCCCTGGCCGGCGGGGCACAGGAGGTGATATCCATCGACAGCTCGGCACCGGCGCTGGCGACGGCGCGCGCCAACCTCGCGCTGAATCCGCAACTCGACGCCGGGCGAGCGCAGTGGTGCGACGCCAACGTCTTCGACGAACTGCGGCGCCTGGGCGAAGCCGCAGCGCGCTTCGACCTCGTCGTGCTCGATCCACCCAAGTTCGCGCCCTCGGCGAGCCACGTCCAGCGCGCGGCGCGCGCCTACAAGGACATCAACCTCAACGCCTTCAAACTGCTGGCGCCGGGGGGCATGCTGATGACTTATTCGTGCTCGGGTGGCGTCGGACTCGACGTCTTCCAGGGCATCGTCGCCGGCGCCGCCCTCGACGCCGGCCGCGAGGCGCGCATCGTCCGCCGCTTGCAAGGCGCGGCCGACCATCCGGTAGCGCTGGCGTTCCCGGAAGGGGAATATCTCAAGGGGCTGCTGGTACAAGCCTAGATAAGCACTAAATGCAACGTTGTTGCATCGGCAACCCGGTTGTGTTTCAATCCGGGCCGTGAAAGCCCAGAGCGCATCCGCCCTTCCCGCCATTCAGTCGGCCATCCGCGCCGTCGGCAGCAGAGTCACGCCGGCGCGCGTGCGCGTGCTCGCGGCGCTGCAAGCGGCGCCGGGCCCGCAAAGCCATGCCGATGTCGAGGAGACCCTGACGCGGCAGGCGCACCCGGCCGTCGACCGCGTTACGCTCTACCGCGTCCTCGACTGGCTCTGCGCGGCCGGCCTCGCGCACAAGGCCACCGATGCGCGCGGCGTGTTCCGCTTCTCGGCCGCCGCGCCGAACGTCGAGCACGCCGGCCACGTCCATTTCCGCTGCACCGGCTGCGGCGGTGTCTTCTGCCTGAAAGCGCCGCCGCCGGCGCCGCCCAAGCTGCCGCGCGGCTTCCGCCTCGCCGCCGTCGCCTTCGACATTCGCGGCGAATGTCCGCGTTGCGTAAAGAGCCACGCGTGAGCCCATTCACTCAAGTCATCGCCGCCAGCATGCTGGCGGGGTTCGCCAGCATGGGCATCGCCTTCTCGGCCACCGCGCGCCTGAGCCAGGTGTGGCTGACGCGTCTGGTCAGCTTCGCCGCCGGCCTGATGCTGGCGCTGGCGCTGCTCGACCTGCTGCCCGAAGCGCTGGAGGCCGGCCTTGCCGCCAAGGACATGTTCGCCGTGCTCCTGGCGGCCCTGATGGTGCTGTTCGCGGTCGATTTCAATCTGCACGCCGGCTGCCACCACAGCGGCGAGGGCGTTTGCGACCACGACCTGGCGCGGCCGATCCCGATGGTCCTGATCGGCGGCGCGCTGCACGTCTTCACCGACGGCCTGATGCTCGGCGCCGCCTTCCTCGCCGACCCGGCGCTGGCCTGGGGCATGACCTTCGCCGTGCTCGCCCACGAGGTGCCGCGCGAGGCCGGCGATTTCGCCCTGCTGCTCACTGCCCGCTGGGGCCGCGCCCGCGCGCTGGCTTGGAACGCGATCACGCGGCTGGCCTGCGTCGTCGGCGCCGTCGCCGGTTTCGTGGCGCTGTCCGGCGCCCAGGAATGGGTGCCCTACATCCTGACCGTGGCCGCGGCGAACTTCATTTACATCGCCCTCACCGGCATCCTGCCCTGGCTGCGCCACGAGCGCGGCGGCTTCGCCTGGCAGGGCGGCTTCATGGCGGCCGGCGTGCTGCTGGTGCCCCTGGGCGGGCTGTTTCTGCACTGACGAGACGCCCGCCGTGAAGCCATCCGTCCTGCTCTGCCTCGCTCTCGCCGCCGCGTGCGCGATTCCCGCCGCGGCCAGGGAACCGGGCGCCCACGTGCATGGCGCCGCCCGGCTGCAAGTCGCCGTGGACGGCGCCACGCTCTCGCTGGCTCTGGAAAGCCCACTCGACAGCCTGATCGACTTCGAACACATGCCGCGCACCGAAAGGGAGAAGTCCGCCGTGCGCGCCATGGCCGAACGCCTGAACAAGCCCGGCGAGCTGTTCCTGCCGACGCCGGCGGCGCGTTGCGCGCCCATCTCCGTCAAGCTGGAATCGCCGCTGCTGGCGGCGGCCGGAAAAAGCGACGGCCACGCCGATCTCGACGGCGAATTCGTCTTCCGCTGCGAACGTCCCGACGCCCTGCGCGAAATCGACGTCCGCCTGTTCGCCGTCTTTCCCCACCTGCGCCGGCTCGACGTCGAGGTCGTCAGTCCGCGCGGCCAGTCGGCCTCGCGCCTCGCGCCGCAGCAGACAAGGGTCACCTGGTAGGCGCATGGCGGCGGCCACCGTCATCCGCGTCGAGCGTCTGCGGTTCCGCTGGTCGCCGGGCGCGGCCCCCTGCCTCGACATCGCCGCCTTCGAAGTGCAAGCGGGCGAACGCATTTTTCTCTACGGCCCCAGCGGCAGCGGCAAAAGCACGCTGCTGGGTCTGCTGGGCGGCGTGCTGGTGCCGGAATGCGGCCGCCTCAATGTGCTCGACGGCGAACTGACGGCGCTCTCCGCCGCGGCGCGCGACCGCTTCCGCGCCGACCACATCGGCTTCCTGTTCCAGCAGTTCAACCTGATCCCTTATCTGTCGGTCATCGACAACGTGCTGCTGCCCTGCCGCTTTTCGACGCGGCGCATGCAACGCGCCATGACCGGCGGCAAGACACCCCAGGCCGAGGCGGCGCGCCTGCTCGACCACCTCGATCTCGGACCGGACCTGCGGACGCGGCCGCCGACGCAGCTCTCGGTCGGCCAGCAACAGCGCGTGGCGGCGGCGCGGGCGCTGATCGGGCGGCCCGAGATCGTCATCGCCGACGAACCGACCTCGGCCCTCGACGCCGAACGCCAGTTCGCTTTCCTCGACCTGCTTGCGCGCGAATGCGCGGACGCCGGCAGCACTCTGGTCTTCGTCAGTCACGACCGCCGCCTGGCGGCCGGCTTCGACCGCGAGATCGATCTGCCGACGATCAATCGCTGCACCGGTGCGGCGGCATGAAGCACCTGTTCCTGCTCGCCGCCAAGAGCGCCTGGAATCGCCGCCTGACGCTGGGCCTGACGCTCGTCGCCGTCACGCTGTCCGTGACCATGCTGCTCGGCGTCGAGCGCATCCGCCACGACGCGCGCGCCGGCTTCGCCCATTCGGTGTCCGGCACCGACCTCATCGTCGGCGCCCGCACCAGTCCCGTGCAGTTGATGCTGTATGCCGTGTTCCGCATCGGCGAGGCGACCCACAACATGCGCTGGCAGAGCCATCTCGATCTCGCTGCCCACCCCGACGTCGCCTGGGCGGTGCCGCTCAGCCTCGGCGATTCGCATCGCGGCTTTCCGGTGCTCGGTACGACGCCGGCCTACTTCGAGCACTTCCGCTACGGCGACGCGCATGCGCTCGACTTCGCCGCCGGCACCCGCTTTGCCGGTGTCTTCGACGCCGTGCTCGGCGCCAAAGTCGCCGCACAGCTCGGCTATCGCGTCGGCGACCGCATCGTTCTCGCCCACGGCCGCGGCGGCGCCGAACACGCCGACAAGCCCTTCGTCGTCACCGGCATCCTGGCGCCGACCGGCACGCCGGTGGACCGCACGGTGCACGTCGCGCTCGAAGCCATCGAGGCCATCCATCTCGACTGGCAGGGCGGCGCGCCGTTGCCGGGCTTTTCCATTCCGGCCGAGTTCGTCGGCAAGTTCAGCCTCAAGCCGAAGGAAATCACCGCCGTCCTCGTCGGCCTCAAAAGCCGCGCCGGCGTGTTCAAGATGCAGCGCCACGTCGCCGCCTACGACAAGGAACCGCTGCTGGCGGTGCTGCCGGGCGTCGCCCTGGCGCAACTGTGGCAAGTCATGGGCACGGTCGAGCAGGCCCTGCTGGCGGTGTCGGCGATGGTCGTCGCCGTCGGGCTGGCCGGCCTCGTCGCCGTGGTGCTGGCGGGGCTCAACGAACGGCGGCGCGAACTGGCGATCCTGCGCTCGGTGGGCGCGCGGCCCGGCGACGTCTTCGTGCTGTTGAGTCTCGAAGGCCTCTTCGTCACCGTGGCCGGCGGCATCCTCGGCGTCGCGCTGCTGGCCGCGGCCGGCGCCCTGCTCGGGCCGCTGGTGCAGGCACACTACGGCATCGAAGTCGCGCCGCGCCTCGTCTCGTTCGAGGAACTGCGGCTGCTCGCCGCCGTCATAGCCGTGGGCCTGCTGGCGAGCCTGGTGCCCGGCTGGCGCGCCTACAAACTCTCCCTGGCCGACGGCCTGACTCCCCGCTTGTGAGGAAATCGACATGCGCTCGACGCTTTTCGCCCTGACCTTCTGCGCGCTGCTGGGCACCTTGCCCGCCACCGCCGCCGATCCCGGCTACCGCATCGGCGAACGCCTGGCCCAGCCCAAGGCGGCGGCCGCCGCCGACTACAGGGAAATCACCTGGGAAGCCCTGGTCCCCGCCGATTGGGACCCGATGAAGGCCTTCAAGGCGCTCGACATGGCGAAGCTCAAGGACGAGGATCCGCGCGCCATGGAGGCGATGGAGCGCCTCAAGGAAGCCTGGAACGCCGCCCCGGTCGAGCCGAAAATGAACGGCCAGCGCGTGCGCATCCCCGGCTTCGTCGTCCCGCTCGGCACCGACCTCGACCGCGTCAAGGAATTCCTGCTCGTGCCCTATTTCGGCGCCTGCATCCACGTGCCGCCGCCGCCGGCCAACCAGATGGTCCACGTCTTCCCGAAGAAACCGCTGCGCAACGACCAGATCATGGGCCCGGTCTGGGTCAACGGCACGCTGGAAACCGCCATGTCGACCACCGCCTTCGGCGGCGTCGGCTACCGCATCAAGGCGGAGCGGATCGAAGCCTACAAGGAGCCGAAAAAGCCGTAGCCGTCCCGCCTTGACCCTCAGGAATGCCCGCTGTACAGTAAGGACGTAAGGAAGTACTTCAGGAGGAAGAGCATGCTAGCGCTCGCCAAGATTACGGCCAAGGGTCAAACCACGATTCCGCAAAACGTCCGCGCCGCGTTGAACGTCGCGGCGGGCGATACCATCGCCTGGGACGTCGGCAAGGACGGCACGGCAACCGTGCGCCGCGTTCAACCGCTGGATATCGAATATCTACGTGCCGTGGAAGGCACGCTTTCCGAGTGGGCAGGGAGCGCCGACGAGGAGGCTTACGGTGAGCTTTGAACGTTTTGCGGTCGTGCGCGTGCCGTTCCCATTCACCGACCGCAACGCCAGCAAGAATCGCCCCGCCCTGGTTCTCTCCGATGCGGCGGGTTTCAACACGCCTGCCGGTCATTCGGTCATGGCCATGATCACCTCGCAGGGCAATCCGCCCTGGCCGCTCGACTGCTCGCTCGACGATCTCGCCGCCGCCGGCTTGCCGGCGCCGTCCAAGGTGCGCTTCAAGCTTTTCACCCTCGATCATCGTCTGGTGCGCGGCCAACTCGGAAAACTGTCCGCCGCCGACGAGCAGGGCGTGCGCGCGCGGATTGCCACGCTGTTCGCGACCGCCTAGCTGTCGCACAGACCGGAATCGAAAGGACATACCCCATGGAGCAATACCACGGCACCACCATCCTCTCCGTGCGGTGCGGCAACGTCGTCGCGCTCGGCGGCGATGGGCAGGTGACGCTCGGCAACATCGTCATCAAGGCCAGCGCGCGCAAGGTGCGCCGGCTTTACAACGAGAAGATCCTCGCCGGCTTCGCCGGCGGCACGGCCGATGCCTTCACCCTGTTCGAGCGCTTCGAGGCCAAGCTGGAAAAGCACCAGGGCAATCTGCTGCGCTCGGCCGTCGAACTGGCGAAAGACTGGCGCACCGACCGCATGCTGCGGCGGCTGGAAGCGATGCTGGCGGTGGCGGACCGCGACCACTCGCTGGTCATCACCGGCAACGGCGACGTGCTGGAACCGGAGCTGGGCATCGTCGCCATCGGCAGCGGCGGGCCCTACGCGCAGTCGGCGGCGCGCGCACTACTGGAAAACACGGATCTGGCGCCGGCGGACATCATCGCCAAGTCGCTGGCGATCGCCGGCGACCTTTGCATCTACACCAACCAGAACCACCTCATCGAGACGCTCGACTGACGACGTGACCGACCTGCCGCCGCCGCCGCGGCTGCCGCGGCGGTCGTTCGATGACGATGGCGGCGCCGCCCGGCGCGGCGATCACCAGAATTTCGCGGTTCTCGTGCTGTAGGCGGTACACCGTGGTTTCGCGCACCGCCTTGGCAATCACCGTCGGCGAATTCTTGAGCAGGTCCGCCAATTCCTGGCGGTCGATGCTGCGCCAGGCGATGTCCTTCACGGCGCCTCCATGCGCAACCGCTGCTCGAATTCCCCGACGTCGAGCGGCCGGCCGAAGAAGTAGCCCTGCACCTCGTCGCAGTTGAGCCGCTCCAACACATCGACCTGTTCGCTCTGTTCGACGCCTTCGGCCACCACGCGCAGGCCGAGGGTGCGCGCCAGCGCGACGACGGCGGCGGCAATGGCGGCATCGTCGGCATTGCGGTGCAGATCGCGGACGAAGGAGCGGTCGATCTTCACCTCGTCGATCGGGAAGCGGCGCAGGTAGGACAGGCTCGAATAGCCGGTGCCGAAATCGTCGAGCGACA
>JACRPB010000315.1 GCA_016214175.1 Rhodocyclales bacterium
GAGCGCGGTGTCGAATTGCGCTTCCGGCAGGTAGGCGCCGAGCGGACCGCCAACCTGCACCGCGCGCAGGGGCCGGCCCGAGCGCGAACCGCCGCCGTAGTCGTAGAGCAGTTCGCGCAGGCTGAGGCCGAAGGGCAACTCGACGAGGCCGCCGTGCCGAATGTTGCCGCCGAGCTGAAACGGCAGGGTGCCGCGCGAACGGCCGCTGCCGAGCGCGCAATAGGCGTCCGCGCCCTGGTCGAGGATGTCCGGCACGGCGGCGAGCGTAATCACGTTGTTGATTACCGTCGGCAGACCGAACAGGCCTGAAACCGCCGGCAGCGGCGGCTTGGCGCGGACGCTGCCGCGGCGGCCTTCGATGCTTTCGAGCAGCGCGGTTTCCTCGCCGCAGACATAAGCGCCGGCGGCCTTGCGCACTTCGACGCGAAAGTTGCCGAGCCAGGCGCCGGCTTGTTCCAGCGCGGCATGCAGCGCCGCCAACGCATGCGGATATTCCGAACGCACGTAGAGATAGCCCAGCGTCGCGCCGACCGCGAGGCCGGCGATGGCCATGCCTTCGAGCAGGCGGAACGGGTCGCCTTCCATCAGCATGCGGTCGGCGAAGCTGCCGGAATCGCCTTCGTCGGCGTTGCAGACCACGTACTTTTGCGCGCCCGGCGCATCGAGCACGGTCTGCCACTTGATGCCGGTGGGGAAGGCGGCGCCGCCGCGGCCGCGCAGGCCGGAGTCGACGATTGTGCGCACGATGGCGGCGGGCGCGAGCGCACGGGCGCGCGCCAAGCCTTTGCCGCCGCCGTGGGCGATATAGTCGTCGAGCGAGCGCGGATCGACGACGCCGATGCGGCGCGTGGTGATGCGTCGCTGGCGCGCGAGATAGGGCAGAGCCTCGGCGTGACCCTGGCGCAACGGGTGCGGGCTGCCGGAGACGAAGCCGGCATCGAAGAGGTCGGGCACGTCGGCGGCGGCCACCGGCCCGTAGGCGATGCGGCCGCCGGGCGTGGCGACCTCGATCAGCGGCTCCAGCCAGAACATCCCGCGCGAGCCGTTGCGCACGAGCTCGATGGCGAGGCCGCGCTGCACCGCTTCGGTCGCGACAGCCGCGGCGACGGCGTCGGCGCCCAGGGCCAGCGCGGCGGCGTCGCCGGGGACATAGAGGGCGACGCTCACGATGCCGCGTCCAGATCGTCGATCAGCGCGTCGAATTTTTCGGGCGTGACGTGGGCATGCAGCGTCGTCTCGTCGATCTGCACGGCCGGGCCGAGGGCGCAAAGGCCGAGGCAGTACACCGGCTCCAGCGTCAGGTCGCCGTCGTGCAGCCGCTCTGCGGCATGGGCGGCCAAGGCGGCGCCGCCGACGGCCTGGCAGGCTTCGCCGCGGCAGACGCGGACGACGTGAAAGCCCGGCGGCTCCTCGCGGAAGTGGGCGTAGTAGCTGACGACGCCATGCACTTCGGCGCGCGAGAGATTCAATGCCTTGGCGATGACGGGTACGGCGGCATCGGGAATGTGGCCGCAGGCGTCCTGCACGTCGTGGAGGATGGGCAGCAGCGCATCCGGGCGGGCCGGGTGGGCAGCGAGTATCGGCACGAGCGCGGCGGCGATGTCCATGCGGCTCTTTTACCCCGGCGCGGCGGCCAGGGAAAGCGGAAAATCCCGCAGGCCTATTCGGTTTTGCCGAACTCGTCCAGCGTGCGACCGGCGTCGATCAAGGCGGCGACGATGGGCGCGCGCGGCTCGCGCGCCAGGGTGACGAGGCCGGTGGCCCAGACGACGGCGGGCTCCACCAGTTCGACGGCCATGACGCCGGCCGGCATGCCGACCTGTTCGAGCACGCTCTTCGGCACCACGCTGGACCATTGGCCGGTGCCGACGTGGGCGAGGATGCTGACGATGGAATTGGTTTCCAGGCTCGGTGCGGCGACGGCGCCGACCTCGGCGAAGACGGCGTCGATGGTCTTGCGGTTCTGCATGTCGGGCGTCAGCAGGCACAGCGGCACCTGCGCCGCCTCGCGCCAGGTGACGGTCTCGCGGCCCTCGAAGGGACCGCTGCGCGCCGTCAGCAGCACGTGGTTCTCCTGCCACAGCGGCAGCATGGCGAGATCGGGCTCGCGCCCCGAGTCGGCGTAGATGATGCCGGCGTCGAGCTCGTAGGCGCGCAGCCGCGCCAGGATTTCATCGGTGGATAGCGACAGCACTTCGGTGCCGACCAGCGGATGGCGCCGCGCCACGGCCGCGGTGAGCGAGGCGACGACGGTCAGCGCGGTCGGGATGACGCCGAGCCGCAGATGGCCGGTGAGGCCGTCGCGCAATTGCGCCAGTTCCTGCTTCAGCCCCTGGGCTCCCGCCGCCAGTCGTTGTGCGTATTCGAGCACGCAGCGCCCTTCCGGCGTCAGGCCGGCGAACTGCTTGCCGCGCTCGACGACGGCGACGCCGAGTTCTGTTTCGAGGTCGCGGATCGCCGCGGATAGCGTCGACGGCGAAACATGGCAGGCCACCGCGGCGCGGCCGAAATGCTTCTCGCGCGCCAGCGCGATCAGGTAGAGGTATTTGCGGGCGATCATTGCGGCCGAATATAGCTCAGAAGCAAGCGCGCACCATGCCGCCGTCGACGCGCAGCGCCGGGAGCAAAGGCGCTCTGAACGACTTCGTCGCCGCGGGCGAGTGATGGACTGGCGCTTGCGCTGTACTCACAAGTGGCGCACAATTCGCGCCAAGGGTCGTCAAGAGATATCACATGGAAAACTCTGCTCTCAAGGAAAGCCGCCTCAATATTCGCTGCGACGTTCATGCGCGTGAACTCCTCGATAAGGCTGCCACCTATGCGCATGTCAGCGTTTCGGAGTTCGTGCTTTCGAATGCCCTGGCCTCTGCCGAGAAAGTGGTGCAGGCGAACGAATGCATCACCTTGAAGCCGGCAGATTTCCAGGCCTTCCTGACCGCGCTCGATGCGCAAGTGCAACCGAACCCCGCATTGAAGAAGGCGTTCAAGCGCCATGCGAAGCTGGTTGCGCGTTGAGCTTGTACCGTATTCGCGCATTCGACAAAGACGTTGACGCGGCTTCCTTCCGCTGCGGACGGCCGGCTCTCGACGAATACATCCGCCGTTATGCGGCACAAGACGTGAGGCGAAATTTGGCGCGGGTGTTCGTTGCCACGCCGGAATCGGACGTGGTTCAGTTGGCTGGATTCTTTACGTTGAGCGCGGGTAGTGTTAACTGCTCCGATTTGCCGGCGTCGCTGGCGCAGAGACTGCCCCGATATCCCGTGCCGGTGGCGCTCGTCGGACGGCTGGCGGTTGCGACCAAGTTTCAAGGCAAAGGCCTGGGCGCGATTCTTCTGGCAGACGCTTGCCAAAAGGTCGCGCGTGCCAGCACCACGTTGGCGATGGCGGGAATCGTGGTAGATGTCAAGGATGCCGTTGCCGCGGCCTTTTACGGCCATTTCGGTTTCATGCCGTTGCCGGGGAATGCCGCGCGCCTGCTCTTGCCGGCAACGGCGTTTCGCATCGAGTAGTCGATGGCGTTGAATTCGGTAGCCGTAGGTCGGGCTTCAGCCCGACACCGCTGTCGTTGTCGGGCCGAGAACTCATCGGAAAGGCTTCACGTGGCCCGGAACAGCGCGACGTTCATGAGCGCCAGCCGCGCGTGCTCGCGCATCAGCGCCTCGACGCGGGCGCCCTGGCGCTGGCGCAGGGCGGTGACGATCTGGCGGTGGTCGGCCTGGGCGCGCACCATGACGTCGCGGTGCTGCGCGGCGATCCGGGGCGACGGCGGGTCGCCGCCGGCGACGGCTTGCGACGAGGCGAAGGGCAGCTTGTCGTTGAGGGCGAGCGCGGCGATCAGCGCGCGGTTGGCGCTGGCATCGACCAGCAGGCGATGGAAGCGGCCGTTGATCTCCGCCCATTGAACGTCGTCGTCGAGGCCGTAGTGCGGTTTGTCGGTGATGGCCGCGCCTGCGGCGAGGCAGGATTCGAGTGCGGCGAGGAGTTCTGCGTCCGGTCCGTTTTCGGCGACGATGCGGGCCGCGGCGCCTTCGAGGATGCCGCGCACGTCGATGGCGTCTTCGATGTCCTTGGCGGTGAATTCATGGACCAGATAGCCGCGCTTGCCGGCGGCGCCGAGCAGGCCTTCCTGGGCCAACACGGTGAGCGCCTGTCTGACGGGAGTGCGTGAGACGCCGAGGCGTTCGGCTATCGGTATTTCGGCAACGCGCTGGCCGGCGGCCAGTTCGCCGCTGAGAATGAGTTCGCGCAGTTTGAGTACTACCTGTTCCCTGAGCTTCAGTTCGCCTTGTGCCATTGCTTCCTCCGGTCGCCGCGGATATTACCGCGCGGGCGCGCGCTGGGAGTCGGGGACGTCCGCCGGCGCGGGGACGCGGACGGCGGAAGGGGAGCGCCGCCCCCGGCCGGCGGGGGCGGCTGCCGGCATCAGACGCCGGGGTCCTTGAACTTCTCGACCTTGTCGAATTCGACGTTGTACCAGCCGCCGTTTACGTTCTGCACCTTGCGGAAGTAGACGTTCTGGACGATGTCGCGCGTCTCGGCGTCGAGGCTCACCGGGCCGCGCGGGCTGGTCCAGGCCAGCCCCTTCATGGCGGCCAGCAGCTTGTCGCCGTCGGCGTCGCCGCCGGTCTTCTTCAGGGCTTCGTAGAGCAGGGCCATGCCGTCGTAGCCGCCGACCGAGTGGAAGTTGGGACGGCCGCCGTTGCTGGCCTTGGCGAAGGCGGCGACATAGGCCTTGTTCTCGGGCGAGGCGTGGGCCGCCGAGTAGTGGTGGGTGCTGATGACGCCCTGACCGACCTGGCCGATGGTGGACATCAGGTCGTCGTCGAGCACGTCGCCGGTGCAGATCAGGCGGACGCCGGCTTCGGCCAGACCGCGTTCGGCGAACTGCTTCATGACGGCGGTACCGGCGCCAGAGGGAACGAAGACGAACAGGGCATCGGGCTTGCTGTCCTTGACGCGCTGCAGGAAGGGCGCGAAGTCGGGGTTCATCAGCGGCACGCGCAGGCTGTCGACAATGGTGCCGCCGCCTTCGGTGAAGCGCTTGACGAAGACCTTCTCGGCGTCGATGCCGGGGCCGTAGTCGGCGACCAGGGTGATCACCTTCTTGATTTTCTGCGCCGGCTTCGCCGCCCAGTCGGCGAGCGGAGCGGTGACCTGGGGCAGGGTGAAGCCGGTGCGCACGATATAGGGCGACTTGGTCGGGATGATCGAGGTGGCGGCCGCCATGATGATCATCGGCACCTTGGCCTGCGTGGCGATCGGCGCGGTAGCCATCGCCAGCGGCGTCAGGCCGAAGCCGGCGATGACGCTGACGCGTTCCTTGACCACCAGTTCCTGGGCCAGGCGCTTGGTGACTTCGGCCGAGCCGCCGTCGTCCTTGAGCACGATCTCGACCTTGCGGCCGGCGACCGTGTCGCCGTGCTGTTCCTGGAAGACCTTGATGGCGGTTTCGATCTGCTTGCC
>JACRPB010000329.1 GCA_016214175.1 Rhodocyclales bacterium
GCCACGAGCGCCTCGCCGCGTTCTATGCGGCGCGCGCCAGGGGCGGCGTCGGCCTCATCGTCACCGGCGGCATCGCGCCGAATCGCGAGGGCAGCATCGCACCCGGCGCGTCGGCGCTGGAGACCGCGGCGCAGACGCAGGCGCACCGCATCGTCACCGATGCCGTGCATGCGGCCGGCGGCAAGATCGCCATGCAGATTCTGCACACGGGGCGCTACGCGATGCATCCGGACTGCGTCTCGGCCTCCGCGCTGAAGGCGCCGATCGCGCCTTTCCCGCCGCGTGCGCTCGACGCCGCCGGTATTGAGCGCACCATCGCCGATTACGTGCGCTGCGCGCAACTGGCACAGCAGGCCGGCTACGACGGCGTCGAGATCATGGGTTCGGAAGGCTACCTGATCAACCAGTTCATCGCGCCGCGTACCAACTAGCGCACGGACGACTGGGGCGGCAGTTTCGAGAACCGCATCCGCTTCGGCGTCGACATCGTGCGCCGCACGCGGGCAGCCGTCGGCAAGGAATTCATCATCGTCTTCCGCCTGTCGATGATCGACCTGGTCGAGGACGGCAGCACGGCCGACGAAGTCGTGGCGCTGGCGCAGGCCATCGAGGCCGCCGGCGCCGACATCATCAACTCGGGCATCGGCTGGCACGAGGCGCGCATCCCGACCATCGCCACCATGGTGCCGCGCGGCGCCTTCGCCTGGGTCACGCGCCGCGTCAAGGCGGCCGTGCGCCTGCCGCTGATCGCCACCAACCGCATCAACGACCCGGCGTTGGCCGAGGCCATACTCGCCGAGGGCGGCGCCGACCTGGTTTCGATGGCGCGACCCTTCCTCGCCGACGCCGAGTTCGTGAACAAGGCCGCCGCCGGACGCGAGACCGAGATCAACACCTGCATCGCCTGCAACCAGGCCTGCCTCGACCACATCTTCGCCGGCAAGGTGTCGTCCTGCCTGGTCAATCCCTACGCCTGCAACGAAACGCGCATGCTGCCGGTGGTGGCGGCGGTGCCGAAGAAGATCGCCGTCGTCGGCGCCGGGCCGGCCGGCTTGTCCTGCGCCACGACGCTCGCCGAGCGCGGCCACGCCGTGACGCTGTTCGACGAGCACGACAGCATCGGCGGCCAGTTCAACCTGGCGCGGCGCATTCCGGGCAAGGAGGAGTTCGGCGAGACCCTGCGCTACTTTTCCGCGCGCATCGCCACGACCGGCGTCGAAGTGCGCCTCGGCCGCCGCGCCACGGCCGCGGCGCTCGCCGGCTTCGACCACGTGGTGCTGGCCACCGGCATCGTGCCGCGGCGCCCGGCGATTCCCGGCATCGACCACCCGAAGGTTGCCGCCTACGTCGACGTCATCGAAGGCCGCGTCAAGGCCGGCCGGCGCGTCGCCGTCGTCGGTGCCGGCGGCATCGGCTTCGACGTCGCCGAGCTGCTGACCCACGGCAGCGCCAGTACCATCGCCGACTACCAGGCCGAGTGGGGCATCGATCCCGCATTCCGCGGTCGCGGCGGCCTCGCCCCGCCCGTCGCGCCGGCGACGCCGCGCGAGGTCTGGCTGCTCCAGCGCAAGACCAGCAAGGTCGGCGACGGCCTCGCCAAGACCACGGGTTGGGCGCGCCGTGCGCTGTTGCAAAAGCGCGGCGTGCAAATGCTCGCGGGCGTCGAATATCTGAAGATCGACGACGCCGGTCTGCACCTGCGTCTCGGCGACGCGGAGCAAGTGCTCGCCGCCGACACCGTCGTCATCTGCGCCGGCCAGGACCCGCGGCGCGAATTGCAGGCGGGGCTAGAAGCGGCGGGGATAGCCTGTACGCTGATCGGCGGCGCCGATGTCGCGGCGGAACTCGATGCGAAACGCGCGATCGAGCAGGGTACGAAGCTCGGGCTGGAACTGTAAGTTCGACGGAGCACCCCGTTGCTTTCGAGCGCAGCGAGCACGCAGGCTCCCCTCTCCTCGGGAGAGGGGCCGGGGGTGAGGGGACCATAAATTGCGGCGGCGCCGCCGCTCCTCATCAGAGGGGCGGCGTATGCGCCGGGTGGCCGTCGATCAGGGTGTAGCGCACTTCGCCGGCCAGTTCCTGGCCGAGGAAGGGTGTGTTCTTGCCCTGGCTCTTCAGGCGCTCGCGCGTGATGCGCACGCGTGCCTCGGGATCGAAGATGCAGATGTCGGCAGCGCGGCCGACGCCCAGCGTGCCGGCGGCCAGCCCGAGCACGCGCGCCGGATCGCTGGTGACGCGCGCCAGGGCTTTGACGAGCGGCAGCTTCATTTCGTGCGCCCACTTCAGCGTCAGCGGCAGCAGCAGTTCCAGGCCGGTGGCGCCGGCCTCGGCTTCGCCGAAGGGCGCCTGCTTGCCGTCGTCGTCGACCGGCGTGTGATCCGAGCACAGCGCATCCACGGTGCCGTCGGCGAGGCCCGCGCGCAGCGCGTCGCGGTCGCTCAGTGCGCGCAGCGGCGGATCGAGGCGGGCATGGGGATTGAAGAAGCCGATGTCGTTCTCGCACAAGTGCAAGTGATGCGCGGCGACGTCGCAGCTCACCTTGATGCCGGCGGCGCGTGCGGCGCGGATCATTTCCACGCCCGCCGCGCTCGAAATGCGCGCGACATGCAGGCGGGCGCCGGTTTCCTGCGCCAGGTGCAGGATGGTCGCCAGGGCGATGGTCTCGGCAACGACCGGGATCCCCGTCAGCCCGAGGCGTGCCGCGACCTCGCCGTCGTGGGCGACGCCGCTCCTGGCGAGGTAGGGGTCCTGCGCCGACAGCCAGACCGGGAAGCCGAACGTGGCCGCGTATTGCATCGCCCGCAGCAAGACCTGCGTGTCGAGGATCACGGTATTGGCCTGACCGAAAGCGACGCAGCCGGCCTCCGCCAGTTCCGCCATTTCAGTCAGTCGTTGGCCGGCGAGGCCGACGGTCAGCGCGCCGACCGGGTAGACGTGGGCGAAGTCGGGCAGCCGCGCACGGTGCGTGAGCATTTCCACCAGGCCCGGCTCGTCGAGCGGCGGATCGGTGTCGGGCGGGCAGGCGAGGCTGGTGATGCCGCCGGCGGCGGCCGCCGCCATTTCGGATTCCAGCGTGGCGCGATACTCGAAGCCCGGCTCGCGCAGGCGCGCCGCCAGATCGACGAGGCCGGGGCAGACGATGCAGCCGGCGGCATCGATGCTGGCCTCGGCGTTGAATCCGGCCGGCGCCTTGCCGACGCCGGCGATGAGGCCGTCGGCGACGAAGACGTCCGTGTTGCGGTCGACATTGTTGGCCGGATCGACGACGCGGCCGTTGGTGATTTGTATGCGCATGTTCACGCTCCTCCCAGCATGGACATGACCGCCATGCGCACTGCGATACCAAAGGTGACTTGCGGCAGGATCACCGCCTGGCGGCCGTCGGCGACTGCGGAATCGATTTCGACGCCGCGGTTCATCGGCCCCGGATGCATGACGATGGCGTCGGGCTTGGCGAGGTCGAGCTTGTCGGGCGTCAGGCCGTAGTATTTGAAGTATTCCTGCGGACTCGGCAGCAGCGCGCCGTTCATGCGCTCGTTCTGCAAGCGCAGCATCATGACGACGTCGACGCCGCGCAGGCCTTCGCGCATGTCGTTGAACACGCGCACGCCCATTTGCTCGACCTGCGTCGGCAGCAGGGTCTTCGGTGCGATGACGCGCACTTCGGGCACGCCGAGCGTCGTCAGCGCATGGATCTGGCTGCGCGCGACGCGCGAGTGCAGCACGTCGCCGACGATGGCGACGGTCAGCCGCGTGAAGTCCTTCTTGTAATGGCGGATGGTGTACATGTCCAGCAGACCCTGGGTCGGATGGGCATGGCGGCCGTCGCCGGCATTGATGACGCGGATGTGGTCGCGCCCGGTTGCCGCCAGGTGCTGGGCGATCAGGTGCGGCGCGCCGCTGGAGGCGTGGCGCACGACGAATATGTCGGCCTGCAGCGCCGAGAGGTTGTCCACCGTGTCGAGCAGGGTTTCGCCCTTGGTCGTCGACGACGTATTGATGTTGAGATTGATGACGTCGGCCGAGAGGCGCTTGGCGGCGATCTCGAACGTGGTGCGCGTACGCGTCGAGTTCTCGAAGAAGAGGTTGAACACGCTCTTGCCGCGCAGGAGCGGCACCTTCTTTACTTCGCGCTCCGCCACTTCGGTGAAGGGCGCGGCGGTGTCGAGAATGGCGGCGATGATTTCGCGCGGCAGGCCTTCGATGGTCAGAAGGTGCTGGAGTTCGCCGTGCTTGTTGAGCTGGGGATTGGAATTCATTTCTCGACCACCGTGAATTCGAGGCTGCCGTCTTCGGCCTTTTCGAGGTTGAGGCTTTGCGTCGGCGCGAGGCTCAGCGCTTGCGGGCAATAGGTGGCGGCGATCGGCAGTTCGCGGCCGCCGCGGTCGGCCAGCACCGCCAGCTCGACCCTGGCCGGGCGGCCGTAGTCGAAGAGCTCGTTGAGCGCGGCGCGGATGGTGCGGCCGGTGTAGAGCACGTCGTCGACGATGACGATGTGGGCGTCGGCGACGTCGAAGGGGATCGCCGACGGCTTGCGTCCGCCCTGCAAGCCGCGCTGGCTGTAGTCGTCGCGGTAGAACGAGACGTTCATGGTGCCCAGCGGCTGCGTCAGCTCGAGCTCGCGGTGCAGCCATTCGGCGACCCAGACGCCGCCGGTGTGGATGCCCACCAGGCAGGTCGCGGGCGTGACATGGGGGCGCATGAGCTCCGCCAATTGGCGGCACAGCTCAGACGCGGCGGGGAGTTTCGCCATGTGGGCTCCGATCGAAATAGGATTGCAGAATGATGGCCGCCGCAGCGGCATCGACGGCTTGCTTGTCGCGGCGCGGATCGCGTCCGGCATCGCGCAGGGCCGACTCGGCCGCCGTCGACGTCAGGCGTTCGTCGGCCAGTTCCACCGGCAGCCCGAAGCGGCCGTGCAACTGGTTGGCGAAGCGGCGGCAGCGCGCGCTCATCTCGTGCTCGCTGCCGTCGAGCGCCAGTGGCAGGCCGACCACCAGGCAGCGCGGCTGCCATTCGGCGATGAGCTTGGCGATGGCTTCGAAACGGGCTGCGTTCGCCTCGGCGGCGATGGTGGTGAGCGGGCGCGCGCTCCTCAGCATCGATTCGCCGACCGCGACGCCGATGCGCCGGGTGCCGAATTCGAAGCCCAGCACCGTGCCATCATGCATGTCCCGCGACGTCGGAGAGATTGGCGAAATCGATACCCAGCAACTGCATCGCTGCCGGCAGCCGATGTTCGGGCGGCATGCCGAACAGGATGTGGGGGTCGGCGGCGACGGTGAGCCAGGCGTTCTGCGACAACTCCCATTCGATCTGGCCGGCGGTCCAGCCGGCATAGCCAAGCGAAATCACGACCTCGTGCGGGTTGCCGGATTCGCTCATCGCCTGCAGGATGTCGCGCGAGCTGGTGAGGCCGATTTCGTCGGTAACCGCCA
>JACRPB010000330.1 GCA_016214175.1 Rhodocyclales bacterium
AGCGGCTCACCCTCGCCAGCGTACATAATGCTCTTGACGCCGAGACGGCCCATCTCGGCCAGGCGCACGGCGAGCGTGTCGGCATTGAGCATCACCGACTGGTAGCCGATCTAGTCGACGGCGCAGAACGTGCAGCGATGGTTGCAGGCGCCGACCGGCGATATTTCGAGGTAGATCGGATAAACACCTTTCGCCGCTTCCCATCCCGATAGGCCGTCGAGCAACTGCACCACCCGGCGCGGATGGTAGGTGAGCTTGTGGCTGTCGATGGCGAAGGCGTCTGGTTTGGTCACGGCGATATCCGGGTGGTTGGCCGATAACTTATGACGGATTGCCGGAAAGCAACTTGCTCACAGTATCGACGACGACCTGCGGCGTTATGGTGGCGATGCACGCTTCGTCGCGTACGCATCTCGCCGCCGCAAAATCGCAGACGCAGGGCTTTTCCGGCAGCAGCTTGACAACGTCCTTGGTGGCGTCGATTTCAGACGCCAGCGTTGGTCCGAACAGCGCAATCACTTTCTTGCCGAGCGCCATCGCGATGTGGAGGCCGAGGGAATCGTTGGTGACCACGACGCGGCACGTATTGATCCACTCGATGTAGGATTCGATGTCGTGTTCGCCCTGTTGCCAGGAAACGCTGTATCCGGCTTGGGCCAGCGACGCTTGCAGAGCGTTCCAGCGCTCTTCCGGCCAGCGCTTGAGCGGGTAGCGAACGCCGACCAGATGGTTGAGGCCGACATCGTGGGTCACCAGGGACTTCGGCTGGTAGCCGAGGATGTAGCCTTCTCCGTTGTAGCGCTGCCCCAGCATGCCCCACAGCATGACGGCCCAGGACTTGGTCTGCTGGCGCTTGAAGTCGGGATCCTTGCTCATGGTGATGGCCTCGTCCGCATGGTCGTAGGCTTGCGCAATGCGGGTCGAGGGGTCAAAGCGGAAGCCGTAGTGGCGCCACGCCGGAATGCGGTCGGCAACGACACAGATCCCCGGTTCCTTCTCGAAGTTCACCACGATGTCGAACCATTCCGCGGTCAACTGGTAGGGCGTGAAGGGATTGACGGTGAGTAGGCGCTCGATATAGGGATTGTCTTTCAGCAGCGGCAAGCTCTTCAGGTCCGTCAGCCAGGTCACCGCATGGGTCTCCGGCGGAAACAGGTGGAGGATGACGGTGGTGCGCAATACGTCGCCCAAGCTGACGGCGCCAGTGGTGTACTGATCGAGCGTTTCGCTGTAACCGGTCTTGATGATCAGGACCTGTTTGCGCGCGGCGGAATCGGCGATTGTTTCAGGCATGGGCGTAGGACTCAATCTGGAATGGCGATCAGGAAGGGTGCCGTGCGTTCATCCTGATCGAGCTTCGCGAGTAGCGCTTGCGGCATACGGATACCGCGGATTTCAACCGACGTATGTGCGATGGCGCGGTCATAGTAGTTCTGAAAGCGGTCGTTCTTGATCTTCGTATCGCAGCCGATGCACAGGCCGTAATAGCGGCACGTGTGGAAGGCGGCCAGATCGGTCATGTCGAAGTCGGGATCGAGAATGTGTCCGACCGGAAGGTAGGGCGCATCGCCGCATATTTGGGCATAGTTTGCCTTGAGACGGAAGTCCGCCGCCTGGAGGTGGTCGAATTCCGTTTGCATTCCGCCGGACTTCCACGTTTCGTACAGATACAAATGGCAGCCCCAGACGAAGCCCAGCGGATCGAGCAGCAGTTCGCTGGTGCGACATTCGCATTCGAGTGGCTGCGGATGAATCTGGCGCACGATCAGGTCGGTGGAGAACGGATAGCGATAGTGACCAAAAAGCTTGCCCGCGTGGACGCCGAGGAATTCCTTGGTCTCGAAGGGTACGCGCCCGGCGGCAATCGGTGCCAGGGCATCGCTCGGCGGATTGTCCGGATGCTCGACCATATAGATGCCGACATCGCTGTCGTTCTTGACCGGCGCCACCCGAAAGCCAAACTGCGCGAGCTGCTCGCAACGGTCCACGAGTTCGGCAAAGCCCCGGTCTTTCCAGATCCGGTTCATTTCGTCGCCGTGATAGCTGACGCGGATCGACGGATAGGGCGCATCGCGCATGAGCTTGGCATGCTGTCCGCGCAAGGACTCCGAGAATGCCTCCGGCTTCATGGTCAAGTTGGTGAGCAGATCGAAATAGTGCGGCAGGCCTTCCAGAAGCAGGCCGACGCCTTGCCCCTTCTGGTACAGCATCGGTTCGCCGCCTTGCAGCGTCAGGGGCAGGTCGGGGCTGAAGGGAATGCGGGAAAGACCGCGTGCCCATTGCGCGGGTGAGAGTTCGCGCTGGCGGTGAATGCGGAAAACCTTGCCGCGGTCGCCCGACTGTTGCGGGTCATTGATGCAGTAGGCGCAATTGAGGTTGCAGTCTATCGTCAGGAATACCCCAATGTAGTTTAGGGAGTCCGGTAGGCGCAGACTCGACAACGCGCGAGCGGAGGACATCGTAACGAATGCTCAAAATGTGTGGGAATGGATCGCGACGATAACACCAATTAACGCAGGCGGACGGGGAAGATGAATGGCGTCGTGGCGCTTTGCAGAGGTTGGCCGCAATCACTGGACGGCCATGGTTCTGGGGAATGGATTGGGTCCGGCGACCCTGACCGCGCTACTGCTTCGATAACTTCAGTTCGTTGTCGATGATCTTGCGGCAGATCTCCAGTTTCATGGCATCGTCCGGCATTGCGCTGAGTTGAACTTCGTTTGCCGCAACCATCCGGCAGAAGAGCAACTTGGTTCTGTCTTCGGGCTCGTTTGTGTCGTTAAGGTAGTCATTAGAACCAAACAGAAGCCCTTTGTAGAAATCGGTCTTCTTGTGAAGAATGCGATTAGGAAACGCCCCGACATGTTCCACGGACCTAGCAAACACAGCGACGTAGTCGTTCCACTGGTCTCCGACCTGGGCGCTTATGTACGATTCGAGTAGCGCGGGTGCCAAGCCATTGCGCTTGGCCCAGGCGACAAGGGCGGGGCCGCTATCGGGATAGAAGCGCCAGCAGTCCACCGGGTAGCGGTGAAAGTCGCCGTTCGACGGAACGTTCAAATAGAAGAGACCTGCCGGCCGGAGTATGCGCATGATCTCCAGGAACAGCACCCAGAACATTTCCGAATGCTCGAAACACGAACTGGAAATGACGATATCCACTGATTCGGACGGGAACGGCAGGACGTACGGATCGTCCAACAAGACGTCTACGCCTTTGCCCGCCACGAAGTCGACACCGCAGTAGTCGAAACTCGCGGGACAACACGTGCGCAGGCTTCCATTGACGTCCTGAGACCCTATCTCGACGACTCTTGCCGGGTGCCCCTTGAAGCTGCTGCTGTAGGTATCGAAAAACGCCTGACAGTTGAAATAGGCTGTGGGGTGCATGAAAGATGGGCCTTGGAAAACGTCCGCAATGGTAGCAAAAGTCTCGCCTACAGCCGAGCCAGATCAGTCGGCAAGCCACTTCAGGTAAACATCGCGCTGCCGCAGCAGTTCTGCTACATCTCGCCGGTCGGGATCTTCCTCCAGACGTCTGAACAAGCCACCGCTGATCCACTTGTCGGCGAAGTAGGTGACGTCCTCGCACATGATCTTTCTGATTTCTCTGTTACCGCGTGATCGCGCGGCGCCCATTTCGTGGATGCAGCGTGCGGCGGGAAGGCAGGCGATCTGCCAGCCGCGTGCGCGCGCCGTGAAACTGTAGTCGCTGTCCGAGCAGATGAAGCGCATGTTTTCGTCCATCAGCCCGATCTGGACCACCACTTCCCTGCGGATCAGCGCGGCGGCACCGCTTGCCCAAGGTGTCAGAAACGGACCGGCGGGCGCTTCGGCCACGTCACCGAGATAGCACTCTCCGGCGGGAAACGATCGCGTTGCGCCGCCCCAAATTACGTTGTCTGGGTTCTGCGAATCCAGTTGAATGGGGGCGCAGATTCCTGCGGCCGCATTGTGAGCCATGAAGAGCAGGAGATATTCGACGGCATCGTTCTTGAGGTAGCAGTCCTGGTTGAGTATCAGGAAAAAGCGGATCGCGGGGTTGTCCAGCCCGACCCGCAAGCCCTCGTTGATCGCCGCCGTGTAATAGATGTTGTCCGCCGAATTGTCCCGGACGTAAATTTCGATGCGCGACGCGCAGGTCTGCGCCCGGACCGCCGTCAGGCAGCGATCGAGTTGCTCGGGATTGCGAAATGCGGGAATGACGACCAGAACGTCACGCTTGCCGGCCGAAAGTGCAGCGCCGTTCAATGTTGTTTGATCCACTGTCTTAGCTCCAATCCGACACGGTTGATAACGCTATTCCAGTCGTGCAGCGCCGGTTGTCTGAATATGCGCATCGTCGGGTACCACGGAGAATCCTCGCGTCCCAAGAGCCAGCGCCACTCGCTTTCAAAGCGATTGAGTAGCCAAACCGGTTTGCCCAGAGCTCCGGCGAGATGTACGACCGAGGTGTCGACCGCGATGACGAGGTCAAGATTGGCTATCAGGCCGGCGGTATCGAGAAAGTCCTCGCACTCGGACATCCAGTCGAACACTGCGGTTCGCGCTTGATCCAATTGTTGAGCGGCGGTGCCCTTTTGCAGGCTGACGATCACGGCCCCCGGCGTTTCCAGCACGGGAAGAACTTGCCGAAGCGAGAGACTGCGCAGCGTGTCCTTGACATGACTCGGATTGCCGGCCCACGCGATGCCTACCTTGGGGCCGGAGGTCGCCGCGAGCCGCTCGCGCCATTTTTGCACTGGCTCTTCGGGAACGAACAGATAGGGAACCTGGTCCGGAATCGAGTCCAGGCGGGTTCCGAAGTGATGCGGCAGGCTCATGATCGGACAATGGAACGAATACGGAGCCAAGGTGAGCGGTTCGCTCTTTGAAAAGACCTGGCCGACAAACGGCTGTGCCGTGATCAGCCTGACCAGTTCGGGTTCGCACCAGACATCCGGAATGCATTGATAGTTGCTGGATAAGAGTTGCAGGTAGCGCACCATCATCAGCGTGTCGCCCAATCCTTGCTCCGTCCAGAGCAACAGACGTCGCCCGGCGATGACTTCGCCGCGCCATGGCGGCAGGCCGCCAAACAGTGCGAGAGTCCCAGCGGCAAACGCTCTGTCCGCGGCAGTTCCCATTTGAAAACGGCCTTCGTGAAGGGCAAGGCCTTGCGCGTAGTCTCCGGCGAGCAGCAGAGCGTACATTTGATTCCAGCGCGCTTCCGGAAGGTCCGGCTTCAGTTCGATGGCGCGATTGAAGCACGCAAGCGCCTCATCGTGGCGCCCCGATTCCTGCTCAAGGATGCCGATGTTGTTGTACGCCTCGGCATAGCGTGGATTGAGCTCTACTGCGTCGCGGTAGCAAACGAGCGCTTGCGCCATGTCGCCCGCAAGCCGGCAGGCGTTACCGCGATCCTTCAGTTCTTCCGCTGTCGGCAACGCGCGGACTGCAACGGCGATGCGTCTGAGCCAATCGCGCATCGCTCAAAGATGAAGCAGAAGTTCTTTCGTCATTTCCTCAATGAACTCGTTGGCGTAGCCGTGATCGATCAGCTTCCATTTGAAGGCGTTGGCAAGCTTGGCCTTCTTGTACATATTGAGCTTGTGGGACTCCTTGAAACGCTCGACATGTGCGAACAGCTTGGCCAAGGCTTCCGGAGCTTTCTTCGGTGACTTGGTGGGAATCCGCTCGGCCAGGAAGTCCGCCAGGAAAGCGCCAAACTCGGTGACTTCGCGCGCCTTGAACCAATCGAAGACCATATCGCCTCTCGTGCACTGAATTGGGACGGCCGATTTTAGTGCATAACTGTGGCCGGAGCGAATCAGGCTTCAGAGCAAATCCGGACTGAATACCCCCCGCAACACCGTCTGCGTCTCCCCTTCCCGCGTCCGGTTCGAAAACCACCACACCGCGCCCTTCTTGACCGTCCAGTCGTCTTCTGCGCCGCCCAGCAGCAGCGCGGCGACGCGGCCGAGGGTGGGCTGGTGGCCGACGACGAGGACGGCGCCGCCGTGGTCGGGCCACTCTGCGACGGCGAGCAGGTCGGCGGCGTCGGCGCCGACGCTTATCTTGCGCTCGAGTTCGAAGGGCAGGCCGAGGGCGTGGGCCGTCATCTGGGTGCGCTCGGCGGGGCTGACCAGGATGCGCAGCTTCTTGGGCAGGCGTTCCTTCAGCCAGCGCGCCATCTGATGCGCCTGCTTTTCGCCGCGGGCCGTAAGCCGGCGCTTGGCGTCGGGCAGCTTGGCCGTGCCTTCCTCGGCCTCCGCGTGGCGCCAGAGGATCAGATCCATCGCACTCTCCAACTTTGCTGAACGCGGCATGATAGTTTTCTCCGATGACTGGGGTGTTACAGAAAGCGCGGCATCTGGAGCTGCTGCAACTGCGCCAGACCGACGCGTACCGTTGCCAGCAGTTCGGCGTAGCGCGGGCCATGCCAGCCGCCGACGAGGCTGACCGCTTCGCGCAGGCGGGCGTCTTCGCCGGCGCATTCCATGAGCTGGCGGCCGGCGTTGGCAAGATCGTTGACCTGTCCGAGCGCGTCTTGCAGCGCCGCGAGGCGGGCGATGTTGCGGCGATGGGCCTTGCCGCGGACGATGGGCGCCAGGAATTCGAGCGCGTAGCGCAGGCGCTTGATGGCGATGCGCAGCGCGTGCAGCGAGACCGGATCGTCGGCGCTGGCGGTGGCGGCGAGTCGCCGCACGCGGCGGTGCAGTCGGCGCACGCGGGCGGCGGCGTAGTTCGCCAGGTCTGCGGTGTCCGTCGCCGCGGCCGGAAAGAAGGGCGGGCGGTGCAGCAGATCGCCGGCGAGCAGAATCAGTTGGCCGAAGCCGGCCGCCTGCAAGGCCTGTACGGCGGCGTGGCGGTGGCGGAAACGGCGTTCGGTGATGAGCCCGACCAGGGCCGCCAGACGCGGCTCGGCGGCGAGCGAGGCCATCACCGGTGCGGCGATTTCGGCCAGCAGCACGTCCATGTCGCGGGCGGCGCCGAGGAGCGCCATCAACTCGCGCAACGGCGGCAGCAGGGCGGCCGCGAACTCCGCAGGCAGCAGCGGGCCGAAGAGGCGTAGCGCCGCGCGCAGACGGCGCGTGGCGACGCGCATCTGGTGGATGTACTCGGGATCGTCGCGCGTTGCCGCACCGTCGTGGTTGTGCTGCAAGTGTTCGAGGCAGGAAAGTGCGATGCTGCGGAAGGCCGCCAGCGGCGGCATGGCGGCGGCGAGGGCGGGTGCCGTTGCCTTGACCGGCGCCATTTCGGTGCCGTGGAAAAGCCGGTAGCCGCGCTCGGCCTTGGACAGCAGCGCCGGCACCAGCGCGACGCGCTCGGCGAGTGCGCGCGCCAGGGCGAAGACCTCGGGCGCGTCGCCGCTGGCGATCTCGATTTCGAGTTCGGAGATGGCCTCGCGGCGGCCGGAGGCGGCGATCCAGCCGCGGTCGTAGGCCAGCAGCAGAACGACCCCGGCGGTGGGCTCGAAGCGCCAGGTGGTGCGCTGGAAATTGGTTTCGAACAGCGGCGCGATGCGCGTGCGGATACGGTTGCGCTCAAGCCACTTCCTGACCGCCGCAGCATCCACCACCGAGAAATCGAACTGCCCGGAATAGGGCGTTTCCCATTCGGGACGCGAACTCATGCCGGCCGCCGAGGAGCCGGCGCACTTGACGGTTTGCAGCCAGCGCCGGCCCTGGCGGCGCAGGCGCAACGCAATGCCGCGCTTATGCAGTTCGAGCGCCGGCGTGTCGTAATAGAGATTGATCAGGCGTTCGCTCTTGCGCGCCACGGCGGTCTTCAGCAGCGGATGGCGCAGGAAGGGCCGTTGCGCCGCTTCCGCCAGGGCGAGCTTGAGTTCGACTTCGTCGGCCATGTGGTGCGCCCGTCGTCAGGGGATGGACCCTAGGGTAACACCGCCGCCGGCGGAAAATGATGACCGCGTGAAACGTACGGATTCAGACGATGCCCGGATTGCCCTTGATGCCGATCAGGCGCGGCGCATTGAGCCGGCGCGGCGCGATGGTCTTCTTGTCGCGCAGCCAGCTCGCGACGACTTCCCAGACCGGTTCGCCCTGGGCGCCTTCCGCCACCGGAGCCCAGCCGGCGACCTTGTAGGTCTTGTCCGCCGCCAGCGGCTTGCCGTTCAGGCGCATGGCCTGGATGCGGCTGCCGATCTTCCTGGCGGGGTCGCAGGCGTAGCTCATGCCGCCGACGCGCACCATGTCGCCGCCCTGCTGGTAGTAGGGATCGGGGTTGAAGAGGTTGTCGCCGACGTCTTCGAGGACGGCCTTGATCTGCGCGCCGGTCATTGTCGTCAAGGTCGAGGCCGGGTAGGTGATGGCGGTCTGATCCATCAGGTGCTCGAACGTGATGGCCTGGCCGGGCAGTATCGTCGTGCCCCAGCGGAAGCCGGGCGAGAAGGCGATGTCGGCGCCTTTCACGTCGATCAGGGCGTCGAGGATCAACTGGTCCCAGGAGCCGTTGAAGTTGCCGCGCCGGTAGAGCAGGCCTTCGGAGACGGCGAGTTCTTCCGCCAGCTTGGCCTGGTAGGGGGCGCGCACCTTGTCGATGTAGGCGGCCATGGCGGCGTCCGCCGGCAGCAGGTTGGCGAACACCGGCAGCAGCTTGTAGCGGAAATCCCGGATGCGACCCGCGCGCACGTCGAAGTCGAGCACGCCGAGAAATTTGCCGTTGGAGCCGGCGTTGGTGACCAGGGTCTGCCCGCCGGCGTTCTTGACGAGCACCGGCTGCGGCACGCCGTCGTGGGTGTGGCCGCCGAGGATGGCGTCGATGCCGG
>JACRPB010000331.1 GCA_016214175.1 Rhodocyclales bacterium
CCAAGATCGAGGCCGAGATTCATCGCTTCCTCGACGAGGATTTCGGCTAGGTCTTCTGCAGTGCTTCGACGAGGTCGATGTACTGCTGCATCGCGGCTTCCTTCGCCGTGCCCTTGAGCCCGGCCCAGGCGACGAACTTAGCGCGGCCGACTAGGTCGGTAAAACCGGGCCGCTTGCCGTCGGCGTCGCCGCTCGATCCTTGCTTGTAGAGCGCGTAGAGCTGCAGCAGGGTGGCGTTGTCCGGGCGCTCCTTGAGGGTCTTGGAGGCGGCGACTGCGGCATCGAATTTGGCTTGCATATCCATGATGTCTCCTTTTCTTCTGAGTATCATATGTGCGCCATCTTACCGGGACTTCGCAGTCATGAGCCAACGCGAACGCATGTCCGGCGTCGATACCGCCTGGCTGCACATGGATCGCCCGACCAACCTGATGATGATCGTCGGCGTGCTGATGCTCGAAGAGCGCGTGGACTTCGAGCGCTTGCAGCGCACGATTGCGGCGCGCCTGCTGCACTTCGAGCGCTTTCGCCAGTGCGTGGTCGAAGACGCGACCGGAGCCTCCTGGGTGGCCGACCGCGAGTTCGACATCGCGGCCCACGTGCATCGCGCGGCCCTGCCCTCCCCCGCCGACAAAGCCACGCTCGAAGCCTTCGTCGGCGAACTCGCGGCAACGCCGCTCGATCCGGCGCGGCCGCTGTGGCAGATGCACTTCGTCGAGAACTACAACGGCGGCTCCGCGCTCGTCGCGCGCATCCATCACTGCATCGCCGACGGCATCGCGCTGATCGGCGTGCTGATGTCGCTGACCGACACGGCGCCCGATGCGCCTGCTCCCGCGCCGCCGCACGTGCCGCACGGCGGCCACAAGTCCGAACACAATCCCTGGTCCGCGCTGTTCGATCCGCTCGCCGAGGCGCTGACGACGTCCTTGCGCTGGTCGGGCAAGGCCTGGATCAAGTATTTCGAGATGATCGCCAATCCGGCGCAGACCCTCGGCTATGCGGAAAAGGGCCTCGGCTTTGCCAACGAGCTGGCCAAGCTGGCGCTGATGCCCGACGACAGCAAGACGCGCTTCAAGGGCAAGGCCGTGGCGGCAAAGCGCGTCGCCTGGTCGGCGCCGATGCCGCTGGCCGAGGTCAAGACTGTCGGCCGCGGCCTCGGCTGCTCGGTCAACGACGTGCTGCTGTCCTGCGTCGCCGGCGCGCTGCGCGCCTATCTCGTCGCCAAGGGCGACACGGTCGACGGCGTCGAGCTGCGCGCGCTGGTGCCCGTCAATCTGCGCAGCGGCCGCAAGCAGGGCAAGCTCGGCAACAAGTTCGGCCTCGTCACGCTTTCGCTGCCGGTAGGCATCGCCAACCCGGTGGCGCGCGTCTATGAGGTGCGCCGGCGCATGGCCGAGCTCAAGGGCTCCTACCAGGCCATCGTCGCCCTGGGTCTGCTCGGTGCCGCCGGCCTGGCGCCGAAGTGGGTCCAGTCCAAGGTGCTCGACGTGCTCGCCAACAAGGCGACCGCGGTGATGACCAACGTGCCGGGCCCGCAGCAACCCCTGTATCTCGCCGGCAGCCGCCTGGCGCAGACCATGTTCTGGGTGCCGCAGTCGGGCGACATCGGCATGGGCGTCTCCATTCTTTCCTTCGACGGCGGCGTGCAGTTCGGCCTCATCGGCGACGCCGCCCGTGTGCCCGATCCGCAGGCCATCGTCGACGGCTTCGCGCCCGAGTTCGAGAAGCTGCTGCTGGCGCTGCTGCTGGCGCCCTGGGGCGGCGAGGTCGCAGCCGACGTACTGGAGCAGACGCTGGAAGAGGAACTGAAGCCCTACAACCCCGCGCCGGTCAGGCGCCGCCGCAAGACCCAGGCGCGCGATGGAAAGCTATAGCGACGACGTCGTCGTCATCGGCGGCGGTATCGCCGGCATCGTCGCCGCGCTCGAACTGCTGCGCGGCGGCGCCGCCGTGACCATCCTCGATCGCGATGTCGAAGAGAATTTCGGCGGCCTGGCGAAAGAGAGCTTCGGCGGCATTTGCGTCGTCGGCAGTCCCGAGCAGCGCCGCGCCAAGGTCGCCGACACGCCCGAGCGTGCGCTGCGCGACTGGCGCGCTTTCGGCGAACTCACGGATGCCGACGTCTGGCCGACGCGCTGGGCCGAGGCCTATGTCGCCGACAGCCGGCGCGACATCTACGACTGGCTGCGTGCGCAAGGCATCGGCTTCCTGCCGCTGCCGCACTGGATCGAGCGCGACGGCAACAGCGTGCCGCGCTTCCACATCGTCTGGGGCACGGGGCGCGAACTGGCACTGGTGCTGATCCGCCGCCTGCGCGAGGCGGCTGCGAGCGGTCGCCTGCGCTTGCGCTTCGGCCATCGCGTCGAGGAACTGCTGGTCGAGAACGGCGCCGTCGTCGGCTGCCGCGGTTTTGCCGGGGAGCTGCCGTTCGCGGCGCGCGGCGGCGCCGTCGTCGTCGCCGCCGGCGGCATCAACGGCAGCCAGGAACTCATACGCAAGCATTGGCACGCCGACTGGCGCCGCCCGCCGCCGGTGATCCTCAACGGTTCGCACAAATACGCCGACGGCCTCCTGCATCACGCCGTCGCCGGCGTCGGCGGCCAGTTGAGCCATCTCGAGCGCATGTGGGACTACGCGGCCGGCGTCCATCACTGGCGGCCGCGCAAGCCCGGCCACGGCCTTTCGCTGGTGCCGCCGCGCGGCGCGCTGTGGCTGGACTGGCGCGGTGCGCGCCTCGAACCGCCGTTGGTCACCGGCTTCGACACGCGCGACCTGGTGCAGCGCGTCTGCGCCACCGAGCGCCAGTACTCGTGGCAGTTGCTCAACCGCCGCATCGCCGTGAAGGAACTGGCGGTCTCCGGCGCCGAGTTCAATCCCTCGATCCGCGACAAGAAGAAGCTCGCCTTCCTGCGCGAGCTGCTGTTCGGCAATCGCTGGCTGGTGGACGAATTGACGACGCACTGCGAGGATTTCGTCGTCGCCGCCACGCTGCCCGAACTCGTGGCGAAAATGAATGCGCTGCAAGGGGACGCCGGTGTCGATCTCGCCGCCGTGACCGCCGCCGTCACGTCTTACGACGCCGCCATCGCCCGCGGCGAGCCGTACGCCGACGAGCAGTTGCGGCGCATCGCGCTCTTGCGCGAGTTGCGC